>NZ_JBDPGY010000011.1:0-146130 GCF_039841815.1 Ruminococcus sp. 1001136sp1 | reverse complement strand
TCGCCTGAATTCCATATACAAAAGTTCTTTTAATTCTATTACTATCTGTTCGTTCTCCATTTTCACCTAATCTCTTTACTCCAGTTTCAGCCTGCTCTTTGTTCTGTGTCTTCTGGGGAAGTACTTTGCCTCCCTTGGCTCCATAGAACAGCTCTGTGAGCGCTTCGGCATTTCACAAAACCTGTTTTACAAATGGCTTAAACTGTGGAACTCTCACAGACGGCGCTGGCTTGGTGTTCTGGATGACTCCGAGACTCAGCATAGTTACATTATAACATGTAACGGAGAGAAAGATGGTTGTCGTTAGCCATCTTTTTTTCTTTTTATGATAAAAATTTGGGGAGGGTGTGACTCGACATGAGTCACACCCTCCCTCTCTTAGAACTGTCTATTTGATATGCTCCCTTCTAGGTAGACAAGTGAAATAATAAAAACTTGTCACTTAGGAGGGAGCATATTTTATGTCTAAAAGAAAAGTATCTGTTGCAGATAAGATATATGCTGTAAATCTATATCTGGATGGAAAAGAAAGTCAACGGCGAATTGCCGATATGTTTGATGTAAGTCTCGCATCTGTCCAACAATGGATTCGAAACTATGAATCTATGGGAGCAAATGCATTCACATTGAAAGGGAATAAAAAATATTCCAAAGAATTGAAACAACAACAAGCAAAGTTATCTCTACTCCCGTTATCAAAGAATTGCCGCGCGCAGAGGTGGGAAAAGGGCTTTAATTGCAGTAGCCCATACCATGTTAATCGCGATCTATCATATACTAAAAGAGAAAGTTCCTTATCATGACCTTGGAGCGGACTACTACTCCGTTATCAATCAAGAAAAGATAATCAATAGGAATATTCGTACATTAGAAAAGTTAGGGGTAAATGTAATGATTCAGCCGAAATGAATCTCTTTAACTGTATAATTAAGAGAAGGAAATAAGCCCGCCAAAAGGCGAGCTTATTTAGAATGCTTGTTTATAGGTTATCGCTGAACTACGTTTTCAGGACAGCCCCTCGATTTCATTCTAAGCAGCATTTTTTAAATCAAGGCTTAATTGTCCTGCCTGCTCCCATGTTTTTGTTGGTATTCCGCACGCATTCAACGCTTCTTCATACCGAACTCCATTATTAGTCAAATTCATACAGATCTTATAATGTTTAGGATGCGTTACAAGCATTCTTTGAAAACGGTTTGGTTCAGCCTCTAAGTGTGCGCCAAATCCGCAGAACATACATCCGGTTCTTTGTTCACCAGTCGTATAGTACTGTCCAAATTCATCCTGTAGGATATCCCCATATACCGAACTGATTTCAATATCTTTTTCAACAATGTATCGTAGTACATCAGCCCTCGTCCAAGAACCCAAAGGCTGACTTTTTATAAGAGCTCCACTATATACATTGCATCCTGTTTTCGAATACTGATGTTCTCTTCGAAAACTTTCATCCTGTGTAATTCCAATGTACGGCTTTCTTCCAGTCTCTTTTACATATCTGGTAAAAGGTTCCTTCTTAAGGATATCACAACACTTTGGACTTATATCGCACTGCATGCAAACAAGGAAACGCCATTTTTTAGGCAACATACCAAATTTCCCACGTTCATCCCCATATAAAAGGTAATTACGATAGCGATCACTTAGGTTACCATGACGAAGTTTACTGACTTTGCTTGCCGTTTCCTTTGAAGCAATCGGGAAACCATATTTATCCACAACTTCCGAAAAATAAGCTCGTTTTCCAGACTTCCACCTGGGATAAATCTCCACAAAGTTACCGCTTGCCCTACGTGCGTGCCGTACAATTTCTGGAAATTCCAGTCCTGTGTTAGAAAATACAGCCGGTATCTCATCTCCTAATACCATTCGTATCATATACAGCAGTGCCGTACTATCCAGGCCCCCAGAGTAACTAAGGTACACATCTCCATACCAGTTTTCATACCATTCTTGAATCCGTGTTTCCGCAAGCTTCACTTTCATTTCATAGGGCAGGTATTTCCGCTGACTAAATTGCCACTCATTTAATTTCAATTCATCCTGAAGAATGTACATTTATTCAGCTCCATTAACCTACGGATATTAAAAAAAATATCCGTAGGTTCGTCCTTATGCAGCCAGTGCTACAACACCAGTGCCCTCCTCATAGAAATTAATACAGTAGCAAACTGTATCTGTCTCAAACTTTACATACTCATCATTCTGCTCCAATACTCGCCTAATTTTTCCTGTTGAACGCCATAATCCATTCTGACAATAGTGAGCTTTCTGTCCTTCCTTCAATGGCTGCATCACGGATCCATATAATACTACCGTGGGCTTAAATTTCATTCGTTCTCCTCCTTTCTGAAAATTCTTCAACGAAGCCACCTCCTTTTTGCGCACAAAAAAAGCACAGAACAGACATTCATTTTTCAAATAAATCAATGTCTTTCTATGCTTTTATTTGTACATATGATTGGTTAAATTTTTTCTCCAGGCCATAAGCCTGAACAAAATATCTGTTTCTGAATCCAGAAACAAAAATGATTACATGTTCATAATATCTATATATAGCTATTTTGTCAACTGTATAATACAATATATTGCATTATTATATTTATTGGTTTAATATGGGAACTTCACAACACATATAATCAAACGGTATACAAACTCCTCATATAAATCTTGATCAAATTGACTATTTACGTTTGCGTATTTATATAATAGCGGATTATATAATTCTATTATCTGAACCATCGCGGTATCATCCATCGTTTTTGCTCTATTAAGAAGTTCCCTAAATCCCATATCTATTTTTCTCCTATGATTTTTCTTAGTTTTGTAAGTGTATTGAAATATATGTTTTTAGCTTGTAACTCACTTCTTCCTACCAGTTTCCCAATTTCACGAAAAGTTTTCTTTCCAATACATCGCAATACTAATATTTCAATCTGAAGGGTATTTAAAGCAGAAATAGCAGAATAAAGCGTGGGATCATCAATACTATTTAATACGTCTCTCGCATGAAATTCTTCACCATCTTTGATTTTATAATCAATACAGACATTCTCTAACATGCGTTCTGCTGCCTTATCCTCAATAGAATCAACTTCATCCAAAGATGTCTCTGTTTTGATTATTTTATTCAGCTCTATCAGGTATTCTTTTTTCGCGTTCAATATTGAAACTTTTAAATACGCTCCAAACTTTCTCTTTAGTTCTTTATCCATTTTATTTGGCATTATTGCCCCCCTAATTTGTAATCCTGTAAAACTTCTCCAGTTGGCGGAGCTCTTTGCAATTTGTCATAATAACAACCACTTTTACAATTAACAAAACAGACTACTGAAATAACTTTCCAGTAGTCCGCACAAACCAGGTAATGTTGAGTATCCTTCTGCTTTTTATGAATTTTCTGTTCCTCCTGCCTGATCGATCCATGCCACAATGGAGTTAACCGCAAACATTTACATGGAACCAGGAATTATATTTTCTTTTACATTCTATATATAATACGATTCAAATAATTTTTGGCATCATTTCTTCATAGAATTTTCACAATTTTTGTATAATTAATTTATGCAATTTAACACATTCTTGATTTCTTCCACAACCTAACCAAACACCAAAGATACTATTTTCTTAGAAAA
Source organism: Ruminococcus sp. 1001136sp1 (assembly GCF_039841815.1). Lineage (NCBI taxonomy): Bacteria > Bacillati > Bacillota > Clostridia > Eubacteriales > Oscillospiraceae > Ruminococcus > Ruminococcus sp. 1001136sp1. The sequence continues at coordinate 142,495 of NZ_JBDPGY010000011.1, read as the reverse complement.
TCATCCAGTTCTGAATCATAGGCCTTGACTTCTTCCATTGAAAGAGTATCTACTTTTTCAAATGCCCTATCAATCTGCTCGGAGCTCATATCGTCTTCTTTTTCCTTTTCAATAACATCTGTTAGCTGTTCTTCAGACAACCCTTCTTGAAAAAGGTGTCCACATTCCGGACAGATTCTATACGACTTCCGAATTTCACACTGACACTCCGGACATATTTTCTTATGTGTTTTTTCCATTCCCAGATAAACTGTATATACTGTCAGCAAACTTGTTCCTGCCAGGCAGATTCCTGCTCCCAAATGATATCCCATAATGTTTCCGACAGTCCCTACTGCCTCCAGAAAACAAATGCTCCCCAATATTTTAAGTTCCATCACTTTTTGCACCTCCCTGTCTAATCCTCAGAATTATCAAACAGCTTATAATTCTTCAGCATTAAAGAAACCTCCGCATCATTCGCTTCATACTCTCCATCTATACTTACAAAATGATCCTCCTCATTCTTATCTTCTGGTGCCAAAGGAACTTTTTGTTCCTTTGGCTGATCAGAAAAAACCGGCTTTGGGGCTATCTGTTCAATTGATTTATTTTCGATTGTCCAATAGGCCAGTACTGCTTTAACAATATATCTGGCTTTTTTCCTGCTACCACAGTAATCATTCAAAAACTGGCAGACTTTCCGATGATCTTCATCGGTTTCATCAAAACGGAGATTGAAACGGTACTCATTTTTTTTACTCATTTCCGTTCCTCCTTATTCTCAACCAGATACTGTAAGCGATACCCTTTTGCATTTGCTTTTGTATCATTGATAATATTGTATTCTACACCGAATCGTTTCCATACAATTTGGATGAAATCTGCCAATAAAATAGAACCTCCTCCAAGAAATACTGTCTGTGTCGTATTGAAATCAATTCCAAGCTCACGAAACTTTCCAAGTAATTCTGTCACATATCCGATAGCAACCTCACGTACACGTTCTTTTAACTCTGGTTTATAGCAACCACCTCTTTCCAATATAATATTGTCAATATCCTCTTCATCCAAGAGAATACTGTATTTTTGTCTTATCGCAGCTTTAATACTGTTATATAACCGAATGACACCATTTTCTAATGAATCGACATACTCCATTTCCAGCTGTCCAAATCTTAAAACCATATAATCTACGGTAAAGCCACCAATATCGATTAATAAAATTTTTGGTATTACCGATAACTGTTTCTTCACAGCAAGAAGACAATATGCGGCATATGCCTGTATATAAACTTTTACTTCTTTGAAAACAATTCGGTATGAAATGCCTTTATAGCAAAATTCAACTACTGCCCCATTCCGATAAAAATACTCCCTGAATTTTTTTCGCTGTTTCCCATAATGCGCAGGCGGCAGTCCTACCAGAAGCTCAATCTCCTGTAAATTTTGCGGAAGCAAACCTTCATTTTTTTCGCGGTAAGATAATTCTTTTGCAATGGCAAATAATGTCAGAATATAATACCGATCATCTGCGGTCTTATCTTCCATATACGAGATTCTTCTATTCGTTGTCATATAATATTTTCCTTCGTACTCAATCACCTCTTCCAACTCTCCTGGCAGTGTATCCAAAATTTCCACCCCGGAATTGAACTCACAGTTCTCTGTTTTCATGTGTTTGTTACCGGTATCCACTGAAATAATCATATGTATTTCTCCTTTCAAAATCCAAATATAGTATTGCTATACGCCTTTTTTGCGTCCTTGCAATTTCACTATAGAGATTTTGGAAAATCTGTGTCAATAGGATTTTGGAAATAATTATTTTTCTACGTAATCTTCACAAACCAGCTTCAGTACACGTTCACTTTCTCCCTCATAGCCCCATAATATGCTTCCTACAGCTTCAAAAGCCTGTTCACGCCAACGAAAATATGTAGTCCTGTGAACTCTTGCATATTGCGGAAAATGTAGTTCCAGCTTGTCCAGGATTTCATCAATGTTCTCTGGTTTTGTTGACGATAAATAACTGTAATAAAGTACCCAATAATACCGCTCCCCCTGCGGATGGTACCTTCGCATAAGATCAACGGCTTCATCAATTAAACGCAAATATTGGTTTGATCGGTTGATGGCCTCTACACGCTCTTTCTCAGATGCCAAATCTCTTTCCACGTCCATTCCCGCTTGATAAATGCTTTCTAAGAATTCATCCACGTCTGTACCATACTCCATATGGAATCGACGTTTAACCTGATTAATTTTAATTTGCATCTGCCAGTTTACAGCCCGATAAATTTTGAATAATTTAATAACGTCATGATAGGCAGTATTTTCTTCCCCCTTATATTCCTTTGAAATTACTCCTGATCTTCCCCTTGCCACAGCTCTGTCTCATCCTTTCTCTTTTCATTTAATTTTCTAAACGCCTTCTCCATTTCGTCGTCCATTTTTCCAGCTCTAACAAGGCAGCAATACATGAGTATAATTACCACTGCCAGCAGGATCCAGAAAAAAAGCCAAAAATGCCACATTTTTGATTCCTCCGTTTCTAATTTTATGGAGTGGTACTATACTCTCCTATTATAAATAATGGAATTACTTGTCGAAATGTGTAAAAAAATGGAAAAAAAATGCGATTTTTTTAAGATTTTTTTGATTTGAAATAAGAACCACATTGAAATACAATCGCACCAATAATGCATCTTCTCTTTTTCTAAAAACAAAGCCCAATAATATCTGGGCTAAAAATTGTCCCAAACACTAAAATAAGCCCATAAGTTATCAAATAACCCATGGACTTATTCATGTATTTTTATTCATCAAAATTTATAAAAAATATTCATTTACACACCTTTTACATTCTTATTTTGATACCCCATTTTCACACCTCTAGTACTCCATTTTTACTCCATTTTCGTAATAAATAGCGTGAAATTATAATAATTTACGTGAAATGCGCAACTCTCTTAACCCCTGGAAATACTGGAAAAATCAGGTGTTCCGTACAGGTCATACGGGGTGCTCTGGTAGACGTAATAATTTAGCCAATTGGTATACAGGTTGTTGGCATGGGCTCTCCACAGCAGAAGCGGACCGTTTTCGGGGTTGTTGTCGCGGTAGTAGTTTTCAGGCATTTCGATGGGGAGACCTTTGCCAAGATCGCGTTTGTACTCGCCGTCCAGGGTGACACGGTCGTATTCCGGGTGACCCATTACAAAAATCTTGCGGCCGTCTTCTGCCATGGCAAGAAAAAGACCTGCTTCGTCGGATTCTGCAAGGACAGTAAGGTCTTTGCAGGCATGTACATCTTCAATAGGAACTTCTGTATGTCGGGAATGAGGTGCCAGAAATACATCATCGAACCCTCTGACCAGCGGAATTTTGCGGTTCATTACCTTGTGCCAGAAAAGGCCAAACATTTTTTTATCCAGCTTACGTTTCTTCAGTCCATAAAAATGGTAGAGCGCAGCCTGAGCAGCCCAGCACAGGAAAATAGTGGATGTCACATGGGTCTCGGACCAGTCCATGATCTGGGTAACTTCCTCCCAGTAATCAACCTCTTCAAACTCCATCTGCTCTACCGGTGCTCCTGTAATGATCATTCCATCAAACTTCTTATCTTTCAGTTCAGAAAAAGTCTGATAAAATTTGTTCAGATGACTCCTGGAAGTGTTTTTCGCCTGATGGGACTCCACTGCCATAAAGCTTACGTCAACCTGCAGAGGAGTATTGGAAAGAGAGCGAAGAAGCTGAAGCTCGGTTTCCTCTTTCAGTGGCATTAAATTTAAGATCAGAATATAAATCGGACGGATATCCTGGTGCATAGCACGGTTCTCGTCCATAACAAACAGGTTTTCTTTTTTCAGAATCTCCTTTACCGGGAGATCACTTTGTATTTTAATTGGCATTGCAATTTCCTCCTACTATTATACATACTTTTTGTCATTCCTTTCGCTTCGCTCAAGGCACAAGCAAGTTATGAAAAAGTTACTGTTCACTGGTAACGTTCCGCGAGGTGTTTTTTATAAACAAAGTTCACAGAAAACCCGAAAACCTCGTCGCGAGATCATGGGATTGCATGATTTTTATGCATCGCAAAGGGGATTGCTGTAAACGAAGTAAGCAAAAAACACAGATTACCAAAAGGCATTCTGCAAAATATACCGCAAAGTACAACGTACAGATTACCCAAATTTTCTTTTAAATCCCCGCCAGCTCCAGGAAATCCTCCTCCGACAAAATCGGGATTCCCAGTTCCTGTGCCTTCTTGTTCTTGGAAGAAGCCGATGTTTTATCATTATTGATCAGATAGTCTGTTTTCTTTGTCACAGAACCGGTCACCTTACCGCCGCGGGCTTCGATAAATTCCTTTGCCTCAGAACGGTTGGAAAAATGCTCTACACTGCCTGTAATAACAAAGGTTTTCCCTGCAAAAACCTGTTCCGCAGAAGTCTCCTCATGAACCAGATGAAGATGACTGAGCAGATGATCCAGCTTCCGATTATTCTCTGCGCTCTTAAAATAATCAGCCAGACTTCCGGCGATTACCGGACCGATTCCTTCAATCGAGCTGATCTCTTCTTCATCCGCATAGCGGATTTTCTCTATATCATCGTCAAAATACTTACAGATTACCTTGGCATTTGCAAGACCGATACCTGTAATCCCAAGACTGTAGATCACCTTGGCAAGAGTAGTTTTTTTCGCTTTCTCCAGACTCACCATCAGATTATCAAAGGACTTCTGACCAAATCCTTCCATTTCTACGATCTGATCTTTATATTTTCCAATTTCAAAAATATCACCAAAATTATGAATAAATCCCATTGCAATAAACTTCTCCAGAGTTGCCTCTGAAAGTCCGTCAATATTCATGGCATCACGGCTGGTAAAAAGGCTGAAGGACTTAATCTTCTTGGCAACACAGTCCGGATTCATGCAGTATAATGTCTCCACATCGTTTTCCTTGCGGATACGCGCCTCCCGGCCGCACACCGGACATTTATCCGGAATTACCAGATTGCCGCTTCTTGTAAGATTCTCCGCAATCTGTGGAATGATCATATTGGCTTTATACACCTTAATGGTATCTCCAATTCCAAGCTGCAGTTCCTTCACAATACTGATATTGTGCACGCTGGCACGGCTTACTGTAGTACCTTCCAGCTCCACTGGTTCAAAAATTGCAACCGGATTAATCAGTCCGGTTCTTGACGGACTCCATTCCATATCCACCAGCCTGGTTTCCCGCATTTCATCCGCCCATTTAAAAGCAAAGGAATTTCGCGGAAATTTCGCAGTACTCCCCAGAGACTCCCCATAGGCGATGTCATCGTAGGTCACCACCAGTCCGTCTGACGGAAAATCGTTGTTTACAATTGTCTTTGAAAAATAATCCATGGCTTCATCCAGACTTTCAGAGGTAACCAACTTATACTCCACCACCTCAAAGCCCTGTTTCTTCAGCCAGATAAACTGCTGCTCCCTGGAATTAGAAAAATCCACATCCCGGGCACTTACCAGGGCAAAGGCATAAAAACGCACATTTCGTTTCGCCGTAATCTCGTTATTCAGCTGACGCACGGAACCACTGCAAAGATTCCGCGGGTTCTTATATTTGGCATCTGCATCGCCTATAGTCTCGTTGATCCGCTCAAACTCAGAATAAGTGATAATCGCCTCACCCCGAAGCACCAGCTGACCTTTATAAGGGATGCGAAGAGGAATATTCTTAAACACCCTGGCATTGTTGGTAATAACCTCACCTACAATTCCATTCCCCCTTGTTACTGCTTTCACAAGTTCACCGTTCTCATAAGTAAGAACAATGGTCAGTCCGTCCAGCTTCCAGGATAAAAGGCATTTGTGATTTCCTATAAATCCACGGAGCACTTCCCTGTCTTTTGTCTTATCAAGGGATAGCATGGGGCTTGGATGTTCTTCCTTCGGAAGTTCATTGACTGCCTCGTATCCTACACGGACAGTAGGACTATTTGTGAGTACAGTGCCGGTTTCTTTTTCCAGCTGCTCCAGCTGGTCGTACAGGCTGTCGTACTCCTGATTGCTCATGATTTCCCTGTCTTCCTGGTAATATGTCTTCGCGGCCTGATCCAGCTTTTCTACCAGTTCTTTCATTCGCTGTAGAGAATTTTCCATGATGTCCTCCTGTTTTACTGTTATAATTACTGCAAGCAGACTTCCTCTGTGAGACAGACTGCCGTTTTTCTGAAATAGTGCGGGAAGCAGCTGGCTTATTTTGCCTTTTTACTTCTGGAATTGAAGAAAAGGGAATGCTGTCTCTTCCCTGTTTTTGGGAAAATACAGGCGCACTGTCCTGCCTTCTGGCTGCGGGAAGCTGGGAGGAATCTGCAATTCCACGTTCCAGCTTCTTCCACTCCTCCTGGGTGGCTTCTCTGTACCCGCCCTCTTTCAGGCCATCTATTGTCAGTTTCATGATTCGTACGCGCTTCAAACTAAGCACCTGATATCCCAGATATTCACACATTCGGCGGATCTGCCGGTTCAAGCCCTGGGTGAGAATGATCCGAAAAGAATTTCTCCCTGTTTTTTCCACAAAACACGGACGGGTAATGGTATCCAGAATAGGAATTCCAGATGACATTTTTTTCACAAAATCACCATCAACTGGCTTATTCACAGTCACCAGATATTCTTTCTCATGGTAGTTTCCCGCACGCATGATCTTATTTACCAGGTCTCCCTGGTTTGTTAAAAGCAAAAGCCCTTCGGATTCCTTATCAAGACGTCCTATGGGATAAATTCGAACCGGATAATTCAGATACTCCGTAACTGTAGTCTCCTGGCGCTGTTTTTTTGTGCTGCACACCACACCTCGGGGCTTGTGAAATAAAAGTAGAACTTTTTCTTCTACTTTTTTCACAGGCTTGCCATCCACAAATACAACTGTATCTGCTGTAATCCTTTCTCCCGGTTCTGCCATATGACCTTCCACAGTCACCCGTCCATTCCGGATCAGACTGTCAGCCTCACGTCTTGAACAGAATCCCGCTTCGCTTAAGTATTTGTTGATTCTGATTTTTTCGTCCATTTTTCCATTATATAGTTTTTCCCGGGCATATGCAAGGCAAACCTTACCCAAAGCTCCGGAAGCTCCAGAACACATTTAAAAAAGCTTTCCCGCAAAGTGTAATGCACATCTTGCAAAAAACCTTCTCTACACACGCTCCAAAGCGAATATTAAGCAGCCAATAAAGAAGATAGAAGCATGCAAAAAAGCCAGGACAATTTCCCCGTCAACACTCTGCAGACACTGTAAATTCTTCCACACTGCCGCAGGCATTACACAGGAAAATCCATCCCGGCTTCCACATTCTTTTCTTATTTTTCCAATAAGAAAAACCTCTTTATTCCGTTTTCAGATCTGAAAACTTCATTTTCACAACACACATAGCTCCCATCATCAGTGCTACACCGATGATCAGGCACAGTGGGCTCTGGATAAAGCCGGCGAAAATGTAAGTTACAAAGGATACCACTGCTGCCACAATGGCATAAGGCAGCTGAGTTGACACATGATTTACATGATCACACTGAGCTCCCGCGGAGGCCATAATCGTCGTATCCGAAATCGGAGAACAATGGTCACCGCAAACAGCACCAGCCATACAGGCAGAGATGGAAATAATCATCAAGTCTCCCGGTGTGTTTTCAAATACATGAACAACAATCGGGATCAGAATACCGAAGGTTCCCCATGAAGTACCAGTAGCAAATGCCAGGAAGCAGGCTACCAAGAATATAATAGCCGGAAGCATATTTACCAGTCCTTCTGCAGAAGACTTCACCATTTCCGCAACAAACTCAGCAGCTCCCAGACTGTCCGTCATACTCTTTAAGGTCCATGCAAAAGTGAGGATCAGGATTGCCGGTACCATGGACTTAAAGCCCTCCGGAATGCATGCCATACAATCGCGGAAGGACAGCACTCTGCGCACCATATAAAGAAGAATGGTAATCACCAGACCGAAAAAGCTTCCAAGCACCAGTCCGACAGAAGCATCACTCTGGGAAAAAGCAGTTACAAAATCTGTACCGCTGAAAAATCCTCCAGTATAGATCATACCGATTACACAGCAGATAACCAAAGAGATGATAGGGATCAGAAGATCCATAACCTTTCCTCTTGGATTCACCGGTCCATCACCTTCGCCTGAAGCATAAGGACGGGCTGCTGTGGTAAACAGATCCCCTTTTAACGCATTGGACTCATGCACACCCATAGCACCAAACTCTTCTTTCATCAAAACCATAGATACCATCATTACAATCGTAAGAAGTGCATAATAGTTATAGGGAATAGCTCTTACAAACACGGACATTCCATCCTCTCCCGGAACAAAACCGCTGACAGCAGCTGCCCAGGATGAGATTGGTGCAATGATACATACCGGCGCAGCTGTGGCATCGATCAGGTATGCCAGCTTCGCGCGTGATACATTGTGCTGATCTGTGATCGGTCTCATAACACTGCCTACCGTCAGACAGTTGAAATAATCATCAATAAAAATCAACACTCCAAGCAAAATGGTTGCCAGCTCTGCCCCAACTCTTGTCTTGATGTGTTTGCCTGCCCAGCGTCCAAAAGCGGCTGAGCCTCCAGCCCGGTTCATCAGGCAGACCATAGTTCCAAGAATTACCAGGAACACCAGAATACCTACGTTACTGCCGGATGATAACACACTGATCATTCCGCCTGAAAAAATATGATTAACCGTTCCCTCAAAATTACCGCCAGAGTACAGAAGTGCTCCAACTAAAATTCCAAGAAACAGGGAACTGTAAACCTCTTTTGTGATCAATGCCAGAACGATTGCCACAACTGGCGGTATCAATGACCAGAAAGTAGCGTACACAGCAGGTGTGCCAGCCTCCTCTTCTGCCGCTGCCAGAACAGTCACCGGACATGCCAGGACAAACATCATAACAGCTGCAAAAAGAACAGACAACTTTTTACAATTGTACTTCATTATCGATTTCCTCCCTCTTTTTTCCTGAATACCAGATGACCAGTCACAAACCGGTCAGAGCGTTTTCTTAAAAGCCTCCTCTTCTTTAACGCAAAAAGCCATGAATGCACTCCCATTATGGGGACACATTCATGGCATTTATTCTTCACAGGATCTATACCTTAGATAGCGCTCCACAACAGTGACAGTCTGCCGCATATTCTGCGTCAGCCCAGAACTTCTCTCCTGGCTGAGAAAAAATCCTTCGGCAGTCTCCCCTTTCATTCCAGCCAGTCTGCCATACGACCCAGAGCGTGTATCTGCGTATGCCCATACTCTGCACACAACCAGTCTCTGCAGCTGAAATTACTGATGAAGCCTGCGCCTCTATCATAACTTCCCGTATTCAGTTTATTCACAAACTAAATGTATCAGCTTTTTCCTGTAAATGCAACCCTTTTATTCACAATATTTGAAAATACCGTACTCATTTACCTGACCGATCAGTAAGAACCCTTTTGTTTCCATATACAGCTGCTTCTTTTTGCTTGGAACAGGGAAAACCAGGTAATTGCATTTCAGTCTTTTTGCATTTTTTACTACCTTTTTGATCACCGGTACTTCTGCCACAAGCTGTTTATGGAGCCATCTTGCAGCTTTTTTTCCAGAGGCTCCTTTACCGCCTCTTCCGTAAGGCATTTTGATAGACGGATCATAAACTCTCACATAGGAAGCTATTTTGTCATCTGTTGCCAGGTAGATTTCTTCATTTTCTTCCTTCTGCTCATTGATCAGATTGCAGATGCTTACTACCTCATCAGGAATCTTCTGTACATTCTGAACCTTTTTGTAAAAACCATCTCTATTCAGGCCAGTTCCGCAAAAAGCCAGCACTGCCGCAATAAAAATCAGAAGTATGTACTGCCGTGGTCTGGAGGCTCCCGCCTTTTTTACCAGGCAGGTTCCGGCATAAGCTATAAGCGGCACTGCCGGAAGAATCCATAATACTCTCCAGTAAACCGACCGTCCTATACATTTCTGTATAATATAAGCAGTCACCGGACAGAAAAACACAGCAAGAAAAACTACAATATAGCCGGATAAAATTCTGGCTCGTTCTTTTTTTCTTCCGAATACCAGGAAATACAAACATGCAGCCAGCAGTAAATAGACATAAAATCCGTTCCCCCAGTATTTCTGCCAGGCATCCAGTGAAGCAAAAAGTGCTCGTTTCATCTCTCCACCTCCTAAAATACCAGAATGTATACCACGCCAAGTATCAGGGATGGCAGACAGCAGACTACACTCTTTAAGAATCTTCTTCCGTCTCTGAATTTCACCAGACTAAGCAGAGCAAATACTCCCATCAGAAGAGGGGCAAGCATGATTCCCATTGAGGAAAACAGACAGCAGGCTCCATTTGCCAGAAAAGCCAGGCTCCATGGATATTCCGGTTTTTCCTGCATAAAAATCTCCATACAGAGCAGAAATAAAAATGGTAAAAATACCCCTGCCAGCACAGCTTTTCCCTGCCAGATCCTGCCCATTGTAAAAATTTCTGAATTGTATACCGAATATCCGCAAAACCACAGGATCACGGCACAAAGGATCATAAAAATCCCCTGTTCTCCAGCCTTTCCCTTGAAGAATATGCGGCTGTACTGAAAAAGCACCACATATGCCAGAAAAACAAATACCGCCGGAAAAACAGTATGTGCCACAATGGCTGGATGAAGTCCTCCGCATAACCGGCTGGTCACGGCAAGAAATGCAGGAAACGGAGAAAGAATGTAACGGCTTGGCAATACATTGTAAGCGGCTCCGGTGTAGGGGTTATATGCATAAAGAGAATCGGTTTCCACCGCGGTAGTGGCTGTTCCTACATAAAAAGCATCATCTTCATCCATATGGGCATAAAGCACCACAACGACAAGCTGGAACAGAATCAGAATTCCTGCCACCACAAGCTCCGGGGAAATTCCATTCTTCTGCAAAAAACTTTTCAAACCGGAAGAATTTCCGATCTGCGGCTTGAAAACATCTGACTCTTCTGCCCTTTTGCTGCAATATGTACCAGCACACTTACCGGTTTCCTTCTGCCTCTTCTTATAAAGACTCCAGACACCCAGAAATGCCAGCACACCAGCCGTCACACCATATGTAGCTGTCAGCAGATGAAGCGGCTGCTTTGTAAAGATCATGATAAGGGAAAGCAGCTCTGTAATGGCAAATAACAGTGTATAACCGGCCAGAAGATATTCACTGCAGGTTCTTTTTTCCCTGCGGAAATAAAATTCTCCTGCCAGGCAGGGAACCACCAGCAGCCAGATCACTGCCAGTATCCCCTTAAAAATAAATCCCATATATTATTTCTCCAGTTCTTTTTTCAGAATTCCCATGGCAATCTTCTCCGATGTGATCGGCAGCTCTCTTACCCGGACACCGGAAGCATTGTAAACCGCATCTGCAATTGCAGGACAAGGGGTATCGATTACCAGCTCACCGATGGACTTGGCACCAAAAGGACCGCTCTTTTCATAGCTGCTCTCAAACTCAACCCGGATATTTCCAATATCCTCACGGCTTGGGATCTTGTACTGCATGAAAGAATTCTCACGAATCTTACCTTCTTTGGAATACTGCACATTCTCCATAAGTGCCATACCGATTCCCTGGGCAACTCCTCCCTCAGTCTGCACACGGGCAAGATTGGGATTAATAGGAGTTCCGCAGTCTACAACTGCCACATAATCGATCAGGTCAATATTTCCTGTCTCTTTGTCTACTTCCACCTCTGCTGCCCCAACCATATAAGGCGGCGGAGAAATCTGGGAAGAATAGGAGGCAGTCACCTGCATTTCCAGGGTATTTCCGCAGGTTCCCTTATAAGCAATCTCCTGAAGACTGACCTCTTTTTCCCCTGCGTAGACTTTCTTTCCATCAAAGTCTGCTTCCTCAGGACTTACACCCAGCATTTCAGCACCCAGCCGGATAATCCTCTTTTTCAGCTCATTGCAGGCGTTAATAACTGCATTGCCTGTAGCGTAAGTAGTGGCAGATGCATAAGAACCGGAGTCATATGGAGAAACATCCGTATCCACACCAAATGCAACAATATTCTCAAATTCTGTTTCCAGACAGTCGGCTGCCATCTGAGAAAGAATGGTATCACAGCCCGTACCCATATCTGCACATCCAAGGGAAAGTGTATAGGATGCGTCCTCATTCAGCTTCAGGGTTGCGCCTCCCACGTCTACATTGGCAATAGAGGAGCCCTGCATCGCCATGGCAAGACCTACGCCGCGGACTTTTCCATTTCCCATATCACGGCATGGATATTTCTCATCCCAGCCGATCATCTCCTTGGCCCGGGCAAGGCAGCGATCCATCGTACAGCTTGCTGTATGAGTCAGGTTTCCATCATAGTCATACATTGGCTCGCCTTCAATTGGCATATTCAACTCACGGATCCTTGCAGGATCCATATTCATCTTATGGGCCAGCTCATTAACAGCGGATTCCACTGCATAAATTCCCTGTGTGGCACCATATCCACGATATGCACCGGATGCCTGCACGTTGGTGTAAACAACCTCATAGTCAAAAGCATAGGCTTCCAGATTCCGGTACAGGGCAATTGCCTTATGACCTGTAAGTCCGATGGTTGTAGGACTGTGATCTCCGTATGCACCAGCATTGGAAAGCGCCTCTACTTTAATTCCTTTTACGATTCCGTTCTCATCTGCACCAACTTTTACGTGTACTTCCATCTCATGACGGGGAGAAGCGCAGATTAAAGATTCATAACGGCTGTAAACGATTTTGGATGGACGTCCTGTCATCCAGGTAACAATTGCCGGATAAATTTCACAGACCTCTGTCTGCTTGGCTCCAAAGCCGCCGCCAATACGAGGCTTGATCACGCGGATCCTGGAGGATGGGATTCCAAGGGCATTTCCAAGGATTCGGCGAAGGTGGAACGGTACCTGTGTGGAGGAAACCACATTCAGCCTGCCGAAATAATCCTTGGTACAATATGTGCGGAAGGTCTCCATCATACACTGCTGATCAGCCTTTGTGTGATAAACTTCATCTACTGTATATTTGCATTCTGACAAAACCTTGTCAATATCCCCCATTTCCTCATGGCCTTTTGCTGCAAGGTTCCGCTTGTTATCTGCACCAACCGGGAACTTGGATTCCCAGTCCTCTTCCGGGTGGACCAGAACCGGATTATCCTTAGCTGTATGCATATCAAGAACCGGTGTTTCCACGCGGTATTTCACTTTAATGCGCTTCATGGCAAGGTCTACAGCTGCTTCTGTTTCTCCTGCCACAATTGCCACTGCATCCCCTACGAAACGAAGATGCTGATCCAGGATCATTCTGTCATAAGGACTGAACTCCGGATAGGTCTGTCCGGCAGAGGCGAAACGTCTCTTTGGAACATCTTTCCAGGTAAGGATCAGTGCCATTCCTTCTACCTTCATGGCTGTGTCCGTCTTGATCTCTTCCACCCAGGCATTGGCATAGGGACTCCTTAAGATCTTGATGATCAGGCAGTCCTTTGGTGCCAGGTCGTCTGTGTAGACTGGCTTTCCGGTCACCAGAGCCATGGCATCCTTTTTCTGCAAAGACTTATTTACATAGCTCATGCCTGCACCTCCTTCTCCTGGATATTTCCGTTTTTCTTATATTCCAGATATTTCAGGATACTTCTGGTCTGTCCAACAAAACCGGAGCAGCGGCAAAGATTGCCTGCCAGATATTCCTTAATCTCTTCTTCGGTTGGATTTTCCAGTTCTTTTGTCATCGCAAGTACATTCATGATAAATCCCGGATTACAGAATCCGCACTGCTCTGCGCCTTCATTGGCAAGAAAAGTTCCAAATTCTTCAGCTTCTGCCTGAAGTCCCTCCATGGTGGTGACCTTTTTGCCGTCAATACGGGCAGCAAGGACACTGCAGGACAGCATTGGCTTGTCATTTACCAAAACGGTGCAAAGACCGCAGTTTGCAGTTTCACAGCCTCTTTTTACACTGTAGCAGCCAAGGCTTCGAAGAAACTCCAGAAGCATGGTGTCAGGACTGATTTCCGCTTCCTTTTTGGCTCCATTCAGCCAGAAATTAATTTTCATCTGTCATACCTCCCACTGCTTCTAATGCTCTTCTTGTGAGAACCTTCACAAGAAGGGTTCTGTACTCTGCGCTGCCTCGCATGTTTCCAAAGGTAGGAACCTTCCGTGCTGCATAGTCTGCAAATTTCTGAACCGCTGTCTTCTTCTCTTCCGAAGACATGGTTTCCATGCCTGCAAGGAGACCTTCTTCGTCTTCCAGAAGAAATGCCTTCGCCGGACGGGCACCGTAAACCGCTCTCACGCCATTCTCAGACAGCCTGATACAGCATGCCAGTACCGGGAAATCGGTCTTGGTATTACGATGGCTTAAATAGGCAACCTTCAACGGAGTTTTCTTTATGATAATGCGTACCAGAATATCTCTGTCTTTTGGCATTTTCACAAAATCAGAAAGACAGACTCTGCCGCCTTTAAAAAGTTCCACCTCTGTATCAAGTGCCAGAAGCATGGTGAGTACATCAGAAAAGCCGAAGCGTCCCCAGATACTTCCGCCTACAGTGGCGCAGTTGCGGAACTGTACGCCTACAATATGGCGCAGGCTTTCTCTTATGGCGCCTTTCGTATATGTATGAAGTCCCTGATGAAGTTCCAGGTCCCGCAATGGGGTCATACAGCCGATCACAAATTCACTTTCTGTTTCTGTGATGGTATCCAGACCAAGCCCGGAAAGATCAATGGCTGTGGTTACAACACGGTTACCCATTTTCAGCCACACCATGCCGCCAAGCACACAGGCAGTCCGCTTCTGGTTCAACTCATAAGCCTGTTCCAGAGATTCTGCTTTCACATAATTTTTTATTTTGAGCATGTTCAATTCCTTTCTCATATTGTATCACTGTTCATCGTTTTCCAAATGTGCTTTTTACAGAGCGTGTTTGAAAAAGGCTTTCTGCAATCTGTACATGCAGTGAACAGCAATCGTATTGCTATTTTTAGTATAACAAGAAAGGGTTCAAATTTCCAGCGAAATGACGTATTCAGAATATTTTTTTATTTTGATTTTATGCAAATTATATAGATGTTTTCATACAATTGTGTTATAATGCTAAAAAGAACAGAAAATAGTTCTCATAAACTATTTTATAACAAAATTATTTACAAATCCACCACAAAAGGAGGCGCCGTTTATGAGTAACCGTGTTATAACAATCAATCGTATGTTTGGAAGTAACGGACGTATTATTGGAAAGGCTCTTGCAGAGGAACTGGGATTTAAGTTCTATGATAAGGAGCTGATCGAAATGGCCAGCAAGGAGAAGAATATTCCTTTCGATGAGTTTGCCAGAGTAGATGAGAGAAAAGCCAGCCAGTGGCTGTATCCGGTGGATTACGAGCTGCAGATGAATCCGGAGTACCATTTCGTTCCCATGAATGATGTGCTTTACGATCTGCAGAAGAAGATCATTTTGGAGGCAGCCGAAAAAGAGAATTGCGTGATTGTTGGACGCTGCGGCAATTATATCTTACAGGATAATAAGGATAAGCATCTGAGTCTGTTTATCTATGCTCCGTTTGAGGACCGTGTGAAGACGGTGATTGCACGTACCGGCCGGGAGGAAAAGAGTGTAAGGAAGCTGGTGAAACGTACGGATAAGGAACGCCGGGCTTATTATGAGTATTTTACGGACACTAACTGGCTGGATATGCTGCAGTATGATCTGTGTATTAACAGCAGCAGGGTGACGAAGGAAGAGATTGTGGAGATGGTGAAGAAGTTGATCTAAAGTGTATATTAAAGGCAGCCCCGTTTTTGGCGGGGCTGTGATTTTTTGCTATTTAGTTGATTAAAAGTTCTTCAATGCGGACGCATTTGGACAATGTGTATTACTCACTCGCCGGCGCAACGCTCCAGCAAACTAATCGCTAACTGCGACTAATGCGTTCGGGAGAACCCTCACGCATAAGTCTCCGTAAGCGCTGGATTTCGCTTACGCTAAGAGCGCGCCTGAAATGGCTCGCTGGAGTAATACACATTGCCCAAATGCTGTGTGTCGGCTAGATCTGAGGTTATTTAGAAACTTTTAACGAGGGGGAGGGGAAGTGATTGGTTTCCCGATACTTTCTTGGCAATGTTAGATTAGGTAAAACCAATAAAGCTGTGAAGTATCAACCATCTAAATGGAGTTTCGAAAACACATAAAATAATATGTCAAGTTTTTGTTTGCAAAACAGCCCTAAAAATGTGCAAATACTTCATAGAAATTGTAAAAGCCGCTAATTTCCGACAGGTTTCCCATAAATTTTCGTTTCCGATACAGTATAGGGAAACCAGTCACTCACCCTCCCCACCTGTTGAAAGTTCCTATGCACAAATAAGTCCCAGCCAGTACACAGCATTCGGGCAATGGTGATTGCTCTAGCGAGCCATTTCAGGCGCGGTTTTAGCGTAGGCGAAATCCACTGCTTACGGAGACTTAATCGTGAAGGCTCTCCTGAACGATTTAGTCGCAGTTAGCAGTTAGTTCGCTGGAGCGTTGCGCCGGCGAGTGAGCAATCACCATTGTCCGAATGCGTCCGCCTTGAATAACTTTCAACCAATTAAATAAATTTTCAGGAACTCATAAATCTCTTCTTCAGTTGGCGGACATCCTTCCAGGTGGTGGGTGAAATGGCGGGTGCAGTGGCCGATTCCCAGGGTGCCTTCCTGGTTTCGGTAACCTTGACCGATGGAGATTCGGGTGGTCAGGTTTGAAAGGAGGCCTTCTTGCTTCAGGCGGTCAAGGGCAGGGATCAGGTTGCCGTAGCATGCGCTGCAGGATTCTACTTCTTCTACAGCGTCGACAAGCTCTACCACTTTCCGTGACTTGGGAATGGGGGCACCGGGGTTGCCATCGAGGGCACGGATTTCTACCTGGCGGATGTCGGCGCAGCCAACACCAAGGGTGGCAGCCTTTGTGATGTAGGGAACCTCTTCTACCTGGTAGTACATCATGTCGCAGACATAGGCATCCATAAGAACCGGATCCACAGCTGCCAGAACGCGGTTCATCTCTACGGGGTTGCCGCCATCCTCGAAATCCAGGTCTCCGCAAATATTGTCTACCACGATGAAATCCTGGTGGATAGCAAGGCCCAGGTGAGCGATGGGGTCATGGAGACCTAATGCGTGAAAACGGCGCTTCTCAGAATTAGGGAGAAGACCTTTCATGTTCTTCAATGCACAGGTGATTTTGGTCTGACAGTGACCTTTTAGTACCGGAACATTAATAAGGAAGTCCAGGTCAAGGACACTTTTACAGATGTTTAAGATCATATCGCCACATTGTACAGGCACTCCCTTTTCCTTTTGCATGTCAAGGAACGGAACGTTATATTTTTCACAGAGGGACTTGAAACCACAGACTTCGTAGGATTCGGAGGTCTTATCTCCTACCCAGGAACCTTCCATGATCACCAGATTGGAAAACCCTTTTTCCTGAAGATATTCTACGATTCCGGCGACTACCTCTGGGTGAGTGGTGCCGCCCCAGTAGGCTTCCATGGGGGCGACCAGGTTTGGCTTGATGCCGATCCGCATATTGTACAAACCAAATTCTGAATTCTGTTTTTCCACAGAATCCGAAGAATAAAAACAGTCCACTTCTGCTTCAGAGTTGTCAATAAGACTGCTCTTTGTTTCAAACTTCGCTTCTGTTATAATCTTCTCACTATTCTGCTGTAAACCTGCCCCGGAATTTTCTGAAAGCACCTTCAATCCGCATTTCTCAAACTTCTTCTCTATCTCCCCTGCCAGATTGCACGCCTCCAGCAGTTCTTTCGTCATCTCCTTATATTCAGTTCCGCATTTTATAAAAATCTGATTCTTCTTCATTTCCGGATCAGTACTCCTTTTTCTCCATAATCTTTATGGATATTGTACAGGAAATCAGAAGCATTAGCAACATAAGAACAAATAGCATCGCCAGACAGACTGGGATTCCAAGGTTCCAAATGCGCAGGCCCAGATTTTTCAGACCTGAAAAATCCACTTTCATTTTCTGGCATAGTTCTACGCCAATCCATCCTACAGCCATGATGCCAAATACAAGAACAAGTAGCACCAGCCTTCCTGTAGAGCTTCCATATTTCAACTGTACCGGAAACACAACCGCATTTGCGAAAACAGCAAGAAAAAGACCGGCAGCTGCAGAAGCGATCAGTTCTTCCCAGGACACCATACGATATCCGGAAGCATTTACACCAATTGCAATTGCAACAGCAACAGCCCACAATACCGTGACCATCCCTGCACCCAGCAGATACTTCTCCTTCACATATTCTTTCCTGCTGATAGGAAAAGTAAAAATATAAGGCATACCATTATCCATATCATCACTTGCTATGGTATTCAGTGCCATAACAGCAGCCAGAACAGACACATAACTGATTAGAAAAGAAGGACCTGCGGAAGTACTAAGGAAACAGAAAATGGCTATAATATATACGCCAATGAACGTTTTCATGTTTCCCCTCATAATTTCCATGTCTTTTACAAACATACCTTTCATAATACTTCCCCCTTGATCATCATAGTAATAACCTTGTCCACAGACCCACGTTCTATTGCAAGCTGCGGGTAGTTCTCCGCATAAAATGCACGCTCATCTGTGAGACAGCTGTAGCCGTATTGCTCCTTCTTCACCTTGAGAATATGCTGCTTATCAAGCAATTCATATTGCTTCTCGTCAGCCTTGATAAGACCATATTCATCCAGCAGCACATCTGTATTCTCATGAAGCACGATCCGTCCCTTATCAATCATATAGATATCATCACACAGGCTCTCCAGATCTGAGGAAATGTGGGAGCTGATCAGAATACTTCTTCCTTCCGTCTCCATATATTCCCGAAGGAGTTCCAGAATGCTGTCCCTGGCAATCACGTCCAGACCGGCTGTAGGCTCATCCAGAACAAGAAGTCTGGCATCAAAGCTGGTGGCTGTCAGCACTTTTAACTTTGCTTTCATTCCTGTGGAAAACTCTTTTAGTTTCTTATCCATGGGGATGGAAAACAGGCTGCACCGCTTCTCAAACATCTCCCGGTCAAATTTCTCATAAGTCTCTGTCAGAATATGCACAATCTGTTTCACGGTCAGACAATTGGAAAAACCGCTGTCAGAAAGTGTCGCGCCTATATCCGCTTTCTCTTTTTTGGAAATCTGCTCCATATCCTTATTAAACAGACGAATCTCTCCTGCATCAGGATGAACCAGCCCTAGAATAACCTTAAAGGTAGTAGACTTCCCTGCTCCATTAGCTCCGATCAGACCGGTGATCTGTCCTTCTTCTATTTCCATACTTACATCCAGGGAAAATCCAGGATAATTCTTCTGCAAATTCTTCAAACTCAGTAGCATATCTACTCCTCCATAATAAGCTCAAACAGTTCCCGGATCTCTTCCTCAGACAATCCGCTGATCCGCGCTTTCCGGATCACTTTCTCCAGTTCTGTCTCAATCTCCCGCTTCCGCTCTTCCATAAGAAGTCCCTGGTTATTCTTGGCAATAAAGCTTCCTTTCCCATGCACCGTAACCACGAACCCCTCTTCCTCCAGAAAGTCATACGCCTTCTTTACCGTAAGAGCACTAATCTTCAGCTCCTTCGCCAAAGTTCTCACAGAGGGAAGCATTTCCTCTTCCTTTAACGTCCCGTCAATGATCATCGCCTTGATCTGATCTGTGATCTGCTCATAAATTGGCTGCATCGACGAGTGATTAATTATGATCTTCATGTGACTCCTCCTTATGTAAACAGCATATAACAGTATTATACTGTTGTCAAGTGTTATATGCTGTTTATTTCCACTTAATTCATAGTTACTTTGAACAATCAGCCTGGAATGGGCAGTGTGTTGCGGATAGTTCGTCAAAAAACGGGATTTTATGAGTATAGCGCAGGTTCCATAAACACTGTCTGAGCCCAGCAGGGGCGAGTTTGTTTATGGAACCTGCAATCGGCGACGGAGTAAAATCCCGTTTTTTGACGTTGTCCGCAACACACTGCCCCTCCCAGGCGTCCGCCTTCGCCACACAAAAAAAGACGTGCATACCTGAGTCTAGAGCGTGTTTGAAAAATGCTTTCTGCAAGATGTGCGTCACAATTTGTGGGAGATTTCGCCCGGATGAGGGCGCCGTAGCGGGCTACGGCAACCGAATTCGGGTGAAATCTCCCGCAAAGTGGGACGTGCAGATTGCGGGAATGATTTTTCAAACACGCTCTAAACTCACATACACACGCCAATATTTTTATTCAGCTTTATTAAACACTTCTTTATCCACAGCCCCATTCTGGCAAGCCACAATGGTCGTACAAACAGCATCACCGGTAATATTAACCGCTGTTCTCGCCATATCCAGAATACGGTCAATACCCATGATAATACCGATCGCCTCAACTGGAAGCCCGACAGAATTAAATACCATAGTCAGTGTAACAAGACCAACACTTGGAATACCAGCAGTACCAATAGACGCCAGTGTAGCCGTTCCGATTACCGTCACATAATCCATTGGAGTCAGCTGGATTCCAAAAGCCTGGGCAGCGAACATAACCGCAACTCCCTGCATAATGGAAGTACCATCCATATTGATAGTCGCACCAAGAGGTATGGTAAAAGAAGAAATCTTCTTGGAAACACCCATCTTCTTGTACAGCGTATCAATAGAAAGCGGAATAGTCGCATTGGAGGTTGCAGTGGAAAAGGCAAAGGCCATAACCGGGAAAAACTTTCTGATAAACTTCACCGGATTCAGGCCTGTGAACAGCTTCAGCAAAATCTGGTATACACCAAAACACTGGATTGCCAGAGCGATCAGAACTGCGATCATATATTTTGCCAGAGGCACAAATGCGCTGAAACCAATGGTTGCAAAAGTTCTTGCGATCAGACTGAATACACCAATGGGAGCCAGACTCATAACCATCATAGTCATTTCCATCATAATATCATTAAACTGGCTGATAAAATTGGAAACGGTCTCCGCACGCTCCCCAAGCTTTGCCAGGATCACACCAATGATCAAAGCAAACACTATAATCTGAAGCATTTCCCCACTTGCCAGGGACTTGATGGGGTTATCTGGAATGATATTGAGAATGGTCTGAACCAGAGAGGTGGACTCCATAGTCTCAATATCGGAAGCATTTACCTGGATCTTACTCATATCAAGACCAATTCCCGGTCTCAAAAGAGTTCCGATTCCAAGGGCAACTGCAACTGCCACCGCTGTTGTGACCAGATAAAATGCAAGTGTTTTTCCACCTACATTTCCCAGCTTCTTAGTATCACCAATAGCCATACTTCCACATACCAGTGAGCAGAAAACAAGAGGTACTACCAGCATTTTCATAAGGCGGATAAATCCCTGCCCAAGAACGTACAGCACTCCCTCAACGATCACATCATTCTTCACACTGCTATCCGGCACCAGGTAATGGAGAACCATTCCTGTGATTGCTCCGGCGATCAGCGCAATAAAGATCATACTGGTTAAGCTGATCTTCTTTTTCTCTTTTACATTCTTTTCTTTCTTCGCGCTCATCTTAGCCCTCCCGTTTTTCTTTCATAAATTCTTCCAGAGAATCCTTCCAGCCAGGCATCTCATATACATCGATAATGCGAAGGATGAAATTATCCAGAACTGCATATGCAGGTCTGGCAGAAGAAAGATCAGACTGCGGGGTAGGTACCGGATTCAGCTGCTCCTCTTTGCCTGCAAGGCGAAGTATCTCCTTTGCAAATTCATAACGATTGCAAACGCCCTGACAGGTTGCATGATAGGTTCCGTACTCATTGGTACGGATCACATGCAGGATAATTCTTGCCAGATCTTTGGCACTTGTAGGGGAACCATACTGATCCTCCGCTACAGCCAGAGCTCTGCCCTGATCTGCAGCCTCCAGAACACGGTTTACAAAGTTATTTCCCTTTCCGAATACCCAGTTGCTTCGGATGATAAAGTGCTTGTGGGTAAACTCCTTCACATAATTCTCCCCGGCGCACTTGGATTTTCCGTAAACAGTCTTAGGATTTGTATTGTCAAACTCCGTGTACGGCTTCTGTGCCAGACCATCAAAAACGTCGTCTGTGGAAAGCTGCACCATCTTTGCCCCTGTTTTTCTTGCCACAAGGCTTAAGTTACGGGCGCCTAAAGCGTTTACACGAAATGCTTCCTCTGGCTGCTTCTCGCAAAGCTCTACGTCTGTGATCGCAGCACAGTTGATGATCACATCCGGACGGTTGATCTCTCCAAAATGGAGAACTTCGTCTGTTTCTGTAATATCAAGCGCATTTTTGTCTGTATTCAAAACTTCAATTTCCAACGGATCCAGCACTTCATTAATTGCCTCGCCAATCTGGCCTTCAGATCCTACGATCCATACTTTCAGCATGTTTTCTCCTCCTTTTCACACGATAAATAATATTTTAACAAGCCAGGCCATACACTGTCAAGAAAAAAGATTGTGCCCTTTTTCCAAATCTAAAAATTGAATTTCCAAAACAGCTCTTGACATCTTGAATTTCCCAGTCATACCTTGTATAATTTTTGCCAAATGAACAGGGAAGGATTCAGAATTATGAAAAGAAAAGTAGGGAAACGAAAAAAGCAGCTGCAGCAAAAATATTTCTTCCGAAAACTTCTTCTTACAGAAGGGATCCTGATCATTGCAGCAGTTATTATACTGGGAGGAGTTTTCCTCGTAAAAAAGATCCGGGAAAATGTAAATACAGTTTCCATGGTTGAGGAAGCCAGCGGTCTGGACATGGATGACTCCAATTCTCTTGCCGCTGTAAAAGCCGCAATGGCAAGACCGGCAGAATTTTCTCCTAAATGCGTAGATTCCACCAGCCCATCTTTATACATAGAAACCACAGACATTGAGGTGGACGGACAGATACTTGCCAATACTTCGGATTATACCTCCACAGATACCCACTCCTTCGATGCCGGGATCAGCTACACAGATGTAGATGGAATCGTCACCTTCCGCGGAAACAATTTCCGCGACACTGCAGCCTATGGCAATACACAGATTAAAAATGGAAAAATCCAGGATCTCTGGACAGCAAAAACCGGCTCTATTACTTACGGAGATGCCACTTGGTCCGGAAGCGGCTGGACCGGACAGCCTCTTATGGAAAAATGGTCCCAAGAAGTAAAGAAGTCCATGAATATGTACGACTGGGCAAAGGAAAAAGACGATCTTGTGGAAGTGATCTATGCCTGCATGGACGGCTATGTATATTTTCTGGATCTGGAAACCGGCGAGGCTACCAGAGATCCCCTTTACCTTGGTTTCACCTTCAAAGGAGCAGGTGCACTTGATCCCAGAGGTTATCCAATTATGTATGTCGGCGCAGGTTATGACAGCAATGAAGGCACTGCCAGGGTCTTTGTTGTGAATCTTCTGGACTGCAGTGTGATGTATACCTTTGGAAATAATGATGAATTTTCCCTTCGCGGAAATTTAAGCTACTTTGATTCCTCCGCCCTTGTGGATGCTGCCACAGATACCCTGATCTATCCAGGAGAGAACGGAATTCTTTATCTGATCAAACTGAATACCAGTTATGCCCCGGAAGCAGGCACCTTGTCCATCAATCCGGATCATATTGTGAAATGGCGCTACTACGGAACACGTACCAGCGTAGGTTCCTACTGGCTTGGCATGGAGGACAGCGCAGCCATCTATGACGGTTATCTTTTTATTGCTGATAACGGCGGCAATCTGATGTGCCTGGATCTGAATACCCTGCAGCTTGTATGGGTGCAGGATATTCTGGATGACTCCAACTCCACTCCTGTTTTGTCTGTGGAGGACGGACACCTTTACCTGTATGTCAGCACCTCTTTCCGTCTGGGCTGGCGAAGCAGCACCACTGCAGAGGTTCCTGTCTGGAAAATTGATGCGGAGACAGGAGAGATCATCTGGCAGACCTCTTACGACTGTTCCTCCGAGGACAGTGTTTCGGGCGGTGTACAGTCTACCATCGCTGTTGGAAAAGAAGAATTGTCGGATAACATTTATGTAACAGTTGCCAGAACCGGCGGACAGGCACAAGGTGTACTTGCATGCATTGATAAAAATACCGGGAAAGTAAACTGGGAACATGAATCTGCCTATGCCTGGTCTTCACCTGTATGTGTATACAATCCGGATGGCAGCGGAAAGGTTCTCTACTGCAACAGCACAGGACATATCTATCTTCTGGATGGAAAAACAGGAGATGTTCTTGACTGCCACCAGATCAGTGAGGGAGTCATCGAAGCATCTCCTGCTGTATATCAAAGTTATATGGTTGTGGGAACCAGAGATTGTAAAATATGGGGGATGGAACTGCAGTGATGCGGTTCCTCCCCATTTTATTTATGCGATATGCGAGCCAAAGTTCGTGCCTGCACGAAAAACCTTGGTGACTGACGCGATAACGAATAAAACTCGCAGAGCGTGTTTTGTCTCATTTACTCGATAGGCGAGCCAAACTCGCGCAGCGTATTTATCGCGTTTACTCCGATTTAATCGCCCAGCGCATTTTCGTAGACCGTGCGCGTCCATTCTGGGCACATTCCTGAGCTGACGGACGGATCACGTCTCTGGAATAATCGGAATAAATTCCCTCCTTGTATCCAGCCTTCAGCGCTTTCTTCACCAGCTTATCCTCTCCTGAATGGAACGTAAGGATTGCCGCTCTTCCACCAGGCTTCAGTGCTCCCGGCAACTTCTCCATAAACTCATACAGAACCTCAAACTCCCGGTTCACATCAATCCGAAGGGCCTGGAAAGTACGCTGGCAGGTCTTTTTGATGGTCTCCTTCTTCTCTTTTTCCGGAAGGAAATCCAGAGTTTTCTCAATGACCTGGCGAAGCTTTGTGGTGGTATCCATGTGGTTTCCCTTGCGGATCTCATCTGTGATCGCCTTGGCAAGCTCCTCACAGTATGGCTCGTCTGAATTTTCATAAAGCATTCCTGCAAGCTCATCCCGGGTAATATGTTCCAGGCGCTCTGCCGCACTGATCCCGGCTTCCTGATTCAGGCGCAGATCCAGAGGTCCGTCTGCTTTGAAGGAAAAACCTCTCTTGGGATTATCAATCTGCATGGAGGACACGCCGAGATCAGCAAGAAGGAAATCAAAACCTCCCACTTCTTTTGCAATCTCATCAATGGTACAGAAATTCTGAAGTTTAATGGTCAGAATATCCTCCCCAAAGCCAAGATCTTCCAGTCTCTTCTTTGTCTTGGCGGCTTCCTCATGGTCTACGTCAGTGGCATACATATGCCCCTGACCCTGCAAGCACTGAAGCATGGCCTTTGTATGACCGCCGTAGCCCAGTGTGGCATCAAAACCAATCTGTCCTGGTTTGATCTCCAGAAAATCAATAATCTCTTTTACCATAATAGAAATATGCATGCCTGCCGGGGTATTCCCTTTTTGCATTACATGCTGAATGGTATCCTGGTATTTCTCCGGCTGAAGTTCTTTATATTTCTCCTCAAATTTCTTCGGGTATCTGCCTTTGTAGCGCACTCTGCGCTTATGAGGCTGCTGTCCCTCCTGCACACTCTGCGCATTCTCATGCTGTCTGTTTTCTTTTTCCTGTGACATTCTGATCTCCTGTATCTTTTTATCTGTTGCCATCTACCAATTTCGCAGAAAAATTCTTTATGCCGGAATTCTCACCCATTTCGTAAACAGCAACTTTCATTTGCTAATTCTGCCGCATCATCACAGCAATGTTTCCAAACTACAGCTAATATCTTCTGTAATTACCCCTGCTTCCGTTTCTCCAATTCCATACTAATTTTCGAAACAAACAGATCAAACGCCACGTCATTCTTTCCGCTGTTGATCACAATATCAGCCTTGGAACGAGTGGGCTCTACATAAAGGTAATGCATGGGTTTCACTGTATTTAAGTACTGTTTAATGATTCCATTCAAATCTCTTCCCCTCTCTTCCACATCACGGGAAATCCGGCGAAGAATACGCTCATCAGCATCAGCTTCCACATAGACCTTAATATCAAGGAGCTCACGCACTCTGGGATCTGCCAGAAGAAGGATTCCCTCCACAAGGATCACCGGACTTGGGGTGATATGAAGGATCTTGTCGGAACGGTTATGTTGGGAATAATCGTAAACCGGACAGTCAATAGCTTTCCCCTGCCTCAGAAGCTTCAGATGCTCCACCAGAAGCTCTGTCTCCAGAGAATCCGGATGATCATAATTCACAGTCACACGCTGCTCAAAAGGGATTCCATCCTGTCTGCGGTAATAATTGTCGTGATAAAGGACTACTACGTCATCTCCAAAACGCTTTTTAATTCTGTTTGTAAAAGTAGATTTACCGGAGCCGGAGCCGCTGGCAATTCCTATAATAAGACTTTCCATATTCTTCTCCTACCTGTCAAGATCAAATTCTTCCGGCATAAATCTCGGACAAATGTTCTCTGAGGTACAAATTACAGTTGAGGAAAGACGGGTACCAATGGCACATGCCTCTCTCATTGTTTTTCCATAGGTAAGGCCTACGCACACACCTGCAAAAAAGGCATCTCCCGCGCCTGTGGTGTCAACCACATCTACCTTCATAGCTGGGTAAACGCCCCATTTTCCTTCCTGATCTGCATAAGCTGCACCATCACTTCCCATGGTAACCACCATCTTTGGAATATGGGCGGACTGGATTCTTTTTGCCAGACACCGGGCCATCTCTTCAGGCTTCAGGTCACCGTAATCCTCAGAAAACAGGATGCCCGCTTCCTGCTGGTTGCATACAAAGCAGGCTGTCCGCCTTAAGAAGTCACGTCTTTCGATTGCAATGGTCATATTCGATACAAGAGCGTATACTTTTTTGCCGTATTTCTCTGCATAGTGAAAGGTCTTCTTCACAATTTCCTTGTCAATATCGATCTCGATCACAACGCTGTCCGCATCCTGGAAAATTTCATCTCCGTGTTCATCCAGGATCTGCTCTATCGGACGATGGTCCGGACGTTTGGAAATAGATGCCACCACATCTCCGTCCTGGTCAAAGACAGCCAGCCAGGTTCCCATGCCGTTTTTTACCTTACGCATATATCTGGTATCTACTTTATGACGCTCCAGTTTGCGGATCACATCATCCCCCATAGCGTCGTCATCTACCAGACTGACAAAGGTTGGTTTCAATTCTATATTGGCAATATCTTCCACTACATTTCTTCCTACGCCGCCGTGGATCTGCTGGATCACACCGGCATTTCTTCCTCCAGAAATAAATGGTGCTGTGGAATACCCTTTCACATCGATAAAAACATCACCGATTACAACAATTCCCATATTATTACTTTTCTCCTTTGTTACGTGATACCTTTTGGTTTGCGCTGCCTCTTATGGAACCCGCACTTCCTCGCGGCTACATACCGGCTATGATTTCTGTCACCAGCTTCTTAAAGGATTTCGCCACTCTGTCTGCTGTCTCCTGAACCTCTTTGTGGTTCAGCTCCTGTTTCGAAATACCAGCTGCCATGTTGGTGATACAGGAAATTCCGCACACTTCAATTCCCATATGACGGGCTGCCATTGCCTCACATGCAGTGCTCATTCCAACTGCGTCACCGCCCCATATAGCCGCCATTCTCACTTCAGCCGGAGTTTCATAGGCAGGGCCTGTAAACTGCACGTATACGCCCTCCTGGAGACCTATACCACATTTTTCCGCACTGGCGCGGATCACCTCTCTCAGACGTCTGCTGTATACCTCACTCATATCCGGAAATCTGCATCCCAGCTCCTCAATGTTCGGTCCGATCAGCGGACTTGGAATTCCTGTGGTAATGTGATCGGTGATCATCATAAAATCGCCTGGTTTAAAATTCGGGTTCACTCCACCGGCTGCATTTGTAAGAAACAGCTTCTTCGCCCCCATCATGCCCATCAACCTTGTGGGAAGAACTACATCCGTCATTGGATAGCCTTCATAGTAATGCACTCTTCCCTGCATGATCACAACCGGCACATTTTTCACATATCCAAATACAAATCTGCCTTTGTGGCCTGCAACTGTGGATGTTGGAAAACCTTCAATCTCTGTATAGTCAATGGTGGTTTCGATCTGGATCTCATCTGCATAATCTCCAAGGCCGGATCCCAGGATCAGCGCCACTTCCGGTTTAAAATCTGTCCTTTTTCTGACACTTGCAAGGCAAGTCTCTAATTTCTGATATAAATCGCTCATGTACACCTTCTCCTTTATCTGCAGCTATCCGGCTTATTGCCAGGACAGCTTATAACATTATTTTCATATAAACAGAAAGCCTTCAATACCATGCGTTTTGCTATAGTCTTGTGTTCCGTTTATACGTTGCCGATTTTCTCATCCACAGTCTGCTTTAGCCTTTCGTACTGCTCCCTATCGATACAGATCTGATTGCCTTTTTTCACGATCAGCTGGTCTGCCTGAAACTTCTTGATGGCGCGGCTGATGCTTTTCAGGCAAAGGCCTGTCTCATCTGCCAGATTCTGCCGGCTTTCGCCGATGCATAAAATGTCATTTTTGTTATATTTTTCGAACCATTCCGAGAAGAGTACAGCTAATCTGTCAGCCCCTTCCAAAAACAGGTACAGACGGTTCCGCCGCTCTTCCTCCAACAGGGAAGCACAGGTAAGCTTTGCCTCCATGCGAAAAGCTTCCGTATCTGAATAAATCCATTTCTCATACTGCGCTCTTGGAAGCTTGGTAACAATACACTCTGTCTCTGTCTGCAGGGTGGTCTGGTAGGTATCCTGTCCCAGGATCACCTCCATACCACCAAGCGCAATGAGATTCATAGGCTTCATAAAATCATAGGCAATGCCGGAAATCCGGTAATCAGTGGCTTTTACCCTTCCTCTGGCAACAAAGAAAATCGTATCTGCCGGTTCATTTTCCCTGATAAAAGTAGTTCCGGCTTCCATTATCTCACTCTGAAACAGGTCCATAAGCCATAATGGCGCAGTACGGAAATACGCCTCAAATTGTTTCTGTTTCTCACGTTCCAGTTCACGAAGGAATGGAAGTACATCGTGTAAATAGGTGTGTTTCATATGATTTCCTCATCTTCTGCCATGTGCTGCAAATCATTTGTTTCTATCCGGCTTCTGCCGCAAAAGCAGACAATCCACCGGATGAACAACCGCTATCCAACAGCTACTTTTCTATTTTAGCATAATTTCTCAAGAATGGAATGTCCGATAGTTCCTTCCGGCATTTTCACGTCAAAATTATCTGCTACTGATGCGCCAATAACGGAAAAAGTATCCTCGTTTTCAAGGGGGCCACCCTCTTTCATAGTCTTGGAATAAGCCAGGAAGGGAACATACTCTCTGGTATGGTCAGTGCCGCTATAGGTGGGATCATTCCCGTGGTCCGCGGTAAGAATAAGAAGGTCATCCTCCCGAAGCTCTTCCAAAAGAATGCCCAGATTCCTGTCAAACTTCTCGATTTCCTTGCCATAGCCTTCCACGTTTCGTCTGTGTCCCCACAGGGCATCGAAATCAACCAGATTCACAAAGCAAAGTCCCCTGAAATCCTCTTTGCAGATCTGGATGGTCTGCTCCATGCCGTGTACGGAGCTGTCAGAATGATAGGTCTTTGTGATTCCTTCGCCGCAGAAAATATCGTTGATCTTCCCTACACCGATCACATCCAGCCCATTATCCTTTAACGCATTTAATGCAGTCAGACCTGTTGGCTTCAAAGCATAGTCATGCCGATTACTTGTTCGCCTGAACTCACCTTTCTTTTTGCCAACGTATGGTCTGGCGATGACACGGCCTACACGCCATTCATCCTTCCGTGTAATTTCTCTTGCGATCTCGCAGCAGCGATACAAATTCTGAAGATCAAAGGTTTCCTCATTTCCGCAGATCTGAAGAACAGAGTCGGCTGAAGTATACACGATCATGGCACCTGTATGGATTTCTTCCTCCCCAAGCTCTTCAATGATCTCCGTTCCGCTGGCGCTCTTGTTTCCAATCACGCGCTTGCCGCAGCGCTTCTCCAGCTCCGCGATCAGCTCCGGCGGAAAGCCGGTGGCTGTGAAAGTCTTAAACGGCTTCTCTGTCTTAATTCCCATCATTTCCCAATGACCAGTCATTGTATCCTTGCCATTGCTGGCTTCGCCTACGCGCATGTAACGTCCAATCGGCTTCTCCACACCTTGCATATTTCCTGCCGGATGAAGATTTAACATTCCAAGCTTCTTAAGGTTTGGTATTTCCAGGGAGCCCATTTTATCCAGAATATGTCCGAATGTATCCACTCCCACATCCCCGAATTTCTCTGAATCCGGCATGGCACCGATTCCCAGAGAATCCAGAACGATCACGAAAATCCTTTCATATTTTTTCAAAATAAAATCCCTCGTTTCCAATATTTTATCCTTTTATTCCCAGTTCAGAATACAATCTCGCTTTCACCTCATCAGTGGCAAATGCCGTATCCACTGCATTCTTCATCATCAGCCGTATCTCTTCCTCCTGAATGCCATACGTGTCCTGAATGAACTGAAGCTCTTTGGTAAGGCTTGTGTTGCTCACTGTACGGTTGTCCGTATTTACGGAAACCTTCAATCCTGTGTTCAGAAATTCCCGGATGGGATATTCTGACGGACTGTTTACTGCTTTTGTCTGAAGATTGCTGATGGGACACATTTCAATTCCAATGCCTCTGTCAGCCAGCTCTTTTTGAATATTATAATGGCCTCGCATGGCGATTCCATGTCCGATCCTGCCAGCTCCCGCTTTTACAGAATCCACAATGTTCTGTACGCTTCCACACTCTCCTGCATGAAGGGTAAAGGGCATCTCCAGCTTACGGGTATTCTGAAAAAGTTCCATAAACTGTGCCATGGGATATGCTGCTTCCGCACCTGCCAGATCCGCTGCACATACACCATATCCCAGATATTCACGGGCTGTTTTTATCATCCGGCTGTTGTCCTCCTGGCTGTGATGACGCATGGCACAGGTAATCACACCAAACTCCGTTCCAAAGTCTGCTCTGCCCCGCTCAAGACCTTTTAATACCGCCTCGATCACAGCACGGCAGTTCATTCCGGAGGTCTCTGAAAGAAGAGGTGCAAAACGGATTTCTGCGTAGCGTACATTTTCCTGGCTCATGGTGCGAAGTACATCGTATCCAGCTGCCTCAAGCCCCTTTTCATCCATAATGCACTGACCCGGAAGCGAAAATTTCTCCAGGTATTCTGCAAGGCTTGTGCAGTCATCGGACACGCTAAGCTCTTCCTGCTGTACCCTTCTTCCCAGCTGACGCTCCATAAACTCCCGGCTTAAAGACCCATCCAGATGACAGTGAAGTTCTGCCTTTGGTAGTGCTTTTAATTGTTCGATTGTCATAATTTTTTCTCCTGCAATTCTTTATGCTGCCTTATAACCACCGGATTCAATGCCAGATCACTCTGTTTTTGGCATTTTCCGGCATACTTCATAATACTATTCTCCAGTCAGCAGCTTTCATGCCAGATTAGAAGGTCCGAATCCTAACGGCAGGAGTTGTTTTAGTGTATACACATCATAATGCTCTTTGTCCACCGCCAGAATGACCTGGAAGGTTTCCGGGTTGCAAAACTCCATCATGACCTGTCGGCACACGCCGCAGGGAGCTGCATATTCTGTGAGCACGCCAGCCTTACCGCCAACGACACAGATTGCCTGAAATTCTTTCACGCCTTCGCTTACTGCCTTAAAAAAAGCGGTACGCTCCGCACAGTTTGTGGCTGTATACCCGGCGTTTTCAATGTTGCAGCCTGTGTAAACCTGCCCGTTTTTTGCAAGGAGGGCTGCGCCTACTTTAAAATTGGAATATGGTGTATAGGAATATTTCAGCTGGTGGATTGCTGTATCAATCAGCTGGTTAATCATCTCTTTTTCCATTTTCACACCTCTCTTATCATTCACATTTTCTGATTGTCTCTGACAACATAATGCTCTTCTCGATGAACGTCGTTATAATCTGATCAATTCCGGAGACAGCATCTGTTCGCCTTTACAATCAATGACCAGATCAATATCCTGTGGCTTTCTCATTTTTTACAATTTTTATAATTCGGCTGGTTCCCAGTCGGTCTGCACCAAGTGCAAGGAACTTCTCTGCATCCTCCAGGGAAGAAATTCCGCCTGCTGCTTTCATCTTTACATTTGGTCCGATATGTCTGGAGAAAAGCTCAATGTCTGCAAAGGTTGCACCTGCACCGCCAAAACCGGTAGAGGTCTTAATATAATCTGCGCCTGCTTCTGTTACAATCTGGCACATTTTAATTTTTTCCTCATCTGTGAGGAAGCAGGTTTCAATGATAACTTTCAGGATTTTGTCACCGCATGCAGCTTTTAAGGTGCGGATCTCGTTCTCAATCAGGTCATATTTCTGATCTTTCAGCCAGCCGATATTGATTACCATATCGATTTCGGAAGCACCATTTGCAAGAGCATCTTTTGTTTCAAATTCCTTGGCTGCTGTTGTCATGTAGCCATTTGGGAAACCGATAACCGTGCACACTGCCATTTTTCCATTCATGTATTCTGCTGCCTGTTTTACATAGCTTGGCGGAATGCATACGGATGCAGTTCCGTATTCCATCGCATCGTCACAAATCTGTTTGATTTCTTCCCAGGTAGATGGCTGGAGAAGAAGGGTATGATCCACATGTTTTAAAATCTCTTTTACGTCCATTTATTTTCCTCATTTCTGTTGTCTCTTTATATTGCCCGAAATTACTGTATCGCAATTTACTGGCAGGATTCATATCTGTTCTTTATTTGATTGTCTAGTACATCGAATATTAAGTAACTGCAAGATGTTCGTCACAATTTGTGGGAGATTTCGCCCGAATGAGGGCGCCGTAATGGGCTACGGCAACCGAATTCAGGCAAAATGTAACGCAAAGTGGGGCGTGCAGATTGCGATGTCACGGTCTTAATTCGACGAATCCTCCCGGATCAGCTTTCTCACAGCTTCAACAGCCACCTGGATTGCCATATCTGTATCATGCACAACCGGATTATCCAGTCCCAGCTTCTCTCTTTCCTGATTTGCAAGCACAAGGAAACAGGAGCCAGCTCTGGCACGAAGCTTGCCAGCTGCGATAAAAAGCGCTGCAGATTCCATTTCGGAAGCAAGACAGCCCATTTTCTTCCAGGCCTCCCATTTGTTGAGCAGCTCATAACCAACTGGCATTGCTTCAGGCTCATGCTGTCCGTAAAAAGCGTCTTTGCACTGGACAACACCTGTATGACAGGAAAGTCCTTTTTCTTTCGCAGCTGCCACAAGGGCGTTTGTCACGTCCAGATTAGCTACTGCCGGATACTCTATGGGGGCATATTCCCGGCTGGTTCCCTCCATACGGATGGCACCTGTGGCAATTACGATATCTCCGCTTTTTACCTCAGGCTGCATACCGCCGCAGGTTCCAATGCGGACAAAAGTATCTGCGCCGCACCGGGAAAGCTCTTCCATGGCAATGGAGGCAGACGGTCCGCCGATTCCGGTGGATGTCACGCTGACTTTCACGCCGTCCAGGGTTCCTGTATATGTGATATATTCTCTGTTGTCTGCAATGAGAACCGGGTTGTCAAAATACTGGGCAATTTTCACACACCTTTTCGGGTCTCCCGGCATGATCACATACCGGCCAACTTCCCCCTTTGCAACCTGGATATGATACTGCCTGCTAGCATCTTCAGAATAGTTTTTCATAGTGTCACCTCTGTCCTTTATCGTACGGAATACCTTCCGCCTTCGGCGCTCTGGAATTCTTGGATACAAACACCAGAACGATCAGGGAAATAATATATGGGAACATGTTGTATAATGTGCTGGGAAGCTTCAAGGCTACCAGCGCATCAAATCCTGTGTATACGTTTGACAGCGCACGGAAAAGGCCGAACAGAAGAGCTGCCAGTCCGATGTTTACCGGCTTCCACTGTCCGAAGATCATAACAGCAAGGGCAAGGAAACCAAAGCCGGCAACTCCGTTCTCAAATTTCCACTCACTTACACCGGCAGTGATATAAACCAGTCCCCCAAGACCGCCAAGTGCACCGGAGATCAAAACGCCAGCGTAACGCATTTTAAAAACATTGATACCTACTGAATCGGCTGCCTGTGGATGCTCACCACATGCCATCAGACGAAGTCCGAATCTGGTCTTATAAAGTACCACATAAGAAGCAATGAGGATCAGCAGTGCAAAAAGCATGAACCAGCTGAATTCAAATTTTCCAATTCTTATCAGGAACGCTTTCTTGGCCACCTTGTAAGCAACTGTGGAAGAAACGTTGTCCGGATTTTCTGCCATGTTGATGGCTCTTACGATAACAACGGCTGCTGCCGGTCCAAGAAGATTCAGGGCCGTACCAACCAGTGTCTGGTCTGCATTGAAATGAATGGCAGCCACACCAAGGAGCAGGGAAAATATCATTCCCACAAGCACACTGGCCAGAACCACCAGAAGGATCACAACTGGTGCCGGAGCGGAATCCGGAAGATATTTCATCATCAGGGCACCGCCAAGTGCACCCATAACCATAATTCCCTCAAGCCCGATGTTGATGACACCGCTGTGCTCAGAAAAACAGCCGCCAAGTGCTACGAGAATCAATACAGAAGCAAATATTAATGTATACTGAATCAATAATAACATTATTTTTCTCCTCCTTTTGCAGCTTTTTTCTCATCTCTCCTGTCGAGATAACGGTTTAACCAGAGTTTGAAGAAGAATACAAATCCACACAGATAAATGATAAACGCGGAGATCAGATCAGAGATCTGTGCACAATACATGGTCTTATCCACATAACTTCCACCACTTGTAATGTGCTGGATAAAATAAGAGGAAAAAATTGCTCCGATGGGATGAAGGCCGCCAAGGAAGGCTGCTGCGATTCCATTAAAGCCCATGCCCGGAACGGTTGTCTGCTGAACCATCCAGGTCTCAATTCCGCTGAGATAGAAAACAGCTGCGCCAAGTCCTGCAAGGCCGCCAGCGATCATCATGGTTACAATGGTATTTCTCTTCTCTTTCATGCCGCAGTATTTTGCAGCATTTTTGTTCATACCTGTTGCGCGAAGCTCAAAACCGAATTTTGTTTTTTCCAGAAGTACCCACACTACGATTGCC
This sequence comes from Ruminococcus sp. 1001136sp1, assembly GCF_039841815.1. Lineage (NCBI taxonomy): Bacteria > Bacillati > Bacillota > Clostridia > Eubacteriales > Oscillospiraceae > Ruminococcus > Ruminococcus sp. 1001136sp1. The sequence goes on along the minus strand of NZ_JBDPGY010000011.1, from coordinate 107,250 downwards.
ATTACCACAGAAATAATAAGACCGATGGATACGAATTTGTTTCCGGAAAAGATCTCGTCCAGTCCACAGTTGGGAAGAAGAGCACTCTTATTGCCGCTGGAAAGATCTACAGTGTATGGAGTAGACTCGGATTTCACCTGGGTAAGAAGCATATTCACCACATACAGGGAAATCCAGTTCAGCATGATACAGGAAATAACCTCGTTTACATTGAAGTAAGCCTTCAGTGCACCGGAGATGCCGCCTACCAGGGCTGCGATCACGATTGCTGCGATCATGCATGCATACCAGGGCATGCCAAGTTTCAACGCAAAATACAGAGAAGCTCCGGCTCCAACTACATACTGTCCTGCTGCTCCAATGTTAAAAAGTCCAACCTTGTAAGCAAACAGAACGGACAGGGAACACATCAGAAGTGCGGAAGCCTTTACCAGTGTGGTTCCCATATACTTCATCATAGCCTTCTGGCTTGGATAGTAAAAATAATTCTTGATAATTGCAGTAATCGCACCCGCAGCTCCTGCAGGATTGATAATAAGAAGTACCAGATAACCGATGAGAAGACCGATCACAATGCATAAAAGAGAGGCAATGATGGTCTGAACCGCATTGTTTCTCAGAATGCTTTCTTTCTTTTTGGATTCATTATTCATTGCTCTTCGTCTCCTTTCTCTTCGATCCTGCCATGTAAAGGCCAAGTTCCTCTATGGTTACTTTCTTCGGATCAAATTCTCCTACGATTTCTCCTTCGTACATTACAAGAATCCGGTCTGATACATTCATAACCTCATCCAGCTCCAGGCTGATCAGAAGAACGCCTTTGCCTGCATCTCTTGCCTGTACCAGCTGTTTGTGAACATGCTCGATTGCTCCAACATCCAGACCACGGGTAGGCTGAACTGCAATCAAAAGCTCCGGATTCTTGTCAATCTCACGGGCAATGATTGCTTTCTGCTGGTTTCCACCAGACATGGATCTCGCCTTGGTGATGGCACCCTGACCGGAACGGATATCGTACTGTTCGATCAGGCGGTTGGCATATCTGCGAATCTCTTTGCGTTTCAAAAAGCCAAATTTATTGGTGAACTGTGGTTCGAAATATCTCTGAAGGACGATGTTGTCTTCCAGGGAATAATCAAGTACCAGGCCGTGTTTGTGACGGTCTTCCGGGATATGGCTCATGCCGGAGGTAAGGCGCTCACGGATTGGCATGTGAGTAATGTCTTTTCCATTCATAGTAATGGTGCCGCTCTTCAGTGGCTCCAGACCGGAAAGTCCGTAAACAAATTCGGTCTGGCCATTTCCGTCGATTCCGGCGATACATACGATCTCACCTCTGTGGACCTGAAGAGAAACGCCGTTGACTGCGTTATTCTTATGATGCTTGGAAGCAACCACCATATCCTTGATATCCAGAACAACTTCACCGGGCTTTGCTTCTTCTTTCTCTACAACAAAGTTTACGTCTCGTCCAACCATCATGGCGGAAAGCTTCTCCTGGTTGGTATCCCTGATGTCTACGGTTCCGATGCATTTTCCCTTACGAAGAACGGTACAGCGGTCTGCAACCTGCATGATCTCACCAAGCTTGTGGGTAATGAATAGAATGCTTTTGCCCTCGGCTGCCAGATTTTTCATGATCTGCATAAGCTCCTGGATTTCCTGCGGAGTAAGTACTGCGGTAGGCTCATCAAAGATCAGGATCTCGTTGTCACGGTAAAGCATTTTCAGGATCTCGGTTCTCTGCTGCATACCTACTGTGGTATCCTCGATAATGGCATCCGGATCTACAGAAAGACCATATTTTTCGGAAAGGGCCATAACCTTTTTACGCGCGCCCTCTTTCTGAAGGAAACCGTTTTTTGTGGTCTCAACGCCAAGGATAATATTATCCAGAACGCTGAAGCATTCTACCAATTTGAAATGCTGATGTACCATTCCAATGCCCAGGTCATTTGCATCGTTTGGATCTTTGATCTCAACTTTCTTTCCATCTTTGTGGATCTCGCCCTCTTCCGGCTGATACAGGCCGAACAGAACACTCATCAGAGTGGATTTACCTGCTCCATTTTCGCCAAGCAGAGCGTGGATTTCACCTTTTTTCAACTGAAGTGTGATATTATCATTTGCGATGATTCCGGGAAAACGCTTGGTTATTCCCAGCATTTCAATTGCATATTCACTCATCTTCGCTTTCTCCTTTTTTCATGGCAGATTCACAAACAGAACGCACAAGTGATAAAACGGTTACTGATCACTTCATTCACAAACCCCTCTCGAGCGAACAGTAATATAAGTCTTGTTATGACGGCACTTACGCAAAAAAGGGAAGTGGCCACTGCTCACTCCCCTTTTTATCACTGCATGGCCATTCTTCATGTTAAGACCAGTCTGCTTTCCTGTCGGAACCCTACCCGTGATTTATAATTGCATTTACTATGCGGAGTAGTTGGTTGTCTTATTTGATGCTGCCGTAATCATTTACTGTTATCTCAGTCTCTGGCATTGCTGTGATGTCGCTGCTTACTTCAATCTCGCCATTGTATAATTTCTTTACAAGATCTTTGTAATCATCTACAGTGAAATTGTCATCCCACTGGGTTGTCTCCATTGGGAGCTGTACATAGTTGTCTTCCGGGTTCTCAGATACAAGACCAAGATTGTCGATCTTTCCAGCGTAATCAGATTCCCAATTGCCATCCTTGATCGCATCAAGTGCAGTCTTTACTGTCGGTGCAAGACCCTTCATAGCGGAGGTAACAGTGATGTCCTCACCGATGATTCCGGACTGGTCAGAGTCAACACCGATTACCTTGCCGTCAACCTTCGCTGCTGCTTCTGCTGCAGATGTGTAGATTCCACCGCCGCATGCGAATACAACTTCAACGCCCTTGCTTCCGTACCAGGTATCCATGTAAGCTGTGATGTCTGCATCGCCGTAGAACTGTCCGCCGCATACATACTCAAGCTCAACGTCACTTGTGATTCCAAGCTCTTTGGCTGCTTCGTCTACGCCCTGAACATATCCATATCCAAAACGGGTAACAGCCGGTACAGACATACCGCCGAGGAATCCAAGATGCTTGTATCCAAGCTTCACAGCTGCATATCCAGCCATGTATCCGGAGATCTCTTCCTGATAGGTACAGCAGTAAACATTGTCTGCATTGTAGTAATCGGTCACTTCATAATCATCCGGATTGTAGGTGTATCCTTCGCCAACACCCTTCTCACAGATATCGCCTGCACTTACGTCTGGTGCAATAAACTTCACGTCCGGATACATCTCAGACTGCTCTACGATAGTAGCTGCGAACATATATCCCGGAAGTACGATCACGTTAGCTCCATCTGCTACAGCCTGGTCAACACTTGCGTTACGTGCCTCGTCAGAGTCGCTCTCTGGTTTATAATAGTTGAACTCAGAACCATTCTCTTCGGACCACGCCTTACATGCCTCGTAAGTGGTCTGGTTAAAGCTCTGGTCTGTAATATCACCAGAGTCAGTTACCATGGCGATCTTCATATCTCCAGCCTCAGCCTTCACCTCTGTCACTCCGTAAGCTGGTGCAAGGGAAAGTGCCATTGCACCTGCAAGAACCATAGCTGCAATTCTTTTCTTCATATTATTTTTCCTCCTTTTTTGAAATTGGCTTTGTTATCTCTACAATGACATATGTCTCACTTTTAAAACAGGACACATGTCCCTTTTTCTATATTTATTTTCATTTTCGTACAAAAAGGAGATTTTTTCAAGTGTTTTTTAGTATATTTTTTTATATTTGATTTTTTGTTAAAAGACATATGTCTCTTTTTTTATTTTCCGTATCATATATTTTGCCTTAATGATATTTATGCATCCGCACATTATAGCTGACGCATAAGATCACAGTAGCTCCGCTCCATGCTGCAATCTCTGCAAAGAAAATACCGTCCTGCCCGATAAAATGGGGAAGAATCAGCGCAGCACTGATACGCATGACAAATTCAGCCATACCACTTACCATAGGCATTAACGTATCTCCCAGTCCCTGCAGCGCAGATCTGTACACATACAGGAAGTACAACACCCAGAGCATGGCAGCCATAATAGAAAGGTATTTAAAAGCAATTGCAAGTACCTCCTGTGTCTGCTGCGGTTCACCTGAGATGAAAAGTGAGAGGATATTTTTTCCAAATAAAAACATGGCAGCAGAAATGATCAGTGAGGTAAGCAGGGAAAGCAGCATACTGCTGCGGACACCTTTCCTGATCCTGTCGATCCTTCTGGCTCCCAGATTCTGGCCCACATAAGTAACGATGGCATATCCATAAGAAATCGCTGCCATTTCCAACAGACCATAAAGCTTGTTTGTAGCTGTAAATCCTGCCACAAAAAGAAAGCCATAGCCATTGATCACATACTGGACTACCAGACCGCCTACACCGATAATGATATTCTGAAATACAACAGGAATACCAAGCTTCATCAGACGGGCATTCATTCCTGTGGCAGTCATAAAATCTGCTCTGGACAGATGAACAATATCAATTCTGCGTAAAATCAGAAAACAGTACACGGCAGAAAAACTCTGCGCAATCACAGTAGCGATTGCTGCCCCTGCCACACCCCATCCGAAGCCTGCCACAAAAAGGATATCCAATGAAATATTTAGTACAGATGCGATGATCATTGCCGTTAATGGTGTTTTACTGTTTCCCATAGCCCTTAAAGCAGCGGCAAACATATTATAAGCTGCAGTAGCCGGAATTCCGCAGAAAATAATACGCAGATATAATAATGACATTCCGATAATATTGGAAGGTGTATGCAGCCCTGTTAATACCAGTGCAGCAAAGGACTGGCTGAGAATGAATACTCCCACTGCGATGAATGCGGTCAGCCGATAACTGTGTGCCAGAGATTTTCGCAGATTTTCGAAATCCTTTGCACCATAATACTGCGCAAGCTGAATGGAAAATCCCTGAGTGAGACCAGTGGATATTCCTGTGACAACCCACAGCAGAAAGTCAACCGCACCCAGTGCAGCAAGGGCCTCCACACCTGCAATCTGGCCAACGACCATAGTATCCACCATTGTATAAAGCTGTTGACAGATATTCCCCAGCATCAAGGGAATTGCAAAAAGAATGATCAATCTCCCCGGCGAACCGGAGGTCATATCCTGAATCTTGGTTTTCATTAGTATAAAATTTCCTTTCTGGAGTATATTCCTGAAACAAAAAACCTTGAAGAACCGTATTTCTACAATTCTCCAAGGTTATTCTTATGCTTGGACACATATCATACTGAAGTATGACTTAAATATATATTCAGAATGAATTATTTATTCTTCTGAGCGATAGCTGCCTGAGCTGCTGCCAGACGAGCAACCGGTACACGGAATGGTGAGCAGGATACATAGTCAAGACCGATCTTGTTGCAGAACTCTACAGAAGATGGATCTCCACCGTGCTCTCCACAGATTCCGATGTGAAGGTTCGGGTTAACTGGCTTACCAAGTTTGATAGCCATATCCATAAGCTTACCAACGCCAACCTGATCCAGTTTTGCAAATGGATCGTTCTCGAAGATCTTAGCGTCATAGTATGCGTTAAGGAATTTACCAGCGTCATCACGGGAGAAGCCGTATGTCATCTGAGTTAAGTCGTTGGTACCGAAGCAGAAGAAGTCAGCCTCAGAAGCGATCTGGTCAGCTGTAAGAGCTGCACGTGGGATCTCGATCATTGTACCTACTTCATATTTCAGATCTACGCCTGCTGCTGCGATCTCAGCGTCAGCTGTCTCAACAACAAACTTCTTAACATATTTAAGCTCTTTGATATCACCTACTAACGGGATCATGATCTCTGGGCAGATGTTCCAGTCAGCGTGAGCTTTCTTTACATTGATAGCTGCACGGATAACTGCTGTTGTCTGCATCTTAGCGATCTCTGGGTAAGTAACTGCCAGACGGCATCCACGATGTCCCATCATTGGGTTGAACTCATGAAGAGAATTGATGATAGTCTTAATCTCTTCTACAGTCTTGCCCTGAGCGTCAGCAAGCTTCTTGATGTCTTCCTCTTCTGAAGGAACGAACTCATGAAGCGGCGGATCCAGGAAACGGATTGTTACAGGGTTGCCCTCGAGAGCCTCGAACAGACCTTCGAAGTCTTCCTGCTGATATGGAAGAACTTTTGCAAGTGCTGCTTCTCTCTCCTCAACTGTTGTGGAGCAGATCATCTCACGGAATGCATCGATACGTCCCTCACCGAAGAACATATGCTCTGTACGGCAAAGACCGATACCTTCAGCACCAAGCTCAACTGCTTTCTTAGCGTCAGCAGGAGTATCAGCGTTTGTACGAACCTTCATTGTTCTGTACTTGTCAGCCCATGCCATGATACGTCCGAACTCACCAGCGATTGTAGCGTCTACTGTCGGGATGATTCCGTCGTAGATGTTACCTGTTGTACCATCGATGGAAAGGAAATCTCCCTCGTGGAACTCTTTGCCAGCAAGTGTAAATTTCTTATTAGCTTCGTCCATAGCGATATCACCGCATCCGGATACACAGCACTCACCCATACCACGGGCAACTACTGCTGCATGAGATGTCATACCACCACGAACTGTCAGGATACCTTCAGCAGATTTCATACCTGTGATATCCTCTGGGGATGTCTCAAGACGAACAAGGATAACCTTCTCGCCTCTCTCAGCCCACTCTACAGCGTCATCAGCTGTGAATACGATCTTACCACAAGCAGCTCCTGGAGAAGCTCCAAGACCTTTGCCCATTGGTGTAGCAGCTTTCAGAGCCTTAGCGTCGAACTGCGGATGAAGAAGAGTATCAAGGTTACGAGGATCGATCATAGCTACTGCTTCTTCCTCTGTTCTCATTCCCTCATCAACAAGGTCACAAGCGATCTTCAGAGCAGCCTGAGCGGTTCTCTTACCATTACGTGTCTGCAGCATGTATAACTGGCCATGCTCAACAGTGAACTCCATATCCTGCATATCTCTGTAGTGTGTCTCCAGAGTATGGCAAACTTCTGTAAATTTCTTGAATGCTTCCGGGAACTTCTGCTCCATCTCAGCGATGTGCATAGGTGTACGAACACCAGCAACAACGTCCTCGCCCTGTGCATTGGTAAGGAACTCACCGAACAGACCTTTGTTTCCTGTAGCTGGGTCTCTTGTAAATGCAACACCAGTACCACAGTCATCACCCATGTTACCGAATGCCATCATCTGTACGTTAACAGCTGTACCCCAGGAATATGGGATATCGTTGTCACGACGATATACGTTGGCACGTGGGTTGTCCCAGGAACGGAATACGGCTTTGATTGCACCAACTAACTGCTCTTTCGGGTCAGCCGGGAAATCGGAACCGATTTTTTCTTTATATTCAGCCTTGAACTGCATAGCAAGTTCTTTAAGGTCGTCAGCTGTAAGCTCAACGTCAAGTTTAACGCCTCTTTCAGCTTTCATTTTGTCGATAAGCTCTTCGAAATATTTCTTACCAACTTCCATAACTACGTCAGAGTACATCTGGATAAATCTTCTGTAGCAGTCCCAAGCCCAACGTGGGTTGCCGGATTTCTCAGATAATACAGCTACAACGTCTTCATTTAAACCAAGGTTCAGGATAGTATCCATCATACCTGGCATAGAAGCTCTTGCGCCTGAACGAACGGAAACAAGCAGAGGATTCTCGATGTCACCGAATTTCTTTCCGGTAACTCCTTCCATCTTGGTGATTGCTTCCATGATCTGACCCATGATCTCGTCGTTGATCTGTCTTCCATCCTCATAGTACTGAGTACAAGCTTCAGTAGTGATTGTAAATCCCTGAGGTACAGGAAGTCCAAGGTTTGTCATCTCAGCAAGGTTAGCACCTTTACCACCCAGAAGGTTTCTCATATCAGCGTTACCTTCTGTAAACATGTAAACCCATTTTGCCATTTTACATTTTCCTCCTAAAAATTTGTTCATTGGTAACTGTTCAGTATCTTCACAGTTACTTTCATAAACATAAACTATGTTTTATACGCACATAGTTATTTTATAGGCTTATTCGTCATTCGTCAAGGTAATTCTGGCAAAAAACAGTCAATTTTTTATCATTTTCTCAATTTTTCTTTTTTCTTCCAGTATTCAGCACCAGATGACGGGGAACACCATTTACCATGATTGGCTGATAATCGCCCTGGATCAGTGGTTTAATATAGTCGATAAAGTCTTTGGTCACATTATTTGCATCCTTGTTCATCCAGTTTCTCGGAACCAGCTTCTCTTCATTGGCGATTCGGTGTACATCGTAAATTCCGGTAGCTGCCATATAGGGATCGTCAGATACACGGTCGATGACTACCATCTTGCCGGTGTCTCCTTCATCTGCTGCCTTTACGGCTGCACCTCCAACCATCATAGCCTCATCAATATCCACGCGGGATGCCATATGGGAAGCACTTCTCTGAAGTGTGGAAAGCTCTACGGCACGAGTCTTGCAGCCGCACTCTGCTGCCAGGAAATTCGCCAGATAGGTAGCAGTTCCCTGCAGCTGCTTGTGTCCAAATGCGTCCACATAATCTCCTACGCTTCCCAACTCGCAGACATAGCGTCCGTCAGCCAGCTTGATTCCTTCGGATACAGCAATGACAACGGAGGATTTCTTTTTCAGAAGGTCTTTCACTTTTGCGAGGAATTTCTCAATGTCAAAGGGAACCTCCGGAAGGTAAATAAGGTCTGGGCCTTCGCAGTCTTCTGATTTGGAAAGTGCAGTGGCGCCTGTAAGCCAGCCCGCATTTCTTCCCATGATCTCCATAATGGTGATCATATTTTTCTTATAGGTGAGGCCTTCTGCGTCACGGATCACCTCCTTGGTGGAAGCTGCAATATACTTAGCTGCGCTTCCGAAGCCTGGTGTATGATCGGTAAGTGCAAGGTCATTGTCAATGGTCTTCGGAACACCAAGGAATTTCTGGGTCTGTCCGGTAATGATAGCATAATCAGACAGCTTCTTGATGGTATCCATGGAATCATTTCCGCCGATGTAGATAAATGCATAGATTTCCAGTTTGTTCAGAATATCAAAGATTTTCTCATAGATAGCTCTGTCTTCGTGGATTTCCGGAAGCTTATAACGGCAGGAACCAAGAAATGCAGACGGGGTCCTTTTCAGAAGCTCAATGTCAAGCTCGGAATGAATCTGGGTAGAAAGGTCGATATACTGCTCGTCAAGCAGACCCTGGATTCCGTGAAGCATTCCATATACCTTGTCAAAGCCACGCTCTACTGCATTCTTATATACACCTGCAAGACTAGAATTAATTACAGATGTTGGGCCTCCGGACTGTCCTACAATAATATTTCTTTTCTTTGCCATTATGGTGTTCCTCCTCTATTCTGGATAATTTGGGGCGGCGGATACTTTTTCGCCCTATAATTGTATAGTTTACCAAACGTCTATAGCAAAGTCAATGTGATATTGTGTATTGTGTATATTTTTTCGTTGTCTTTTTGTTCTTTTATATATACTTTTGCTTTCTTTTTTGTAGGTGCGAGTGCGTCTCGTTAGTCATTTTGTGCATATTGTATGGCATTTTCTCTTTTCCAATTATCAAAGCACCTTCTGGAGCGTGTTTATACTTTTCCAGGAAATCTCAGCCAAGCAGCTCTTCATAGGAATAACTGCCGCTTCCTTCTGTAACCTTTCGTCCTGATGGAAGTATGATTTCGCATCTGGTTCCGGCAGGAACTTCTATTTCCAGCTTAAAACGGTCGTTCTCTATGGTCCATGAAACCCGGATCCGGCCATATGGAGTATTTACATTTCCTTTTGCCCAGGAAAGGCCGCCGCCAGGCTGCGGTGCAATGCGAAATGTCTTATATCCTCCCTCTGTGGCTTCAATCCCCAGAATACGTCTGTAAAAGAAATCCCCCACTGCACCATTTGCATAATGGTTGAAGGATACCATTCCACCGCTTCCGTTGTCCTCCCCCAGATTGCAGCTGCCATCCTCCCGGAGGGCATCCCAGCGCTCCCACATGGTCGTCGCACCAGCTTTTACCTCATAGAGCCAGGAAGGGCAGGTATCTGCGAGAAGCATTTTGTACGCATCCTCCAGATAACCGTTATCTGCCAGGGCGAAAAGCACATATGGCGTTCCCGGAAATCCTGTTTTTATATTGTAATTGTTATCACGAATCAAATTTACCAGATTTGCAGCCGTTTTCTTTTTGTCATTTCCAGACAGCATATTGTAATACAGGGGCAAAACAAACGCGGTCTGAAAATCTCCACCTTTAATATGGCAGTTTTCATCCATCAGAATATTGCGGTAAGCCCGGGCTGTTTCCTGGCTTAGTTTCATATATTCCTCTGCTTCTTCTGTTTCTCCCAGAACTCCGGCAATTTCCGAAACAATTCCAGATGAATGTGCAAGACAGGCAGTTCCGGTCCATTTTCCACGCTTCATCCAGTCTTTGTAGCCCATATCCGGCGCACACCAGTCACCATAATGAAACAAAAGCTTCCAGATCCGTTTGTTTTTGGGAGCAGAGAAAAGTCCCGCCCAGAATTTACATGCTTTTATATATTTTTTCATGGAAGGGTACATTTTTCGAAGAAGTTCTATGTCACCTCTTGCCTTATATTCTGCCCATGGAACAAGAATACAGGCATCTCCCCAGTGATCTGCGGCCAATGGGAACATCATCTCAAATTGCCCCGGAATCTTTACCATGGGAACGATCATGGGAATCCCTCCACCTTGGTTCTGCTCTGCCCGCATGTCCTTCAGCCATTTGTCAAAAAAGCGGCTCATATCAAAATTATAGGCAGCTGTAGGCGCAAAAAGCGCAATATCTCCTGTCCAGCCCAGACGTTCATCCCTCTGTGGACAATCCGTAGGGATATCTACGAAATTGGATTTGGCACTCCATTCAATGCAGGATTGAAGCTTATCCAGCATAGGCTCTGAACAGGAAAATTCTCCATTTTCTGGAAGATCTGAATACAGCGCAACCGCCTTTAATTTTATTCTATCCACAGGGATTCCGCTTACCCCAACATACCGAAATCCCATATAGGTCATCCTTGGCGAATACTTCTGTTCGCCTTCTTTGCAGATATAAACAGCCTGCTGCCTGGCACTTCGCAATGGTTTTGTATATAATTCTCCGTCCAGAAGGACTTCCGCATGATGAAAAACAATTCTTTCTCCGGCTCTTCCCTGTATGTCTGCCTGTATCACACCTGCCATATTCTGGCCGAAATCATAGATCAGCATACCCGACGGAGATATCTGGCAGGATATTGGTTCAAACTGTTCATGTGCTTTTACCAGGCTTCCATACTGGGCCAGCAGCTGGGGCCTAATTTTCACCTTTTCAATACTGGCATTGTGAAAAGAAGCTTTTTCCAGATTCACAGTCGCATCATAGACTTCACCATCATAAAATTCCGCCTCCCGGAAATTTCCATTTTCCGTCACCTGCCAGGTTTCATCTGTGCTTATGATTTCCTGTGTACCATCCTTATAGAGTATGTGGATTTCTCCAAGAAATGCCTGGCGTTTTGCATAGATCCGGTTCATTCTTTTGTAGGTATAGGAGCCTGCTGCCCAGCCTCCGCCCACAACTGCCACAAGCTGATTCTGTTTCCTTAATTCTTCTGTAATATCGTACATCTGATACTGAAGCTGATGTTTATAGGAGGTGTAGCCTGGAGCAAAATAATCATTTCCCATCTTTTTGCCATTCAGTTCAAGCTCATAGATTCCAAAAGCTGTAGAATAAATTCTTGCCTGTCTGATTTCCCCTTTTATGAAAAAATCCTTCTTAAATGTCATTGGTCTAGGGGATTTTTTGCGCTCTTTAAACTGATAAGCATCGTCTGTTATCCAGGAAGCGTTCCATTCTTTTCCCACAAAACCAGTTTCAAACTCCAGGGAAGTGCTTGCCGTTTCCCCATAATTATCTGTAATTTCCAGAGTTGCCAGATATCTGGTAAAAGGAGTCAATTTAGGTCCATTATACACAATTCCTGTCTGCTGTCTGAATTCCTCCATCCAGTTATTCACAGACAACACTGCTTTTTTCAGCAGAACATTTTTCTCTGAACTTATCATGGAAAAAGAAAATACAGGTGCCGGATTGTCTGTAACACAACCGGAGGACAGATTTTCGACTTTAAATTCGTTAATGCGTAACATAAGCTAAACTCCTTCAACTATTTTATTTCTGTATATCCATAACGGATGCTGTTAATACGTTTTTTATAGCACATCTCGCATCTCTGTGAGAGATTTTTTTCCAAATGGTGCTTTTTCTGTCCTAAATGGTAGCCCCAAAGCTCCTAATTCCAAATTAAGATACACAATTGCCACCCGCCGTAGTATAATATACCCAACATCACACACGGAGGTTTTTCATCATGAAACGAATTATCGAAAATGATTTTCTGAAAGTGACCATCGACGACCATGGCGCTGAGCTTGTAAGTATCTATGATAAAGAAAAAGACAGGGAAGTGATCTGGCAGGGAGATCCCAAATTCTGGGGACGTCATGCGCCGGTTCTATTCCCTAATGTAGGAAAGCATTACAACAACCATTATCGCATTCACGGACAGGAATATGCTTCCAAGCAGCACGGATTTGCCAGGGATACGGATTTCACCTGCATTGATTCCACACCGGATTCCGTGACCCATCAGATCCGTTCTACCGAAGACACCCGTAAGGTTTATCCTTTTGACTTCGTGCTGCGCATCCGCCACATTCTGAAGGGCCGCACTCTTACCGTCAGCTGGAAGGTGGCAAACAACAGCGAAGGGGACATGTATTTCGCCATCGGCGGACATCCGGCGTTTAATGTCCCGGTTCTGCCAGACACCAAGAGAAGCGATTACCGCCTGACCTTTGACGGACAGGACAGCCTTACCTACCTTCTTCTGGATCCTGAGGCCGGCACAGCCAAGGCAGATGAAGAAGCCACTCTCAAACTGGAGAATGGTACCTGTCAGATTGATGACCATATGTTTGACCATGATGCGCTGGTATTTGACAACCAGATCACCAAGGCTGGAATTGCACTTCCGGACGGCACTCCTTATCTGGAAATGCGCTGCGTGGGCTTCCCGAACTTCGGCATCTGGTCCGCTTCCCAGGACGCACCCTTTGTATGCCTGGAGCCATGGATGGGCCGCTGTGATGACTGTGGATTTACAGGGGATCTTTCTGAAAAACCATTTATCAACCATCTGAAAATGGACGAGATGTTTGAGACTGCGTATACCATTGAGGTGTTCTAAAACCCGTTTTAAAAAGGCCTTCTGCACACAAACTGCAAATACTGTTGTTCAAAGCAGCCTGCAAACAATATAAAAATACAAAATATCCTGACAAGTGCACTGCCCATTACACAGATTTTATCACTTGTTCAGGATATTTTTATTGTCTACTTACAGGAATGTTTTTTCAAACACGCTCCAGTACAGCATTCCCTACTTTAACAGTAGAATTCTCCCTCAATTTTCTCTTCGCAGCTCCATAAGCCGCCACCAATACCACGGTAGCCGCAAAAACAAACATCATCCCATACTGTCTGTATCCTCTTGCCAGCATAGTATGCCTGCCTTTAAAGCACTTTGATAGCGCCTGCAGCACCGCATAATGCAAAACATAGATCAGCATAGAATAATCTTTCCCGATTTTTGCCATTATCCGGGTTACCACATTTTCCTTATAAAAATTCTGCCATCCTATAAAAAGAAGGAAGATACAGACTGCCAGAAAAATGGTTCCACCATACTCTTCTTCTGTTCCAAGAGCATTCATTTTCGTAAGCCATCTTTGCTCCATAAGTGCCATGTTCCAGAAAACCAGAATACCGCCCAAAAGCAATGTCATTTTCTTTTTGTCGAGACAGCCCTCCAAAGCTTCTTTTCTCTCTCCAAACAGGCAGCCCAGCCAGAAAAAGGGCAGGCCACAATACAGAAAATTTCTCGCATAATAAACATGGCAATAATCTTTTCCCAGAAGGAGCAGAGAATAATTTCCCTTTATCAGGTTTCCTGCCAACAGTACCGGAATTGCCAGATATGCAAGCTTCCTTAAGCCTAAATGTTCTACAATAAATGCGATCACCAGCACATACACAAGCGCCTGTAAATACCACAAATGTGGGGACAGTGGGGAAAAATTCCATAAAATGAAATCTTCTGGCATTCTTTCTTCAAACCTGGCCAGCAGTGCATCTTTTATATTATTTTCAGCTACCAGAGCCAACAGAACCTTCCAGATCAAGTAAAACAGATTAGCTCCTATGGTAATCGTAAGGATTTTTCCAATCTGCTTAAGCTCCCGCCTGTGTGCCACTGTTTCTGAGTAAAAGAAACCAGTGATCATAAAGAAAACCGGCACTGCAAACCGACACAGAATCAAAAGTTCCGCTCCGCTTTGCACCTTCAGTGGCTTATGAATCTCCACAACAGCAAGAGCAGCAAGACATTTCAAAATATCAATACACGTCCAACGTTGTTTCTTCATTTCCTCATAACTCCCAAAATCCAAAGAACTTAACTGCCCCGCGGGCAGCACCATAAATAGTATCCCCTAACAATCCATCCATGGTATTTCTTAACAGTTGAAAGGGACTAACTTCCCATACAGATAGAAAGTCAGCCCCCTTTTATTCACTTTATTCGCTCTATTATTTCCAAAAACACCAGTCGCATAACTTACCTAAATGCGTTCCCACATCTTAGAAAGTAAATTTATCAGCAAAATAAGCATCCAGCTCGTCAATCTTAATACGAACCTGCTCCATGGAATCACGGTCACGAACAGTTACCATACCATCTGTCTCGGAATCGAAATCGTAGGTTACGCAGAACGGAGTACCGATTTCGTCCTGTCTTCTGTAACGTTTACCGATATTTCCACGATCATCAAATTCGCAGTTGTATTTCTTGGATAACTGAGCGTAGATTTTCTCAGCGCCCTCGTTCAGCTTCTTGGAAAGCGGAAGCACACCGATCTTAACCGGTGCAAGTGCCGGATGGAAGTGAAGAACTGTACGAACGTCGTTCTTCTCAGCATCCAGAACCTCCTCATCATATGCACTGCAAAGGAATGCAAGAACCACACGGTCAGCACCAAGTGACGGCTCGATTACATATGGGATATATTTCTGCTTCTTCTCATCATCGAAGTAAGTAAGATCCTGTCCGGATACATTCTGGTGCTGAGTAAGGTCGTAGTCTGTTCTGTCTGCGATTCCCCAAAGCTCGCCCCATCCAAATGGGAAAAGGAACTCAACGTCTGTAGTAGCCTTGCTGTAGAAGCTCAGCTCTTCCTTGTCATGGTCACGGTAACGTACTTCCTCATCCTTCAGTCCAAGAGAATGCAGCCAGTTCAGGCAGAAGCTCTTCCAATATGCAAACCACTCAAGGTCTGTGTCAGGCTCGCAGAAGAACTCAAGCTCCATCTGCTCGAACTCACGGGTACGGAATGTGAAGTTACCAGGTGTGATCTCGTTACGGAAGGATTTACCGATCTGACCGATACCAAATGGAATCTTCTTACGGGATGTTCTCTGTACGTTCTTGAAGTTTACGAAAATACCCTGTGCTGTCTCAGGTCTTAAATATACAGTATTCTTAGCATCCTCAGTTACGCCCTGGAAGGTCTTGAACATCAGGTTGAACTGACGGATGTCTGTGAAATTGTGTTTGCCGCAGGAAGGACATGGAACATTATGCTCTTCGATGAAATTCTTCATCTCTTCCTGAGACCATCCGTCTACAGAACTCTCAAGCTCAATGCCGTGCTCCTGGCTGTAGTCCTCGATGATCTTGTCTGCGCGGAAACGCTCATGGCACTCTTTACAATCCATAAGCGGATCAGAGAAGCTTCCCAGATGTCCGGATGCAATCCAGGTCTGCGGGTTCATCAGGATGGCACAGTCAACACCTACGTTGTACGGAGACTCCTGAATGAATTTCTGCCACCATGCGCGCTTTACGTTATTCTTAAGCTCTACGCCAAGGTTGCCGTAATCCCATGTATTCGCAAGACCTCCATAGATCTCAGAACCCGGGTAAACAAATCCTCTTGCTTTTGCCAGAGCAATAATCTTGTCCATTGTTTTTTCCATGATATCTCTCCTCATTGTTTGATAGATGATTTTCTAATATTATACTCGCAACTTTTCTTTTTGTAAAGTTATACCGCGTACTCAATTCCGTACATTCTGCCGCAAAAACACAATTTCCGCACTTTTAGGCAGCAAATCATGTGCTGCTATCGAAGTATAGAGCAAAGCACGTTAATCAACTTTCCTGTTATGTGCAACATCCAATCCACTTACATCATAACTTCTAATATCTGCAAACTCTTAAATTTCTTATCCGTATTCCCTGCCACATAAGGCTGAATATGCCGTTCCAGCTCCCACAGCACCTCTTCGGTCACTGTAAAGCTATATAGCTTCGTCATGGGCGAGCTTACAATGTACTGCATGGTATAAAGTGCCGCCGGGGAAATCCGGCGGGCAGTTCTGGCTTCTCCTGGGCTTGCTTTCTTCAGGCAGTCCCCGTCCAGGATTCCATGTGCCTCCTGGGAAAAGAACAGATTCTCTTTTCCGGCGATCTCCTCCCCACAGTTCACACACCGGAAAAGCTCTGGCATCAGCCCCTGCTCTGTCATAGTTCGCAGTTCAAAAATGCACCTTACCAGCCGGTCATCAATTTCCGGATTCAGGAGAGCCTTCACGGTGAGATAAAGAAGATTCATCATATTCTTCTCATCTGTGCCCTCTCTTCCGAAATAATCTGCCAGCTCCAGAAAATAATAGCCATAATAAACTCCTGGCTGTCTGGCGGCCAGCTCCACAAAATGATGGGTCACGGTCACCTGGTTCAGATTGTAGCTGCTGCGCCCTTCATACAGGGTGAAATTCCCGAACACAAAAGGATTGGCAGCTGCCATAAACGGGCTGTTCTGCCGTCTGGCGCCCTTGGCGAAAGCGGAAATCTTCCCCCTCTCCCTGGTAAGAAGCACGATTCGCTTGTCATACTCTCCCACAGGCTGCGCAGAAAGTACAATTCCCTGTACCGTGATCAGATCACTCATTTTCAGATTTCCTTCTTATCATATCCAAAGTTTTTGATCATAAAATCACTGTCACGCCAGTCTTTTTTCACCTTTACCCAAAGCTTCAGGTTTACCTTGGAGTCCAGCATACGTTCCAGCTCAAATCTGGCGTTGCTGCCGATCTTCTTCAGCATGGCGCCGCCTTTTCCAATGATAATGCCCTTGTGGGAATCCCTCTCGCAAATAATGGTCGCCTCAATATCCACCATAGGATTTTTGCCAGGACGCTCCTTCATTTTGTCAATTGCCACTGCGATTCCATGTGGGATTTCCGCATCCAGTGCGTGGAGCGCCTTCTCACGGATCACCTCTGCCACGATCTGGCGCTGAGGCTGGTCTGTTACGGTATCCTCATCATAGAACATGGGTCCATAAGGCAGATATTTCAAAATACTGTCAATAATATCCTCTGTATTCTGTCCGCGGAGGGCAGAGCAAGGGATAATCTCGGCAAAATCACAGATCTTGCGGTACGTATCGATTGCCGGAAGGATTTCCTCTTTTTTCACTGTATCGATCTTATTAATGATCAAAATGACCGGCACGCCAACGCCCTGGAGCTGCTCTGCAATGTGGCGCTCACCGGCTCCGATAAAGGTAGACGGCTCAACCAGCCACATAATTGCGTCCACCTCTTTCAGGGTACGCTCTGCAACGGCTACCATATACTCTCCAAGCTTATTCTTCGCCTTATGGATACCAGGCGTATCCAGGAAAACGATCTGTCCCTTCTCACAGGTATAGACCGTCTGGATGCGGTTTCTGGTGGTCTGGGGCTTCTTGGATGTGATCGCGATCTTCTGGCCGATCAGATGGTTCATCAGGGTAGATTTCCCAACATTCGGACGGCCAATAATTGCAACAAATCCGGATTTAAAATCTGGTGTCATTAAAATATTTCCTCTTCTTTCTTAATCAGTTCTATATTATCAGCAGCTTACCAGCGGCTTTGTCTCCATAAATACATCCTTCGCCTTCTCGATAGCACTCTCACTTCCAACTACACAAAGCTGGTCATCAGAAAGAACTGCCTGGATCAGCGGAGCAAGTGCATGGATATCCTCTACCGTAGCATTCAGGATCTGGTCACGCTCTTTTTGCAGCATCTCCACAGTGAGACCGCGGAAATAAGCCATTCTGCCAAGTGCCCCCTGTGTCTGTGGTGTTCTTGGAACATCCTTTCCACTGATGGTTCCGATAATATATTTCGTCATCTCACGCTCATCCGCTGCGAAGGTGCGCACATATTCCGGCACGCCCTCATATACCTCAAGGGTGCGGCGAAGATGGGGATCTCTGTAGGATACAAAGAAGCTCTCTCCACTTCTCTTAAATCCGCTCATACAGCCATATGCGCCGCCCTTTACGCGAAGATTGATCCACAGATAATCATAGCTTAAAGCCACCTTAAGGATTTCCAGCGCTCCTGTATATGTGAATCCCTTTTTCACAAAGTTGCCTGTTCTTGCCACATACTGAACCTGTCCTGAGGTCTTGAATCCCTCGTTCTTTTTCTCGCAGGTAATGGCAACCTCCGGAACCTGACAGCTGCTCTCCTTCAGGCTCTTCTTCAGAGAGCCACTTAAAGCCTTCAGCTGTTCCACAGACTCTCTCTCACCTGTGTAGCTTACCATAAAAGAATCCCGGCGAATGATTTCCGCCATAGCATTCTCAAGTCCTGCCACGATTTCGGCTTTTTTGTCCTGGAAATTCTTCTCCAGATCCTCTATAAATTTATAATAGCCAACACCAGCCATCTCATCCTGGAATCTCGCCATCGGAGAACCATAGGAAGCGCCGCGAAGCACTGCTGTCTGATGTCCTGAGCCTATCAGGGAAGCCTGTCCCCTGGACTTGATCTCTGCAATAATTTCATAGAGACGCTTGGTATCTGTGATCTTAGAAGTATTCAGAATCTCTTCCATCATCTGGAAAAGGAAATCCATCTGAGGATAAAGTGCCTTTCCGCGAATGGTAAACATAGCACGGAATGCTTCCGGATCATCTGCCTTATCAAAAACATCCACACCACACTGAATACCGCCTGTTCTGGCATTAGTCTCGTTAAACAGCTGACCGTATGTGTAATTCTCTGTATCCACATAACCAAGAACAGATTTCAAAAGTCCCAGATAATGGACTTTCTCTACAGCCATATCCTTGATCTCAAACATAACGTTCACATAACCGATTCCGTTGGTGCACACATCCTGATACAGGAACAGACTGTTATCTACCTGAAGCTCTTCATTGGAAAAACCGTTAACCTCTTTACGGATATCAGAGCGTTTCAGCATCGGAATACACTGAAGATCCTCCGGTCTCTCCTCTGATTCCTGGTAAGCTTCAAGAGCTTTGGTCTTCTCGACCATTTCCTCCAGCTGCCCATCGGAAAGACTGCTTCTGTAAGCCTCCAGCTTGTCCGCCAGTTCCTTCTCGCGCTGAGCGGCAAGCCCACGCTTCGGCACAAGTGTAAGGATCAGACCATGTGTATTATCAAGAAGCCATTTCTGGATCAGTTTCTCGAAATAGCCCTCATTTACAGCCTCCTTTAATCTGTCATAAATAGACAAAAGCTGTACCTGGGAAAAAGCATTCTCGTCATCATAGAGCCAGCTTCCCATAATATCCAGTCCATACATCAGCCCCTTGGGGAACTGTCCGAAATCGGCCTCCCGATAGCGGAACTCCATATAATTAATACCCGCAAGAATAGCCTTTTTGTCAATTCCATTTCGCACAATATCCTGAAGGCAATTACGGATAACAGAAACAAATTTCTCCTTCTGGGATGTCTTCGCACCTTTCGCCACAATAGAGAAGAACGGCTGCAGAACACCGTCACTATAATCGCCATAAATTTCCTTACCGATGCCGGCATCCAGAAGAGCCTGCTTCAGTGGTGCTCCGGGTGCGCTGAGAAGCGCATAATCCAGCACATCAAAAGCCACGCCAAGGGTGCTGTCCATAGCATTTCCCACAACCATATTGTAAGAAAGATACGTATTATCCTCTTCCTCCTCACTTTCAGAAACCGGATACTCGATCTGCAGCTCCTTCACCTGGGAAAAGGCAGCCTGCTCTTTAATCGCAGAATCCACATCCAGCGCATCAAAGGCAGACAGATATTTCTCATCAATAAAACGAAGCTTCTCCTCCATATCCATATTTCCATAGAGGTAAATATAGCTGTTAGAGGGATGATAATAGGTGCGGTGGAAATCCAGGAACTCCTCATAAGAAAGCTCCGGAATATTCTCAGGATTACCGCCGGATTCCACGCCATAGGTATTATCCGGGAAAAGATTATTCATGATCTCTCTGTCCAACACCTCGTCAGGGGAAGAAAATGCCCCCTTCATCTCATTATATACAACACCATTATAGGTAAGAGGACCTTCCTTCTGCTCCAGATGGTAATTCCAGCCCTCCTGGCGGAAAATCTCCTCCTTCTGGTAAATGTTCGGGTAAAAAACCGCATCCAAATAAACGTGCATCAGATTCTGGAAATCCTGGTCATTACAGCTGGCTACCGGATAACAGGTCTTATCCGGGTAGGTCATGGCATTCAGGAAGGTATTCAGTGAGCCTTTTACCAGCTCTACGAAAGGATCCTTCAGCGGAAATTCACGGGATCCGCACAAAACACTGTGCTCCAGAATGTGGGGAACACCAGTGCTGTTCTTCGGTGTGGTACGAAAGGCAATGGAAAATACCTTATTCTCATCATCATTCTCGATCAGAACCAGTCTGGCTCCTGTTTTCTTATGGCGAACCAGATATCCGGTGGAATGGATATCGGTCAATTTCTCCTGTTTCACAATCTCATATGCAGGAATATTCTCTTTTTTCATTTTTTCCTCCAAATAGTGCCCAATCAGTTTGTTTAAACAGCCGATATTGGGATGTATTTAATTCATTTCTTCAATTATGCCGAATTACACTGCACTTAAAAGCTTTATACAATGCAGCTGATAATTCTGGAGCATCTTCATCAGTTACAATAGGCGGTCTCTTAGAGCGTGTTTGAAAAATCATTCCCGCAATCTGCACGCCCCACTTTGCGGGAGATTTCACCCGAATTCGGTTGCCGTAGCCCGCTACGGCGCCCTCATCCGAGCGAAATCTCCCACAAACTGTGACGCACATCTTGCAGAAAGCCTTTTTCAAACACGCTCTAGCCTCTTCAACTTCTTGCATTAGTATAACACACAAAAAAGTATCTTACTACAACAAAATTCTTTTAAAAAGAACCGCCCCTGCGGGCGAATCTGGTAGGATTCTTCCTGCAGGGGCGGTTCTGATTATTTAATTGTGATTTGTTAATCCTGTTCTTTTTTGCGGCGTCTTCTGGTTGTTTCTTCGATTGCGAGAGCTGCAACAAAGAGCAATGCCATATAGAAGCCGATTGGTGTGTCATCACCTGTCTTAACACCTGTGGAGGTGCCTGGGGTTGGTGTAGGAGTTATTGTCTCCTCAGGAGTTACAGTAGGTGTTGCTTCCGGCTGTTCCTGGTTGATGATGGTTACCTCTGCATTGAGATTATTTTCATTAAACAGTACATTTCCATTTTCAACAGTTACTGCGTATCTGAATCCGTCTGTACCACCTACCAGATTTCCTTCTGCATCTGTCTCTGCAACATAAAGCGTAAAGGATTCATCCGGTATTACAACTGCCTGTGTACTCTCAGATACTGTGGAGCCGCCTGCAAGATCAAGTGTCAGGATGTTCTTCTCTGTTCTTGTGGAAAGAGTTGTGCACTCTTTGTCATCAAAGATACCTGCATAGAAAATCTCATCACTTTCCAGGGCATTTCCATCTGCACCAAGAAGCTTCTTGGTTACATTCAGAGTCGCGATCTTGTAGAATCCATCCGGCCATTCGCTGAACTGGTTCTCGAATGTGATGCTGCTCTTTGCGCCATCCTCAGTTACGGTGATTGCCTGTCCCTGTGGATAAACCGGTACATAAACCTTTTCATCCGGCGTCATGCCTGAATCAATTGCTTTTCCGGTTACATCTGTCTCACTTACATAGTAGGTTCTTCCAAGATCCAGATTGGTAAAGGTAACTGTGGAAGAAGATGCATTCTTAAACTCAAGTGCTTTTACATCAGAAGCAGGAATTGTGCATTCTGCATCTGCGAAAAGTACTGCGTAGAAGGTCATGTCCTTAGCGCCTGCAAGTGCATCGTTCAGCTTCAGTTCCTTGGTGATCTCAATTGCAGCGGTCTTGCTCTTTGTCATGGCATCCTTCATCTCAACTGCATTTTTTGTGTCATCTGCATCAACAGTGAAGGTGATCGGCTCTGCGATCTCATATCCTGATGGTGCTTCTGCCTCAACCAGTTTGTAGGTCTTGCCAAGAACAAGTTTCGCTGTGATCACATGTGGTGTACCATCTGAGGTCCACTCTTCCACAACCTTATCCTGGTCATCTACTACCTGAAGTTTTGCTCCTGCAAGAGCTTTCAGGGTGGTGTCGTCTACCTTGGAAATGGTAACCTTGGTAGTATCGTTGACAAATTTCATGGCTGTCTCGGTGTAATCTTCTCCATTTACCTTAGTGGTAAGCTTCAGAGTTCCGTCACGGTTGTCTTCTACATTTACAGTTACTGTATAAACAGTCTTATCGTATACGTAGGTATCTGCCTCTGATGGGAGCTTTTCGTTTACGGTGTAGGTAAAGGTCTTGCCAGCATCTTTCTCTGTATAGGAAAGCTTGCTGAAGCTGATCGCACCTTTTTCGTCGTTCTTGACTGTCTCAATTACCTTGCCATCTGCATCTTTCAGTTCGAATTCGAAGGTTCCAAGCTGTTCAGCTTCTACCTTCATGGACTTCTGGGCTTTCAGTTCAAGGTCAGCGGAAGCACTGTAGGTGTTAGTGAAGGTAACTGCTCCAGTGAGGTCTTCACTCTTTACAGGTTCGCCGTTCTTTGTGACAGAAGTAACTTTCGCTGTTAACTTGCCTGCATTGTCGTCTGTTACGTCTACTTTTACAACGTATTTGCTTTCATCATACTGGTATGCCGGTTTCTCATCTTTTACTTCGGTAATCTGGTAATAATGGGTTCCGGATTCCTTATATGTGATGATTGGGAATGTGATGGCGCCGCCATCAGCATTCTTCACAGTTTCGCTGTAACCATTTTCTACAGCCTTTCCATCTGCATCCATTTCTGTTGCCTGGAAGCTGAACTGCTCTGCTTCCAGTGTCTGACCTTCCAGAGTCTTGGTTGCACCAAGAGCGATCTGACCAGATGTTGTGTAGGTGTTGGTAAATTCCATGCCTGTTACAGTGGCATCCTCGGAGGTTGCCTTGGAGGAATGGATGACTGGGGTTACGGTTAAGGTACCGTTGCCTGCGTCTGTTACGGTTACGTTGATGATGTAGATGGTGTCGTCGTAAGTGTAACCTGCTGCATCACCTTTCACCTCATTTACAGTGTACTGGTACTCGCCGATATCATCTACTTTCTTATCCGTGTTATCTTTGTAAGCTGCATCTTTTACAAGGCTGTACTTAATTTCGTCAAAGATTACGTTTCCGTCAGCATCGTTGGTCTTGGTCTGAAGCACCTTGCCCTCTTTGTCGCGAAGCTCGAATGTAAACTGATCTTTTGCAAGAGGTGTCTCTGTGGTTGTCAGAGTCTTCTTAGCTGTCAGGTTCAGGCTTCCGGATGCGGAGTAGGTGTTCTTCATTTCAACCTTGTTGTCGGTGTCGTTCTCACTTACCGTAAACTCGACAGGATCTGCCAGGGTATAACCAGCTGGAGCGGATTTCTCGACTAACTTGTAGGTTTCGCCGAGGATCAGCGCGCCGGTGATTACGTGTGGTGTTCCATCTGTGGTCCAGGAATCAACCACCTCATTATTCTTGTCGCGAACTTCAAGTTCAACACCAGAAAGCTGATTTCCTAAAGCATCTACTTTTGTAATCGTTGCTTTAGTAGTATCGTTGACAAACTTCATTTCCGGATCTGTGTAATCCTTCTCTCCAATTTTGACTGTCTTAGTAAGTTTCAGAGTTCCGTCACCGTTGTCTTCTACTTTGACTTTTACAGTATAAACAGTGGTATCGTATACATATTTAATACCATCAGTTTCATACTGAGCCTCGGTAGATGGAGCTTTCTCTCTTACTGTGTACGTATAAGTATTGCCAACATCTGAGAGATTATAATGAATCGGAGCAAATGTGATTGCACCAGCTTCATTGTTTGTAACAGTCTGCGTTTCGATGTTGTCACCGCTAAGTTCGAATTCGAAGGTTCCGAGCTGCTCAGATTCTACCTTCATGGACTTCTGGGCTTTCAGTTCAAGGTCAGCGGAAGCACTGTAGGTATTATTAAAGGTGACTGTCTTATTTTCTACAAGCTTACCGTCTTTTGTGACTGATATAATTGCTGCTGTTAATTTACCTGCCATATTATCTGTTACATTTACAGCTACAACATATTTGCTTCCATCATACTTGTATGCCGGTTTCTTACCATTTATTTCTGTAATTTGATAATAATAGATTCCGGTTTTCTCATATTTAATGGTTGGGAATACAATGGAACCGTCTTCCGCATTTTTAGCAATCTTTTTGTAACCATTTTCTACTGCGTTTCCATCTTCACCAATTTCTGTTACCTGGAAACTAAACTGCTCTGCTTCCAGTGGCTGACCTTCCAGAGTCTTGTTTGCGCTAAGGACGATCTGACCAGATGTCGTATAATTATTGATAATTACTGGTGTCTCTACTGCTGTCGTGCAGTTTTCATCACTGTAATAACTTACCTTTGTCTTATACTCATTTCCTTCTTTTCTTACACTTACCTTTGCGTAAAGCACGTCACCTGAAACAGTCCATTCCGGATGCTCTCCGATAATTCCTTTCTCACTGATCTTATAGATATAATCCTTTACTTCCTTGTAGCCGGTGATCTTTCCAAAGCTTACGTCAGATCCATTGTTTGTCACTGCCGTTGTTCCAGGCATCGGCGCTCCCTCAGTCAGTGCTTCCAGCTTAAACTGGAAGTAATTCGGGATCGCTCCTGTCCAGCTCTCAGTTGCGGCTTTCTGGATCTCAAGCTCTGCGCTTCCCTCAGTCGGTGCGGTATAAGTATTGGTGATCACTGGTGTCTCTACTGCTGTCGTGCAGTTTTCATCACTGTAATAGCTTACCGCTGTCTTATACTCGTTTCTTTCTTTTCTTACACTTACCTTTGCGTAAAGCACGTCACCTGAAACAGTCCATTCCGGATGCTCTCCGATAATTCCCGTCTCACTGATCTTATAGATATAATCCTTTGCTTCCTTGTAGCCGGTGATTTTTTCAAATGTTACCTTTGACCCGGTATTGGCTGCCTCTTTGTTGGACAGCTCTGGTGCTCCAGGAGTCAGCGCTTCCAGCTTGAATTTGAAGTAATTCGGGATTTCCCCGCTCCAGTTCCCTGTTGCTGCCTTCTGGATCTCCAGTTCTGCGCTTCCCTCTACATCTTCAGCTTTCTTATTATTAATTTCAATTGTTCCAACCACAGTTGAATTACTGAAAACAGCAATTGCGTCCTGAAGCCCCATTTTTACTAACTCATCTGCTGATTTACTATAGTCAGTAAAATAAAATTCAATAGGATTTCCTGTTTTATAACCACTAGGTGCGGTAGTCTCTACTAATTTATATTTTACATATAAATCAAATACAGTTTTATCTAACTGTTTAGATAATTGAATTTCATCTGTTTCACCATTAGCTTTTGTTTTAATACCACTTTTTAAAACCTTTCCATTTGAATCCTGCAATTCAAATATCGCATTAGGTAATCCCTTTGATGCATTTTCTTCATCATATTTGTACAATAAAAGTTTGAGACTGCTGACTTCAACATTTCCACTTGAATTTTGCTTCTTTTCTACATTATTACTAACTTTACTGTAATACTCATCCCTTCCATTTATATAGGCCGTATTACCGTAGTCAATTTTACTGCCAATACTTCCAGTTACTGTCGCTTTATATTCAATTACATATGTAGCATCCTCTACAGGATTTAAAATCAGAATCTTCATTCCAATTGACGTTGGTGCCACAATATAATCTGCATTAGCTGTAAGTAACCTTTCTCCTTGTTTTACACTAAATGTACTATAATCAATTTTAAGATTTGTACAGTTATCATCAATTTCTAAGTGTCCATCTGAATTTTTATAATTATCTGTATATTTTACAGTTATTTTAAAACCAGCCTGATAGCCATTTGATACACTAGGATTTGAATTTTCCTCTTTAGTAAATAAAGGTTTTTTATAAGTATAATCGCAACTAGCTTCTCCTGCTGCATCCTCACCATTAGCCTTTACTGATACACTATTGCTCAATACTTGTCCATCGCTAGATGTTACTAATGACTCATCTACTGCCATTTGATAATACAACTTGTAAACACAATTTTTACCTTCATATGTTCTTGTTAATTTTCCAAGATTAAGTTTTAGAACAGTCTTACCATTTTCTTCTATCGTAGGATCTGCCATCCAACCTGCAGCCTCATCAGAACCACTAGCATTACTATCACCCTTATACTCATTTTGTGCCCACATGAGTTTTGCACTACCCAAAACATATGACAACGAAGAGCTATGTGTATCAGTTATAATAACATCTTCGGTGCCTAAGCCAATACGCTTCTTGTCAATTGTGATACAATAACATATCTTGTTTCCTTCTGTGCTCCATTTTTTATCGTCTGCACCATATCCTGTAAAATAGGAACTTACATTTTCCTTTGCAACCTGCAATTTTCCCGGAACATATCCATCTGCAAAGACTTCCCAGCCATTTCCAGATGCCGTATTTCTTACTAAAACACCAGGTTTATAAGCCACATCCCCAGTAGCATTCTGATATTTGTTGAAGGTTTCATATTCTAATATAATATCTCTCGCTTCTCCGATTCCCTCAATTTCCGAATATGTTTTATTAGTTTCCACATCACTTCCAGAAGAATCCTTTGATAAAAAGAATAAATAATTACATAATTTTCCACCTTCTACATTTTGTCCATATTTTACATTATCTTTACTAATCTTTTTTCCTGGATCAGTGACAGTTATTGATGATGTATCAATCCACCCCCATTTATTCCAACCATCAGCATCCTCATTATCTGACCCTTGTCTTACAGTATCCTTAATAAAAAATTTCATACCACCTGCCGGAACATGAATAGTAACTCTCCATTTCATTTTATCTTGTGTTCCAGAAAGAAATGTCTTTTCGGGATTAGGAACTTTACCTGTTAATGGACCTGATCCAGATGCTCCCGGATGATTACGGTTGCCATCATCAACATCATTTTTTACGCTAACTGAACCAATAAGACTATCTAATTTTGCCTCATCAACCAGAGTCTTATATGAAAAAGTATATTTGTAAATCAAACTATCGTCAGTATAATTATCTCCTGAATTTTTTCCGATCGTATATGACCATGTATTTCCATCTGCTGGTACAGTAATATCAAACTCAACACCATCAGATCGTTTAACATGAATCACATCTCCCTTCTTAAATTTCGTATACTCGTTATCCTGTAAAGTATCTGTTACCGTGTTTCCTTTAACAGGTTGTTTTCCATCAACATTGTATACGAAAGACCACTCTAAGTATGTCTTACCACCTTCTGTAACTAATTTAGCATTATCCTTCTTAAACCACTGATTATTTTTGAAATTATTTCCAATATCAACTGATGGCTCATTGCTGATGATATCTTTGCTGCCATTTTTACCTTTTACAACTACGCCATTATTAGTAGAATAACTTTCCCCATTTCTTATCTTCTCTAATACACCATCTTTAAATCTTGCCTTATAAACTAACGTAGCTGTTTTATCTTTAAGCAATTCACCTACTGTTACTTCATAACCATTTCCTGTTACAGCAAACTTTCCCGGCGTTGGTGTTCCGCCATCAACGGTAAGTGTATACTCATTTCCTTGTGAATCTTTCACAAGCTCCAAGTCACTTCCCAGCTTATCAATAATTTTAACGTCAGTTGCATTTCCATTTTCTGCTTTAGTTATAATTGTATATGTTATTTCTCCAGTTTTTTCATCATATGATGCACTTTTTTCTGTATAAAGGTTTACATCTCTATTAACATGAATCTCTTTTTCAATTGTGGTTCCTGGTACAGTTATTTTTACTACTTCGTCCGTAACCGTATTTTTTATTTCTGCTGAAAACGTGAAATTCCCCTTTACAAGGCCTTTATCAGCCTGCTGCATAAACTCATCTGTAAAAACAACTGAAACATCTCCCGCATCATTAATAGTATAATCTCCAACAACAGTCTTATTATCATCCGCATATAATTTTCCACTTTCCGGCCAATTTGTCAAATTGTTAGGCATAGAAAAAGTCATATTTTTCTGAATGTGTTTTCCCTGATTAACAAGCTCTGAAGTTTCGGCAAATGAAATAGTAAAGTCATATCTCGCAGAAGGACTGATTTTATCATTTGATGAAATTTCTTTTCCATCGACTTTAATTGTCATTCCTGTTATAAAATCGGACAATTTACTACTTCCAGTTTGTACCGCCACATTTTGTACTGTCGTCACGCCACCCACAATTGAAAAACTATCCTGCGTAAAACCCATAGAGGTGATCTCTCCGTCTGCGTTTGTGTTTACGTACTCGGTTACAACCTCTGCCTGACCTTCATTGTCCAGATGTACAACATCTTTATTTACGACGTCACCGTCAACGGTGCTTTTCTGAATCTCTTTGAAGCTCATATCTACTTTTACATTTCCGCTTTCCGGCTCGATTCGGCTTCCGTCGGCGGTCAGAAAATATACATCGTAAAGTACGTACTCAGCTTCCGTATTCTCAGCGTCCAGTCCCAACTGGCTGCTCAGCTGGCTGTTGAATGCTGCTACTGCCGCATTGTAGCGATCAGTGCCAGGTGCAATATAGTCAGCTTTGATTTCTGCATCCTGTGGAAGGTTTGCATCTTCCGGAGCTGTTGCTGTAATCACTACACGACTGTCTTCATATCTGAAAGAAGTCTTCGGTGTTTCTGTCGGAGCCGGAGTCGGTGTCTCACTTGGGGACGCGCTGACTTCTGGTGTAGGGGTTGCAGTTGCCTCGGCAGCTGGTGTTGCTGTAGCTTCCGGTGCTGCAGGAGCTTCCGTCACTTCTGCTGCTGGTGCCGCTGTGGGCTCTGTTGCAGGTGCTTCTGTCGGAGCTGCTGCAGGCGCCTCTGTTGGCTGCTCTACAGGTGCTTCCGTTGGCTGCTCTGCTGGCGCTTCTGTTGGCTGCTCGGCAGGTACTTCCGTTGGCTCCTGAGCTTGTTCCGCAGCAGGAGTTTCCTGCACTTGCTGAGGTTCTTCCTGTTTCTCAGCAACCGGTTCCGCTCCCTCTTCTGTTGCGTATGCTTCTGCTTCGCTTTCAGACGGAGTCGGCGTTGCCGTCGCGTCCTCAACGTAGATATCGTCTGTTGCCAGGACAGTCAGACTAGACTGCTGGAATATCATAGATACCGCCAGAAGTATGGCAAAAAACGATTTCAGCCTTGAATTCTTTTTCATGTTACAACCTCCTTTTTAAGATCGGGTTTTCCTTTTTTCAGTGTGGTTTTGCAGGCAGAAGTAGCCCAAAATCCATTTTCATCATCATATCACACTGATTTTAAAGGAGCAATAATTTATGATTACCTGAAAAATCCCTGTTTTCTGCTGTTTCACTAAGAAACCCGGCACGAATCGGTCTTCATTTTCGTATTTTTACAGTGTGTACTTTAGTGTACTGTCGTTATTTTCGACTTTTCATTGAAAAAAGCACATAAATTCTTATTTTTTCTGCTTTCACAGGGCAAAAAAGCTACATGTTTACTCCATTTTCCCCTGTCTGAATTTCAGCATTTTGCACAATTTCACTTCCTGTTTTCTAAACTATATTCGCTCCAATTTTCGTATTTACTCATGGTGTATCTTGATGTACGCTCTTTCGTGTGCTATAATAAATGCAAGAAAACCAATGCACTTATACAATTGACAAACAAGGAATACGCACCATCTTCATTTTCAAATGATAAAGCATACAGGAGGACCCCCTATGTTTCTCAAAAAGACCCCTAAGGCAAAGGGAACTTACCTTGCCATCACCGAATCCTACTACGATAAAGAGAAGAAAGCCACTCGTCAGAAAACCATTATGGGGTTGGGATATCTGGAAGATTTAAAGAAGGATTACCCGGATCCCATCAGCCATTTCGAGAAGGTTGTGGCTGATATGAACCAGGAGCGAGAAGCCAAAAAGAACTCTGTGGTATATGTTGACCTTACTACTGCTCTCTCACCGGGAGAGCACTCTCTGAAAAATGTAGGCTACGGCATTCTGAAATACCTTTATAAGGAGCTTCAGCTTGACATTTTCTGGCGTACCAGGACCTGGAATCTATCTCTCCCCTATAATATAGAAGAACTTTTCCGATATATGGTCATTTCCCGTGCGCTTTACCCAAATTGCACCTGGAATGAAGCTATTGAAAAAGGAATCTACTTCGAAGAATCCGAAAGCATCTCAGACGAAGACCTGGATTCTGCCTTTCATGTTATTGTGAAACTGCAAAAAGATCTGCAGAAGTGGATTTATGAGCATTCCGGCAGTATCCTTTCCAGAGATACTACTTCTGCATTTTTGGATCACACCAGCTATAATTTTTCCATTCCTGGAAGCATGCCCTCTGACACGCAGCCCAATGCCAGACGTACAGATTCCACCCTTCACCTGGATCTTCTCACGGACAGAAATGGACTCCCCATTGCATATGACCTGTCTACCAGTGGTACTGTGTTGAACCAGTCTGTTTTTAATGCCGTAAAGCAATTAAAGAGAGAGAATCCCAGAACCCGTTTTTATAATACTGCCCCTGCGCGTCCGGAGGAGGAGCCTTTTATTTGCAATGGAGTACCGGCAGACGGATATATTTATGGTCTGCCGGTACATACTGCGAATGCAGAATTTAAGGATTGGGTACTGAAGGATGGTTATCAGGAAATGAAAATTCTGAATGAAAAGCATCAGACTATCCCTCTTCTTTATAAAGAGCGGATTTTTGAGGATAGGGAAAAACAATTTGTATATTACCATGAGCTTCAGGCCAGACAGCAGCGCCTTGCCAGGGAGTCTTCCGGAAAGCGTACCGGATTGAAGCTGGACGGATACACTGCCATTGCTACTGATAATCTGGAGGCGGATAACCTTTCCCCTTATCGTCTTTTCAGCGGACTTCGTCATATGGAGAAAATTTTCCTTGATTCCAAAAGCCAGTATGACTCCTCTGCTACCTTCATCTGGACACCGGATAAGATCAATGCCCATTTTGTGATTGGGTTTGTGTCCTTTACCTTAATGCGTATGCTGCAGGCGAAGCTTGATTTCCAGTTTTCCATGGAACAGATCGGGACTTCTTTGCAGCGGTATAATTGTGTACAGATTGCAGGAAATATTTATCAGTTTACCTATTATGATGTGATTCTGGATGCATGTGAGAAGGCACTGGGGCTGGAGCTGCATAATAAATACCGCAGCCAGCTCCAGATTCGGAGATTGCTGCGGTACTAAGAACTTTATAATTTTATATCTTTTATACATGTCAGGCTTTTTTTGCCTGGCATGTTATCTGTCTGCTCCCAGGCTTCCCTCTCCTGGAAAATGCAGTTCGTACATTTCCCGGGCGGCGCGGGTGACGATTCCAAGCTCTTCTTCCATCTTCAATGTCTGCGGAAGCACCACGGCAGTATCATAAATATCCGCTTTCAGCTTGTCCTTGGCGCGCTCACTACTCATTTTCATAATCCCAAACAGTGTGCTGTTATAAGCCTTATCCGACTCACTAAGCTCCATATAAGTCTTCACCATATGACAGCACTCTCTGTAAAGAAGCTCTTCATAATCCTTACCCTTGGCGCAGATTTCCTGGAATTTCATTTTATTCAGCTGTTTCATGATCTCCTTACGTCCGCCGCGGACTCCCATAAAGCGCTTGCCGCTGTCTTTATTAAACTCCATCAGCATCCACAGTGCGATCAAACCGTCAGCACGAGTATCACCGCCAAGCTCAGACGGATCCTGATAACGGATGTCCCAAAGCTCTCTGCGGATCTGATTCAGCTCTGGCTCCTCTCCTGCCTCAATGGACATATTCAAAAGTGCCAGACGTCTGGCCGGGTCCGATTCTCTGTAGTATTGTGTAATAGTCGGGGTATCCATAGTATTCTCCTTTATACTTCTTCGTAGGTCAGCTCGGTCTCAGCCATATTAAGAGCTTCCTCAATTACCTTGTCCATATCCATATAGCGGTACATGCCCAGTCGTCCGCCAAAGAGTACATTCTTCTCTTCTAATGCACGGCGCTCGTACTTGTCAAAGAGCTCGTCATTCTTCGGATCATTAATGGGATAATATGGCTCTTTTCCCTTCTCCCATGCTGCCGGATATTCTCTTGTGATAACAGTCTTCGGCTGTGTCCCAAACTCGAAGTGCTTATGCTCAATAATACGGGTATATGGCACCTCATAATCGGTATAGTTCACAACCGCATTTCCCTGATAGTTCCCCATATCAAGCACTTCTGTCTCAAAACGCAGGGAACGGTACTCCAGCTCACCATAGCAGTAATCATAAAATTCATCGATCATACCGGTAAAAAGGATCTTATCTGCCTGTGCAGTGAGCTCTTCTCTGTTTGCAAAGAAATCCGTCTTCAGGCAAACCTGGACACCCTCCAGAAGCTTCTTGATAATACGGGTATAGCCGCCCTTCGGAATACCCTGATAGGGATCCTTAAAATAGTTATTATCATAGGTATAACGAAGAGGAAGTCTCTTGATAATAAAGGACGGAAGTTCCTTACACTCTCTTCCCCACTGCTTGCGGGTATAGCCCTCTACCAGCTTCTCGTACACATCCTGTCCCACCAGCGCCAGTGCCTGCTCTTCCAGGTTCTTCGGGTGTGTGATGTGCATGCGGCTGATCTGCTCCTGAATCTTCGCCTTCGCCTCTGCCGGAGTCCGAACTCCCCAGAGCTGATGGAATGTATTCATATTAAACGGAAGGTTATACAGTTCATCCTTATACACCGCAATAGGTGAATTTACAAAGTGGTTAAACTCTGTAAACTGGTTCACATAATCCCAGATTTCCTTCTTAGAGGTATGGAAAATATGTGCGCCATACTTGTGGACCTGGATGCCTTCTACTTCCTCTGTGTAAATATTACCGCCGATATGATCACGCTTGTCGATCACCAGGCAGGTCTTGCCCTTCTTAGTAGCTTCGTGAGCAAATACAGCTCCAAAAAGTCCGGCTCCTACAATTAAATAATCATATTTTTTCATCTTGTGTTGCCCCTTTCTGTTATGGGAATGCAGATTTATTACGTCCGTTTTCTGCCAGACACTGATATACAATGTCTTTCGTTCCCAGATAAAGATGTTATTATTATAACAAATTTTCAGAAAAAAAGGTAGCCCTTTCCATATAAGGACTACCTTTTTTATAAAACTTTCTTAATGGTCGCATCGTAACCTGTAACACGCTTCACGATGGACAACGATCATGCAACCGCATTATTTCGCAGCAACTTTGTCAAACTCATCTGTGATTTCTTTGGATGGAGCCTTCGTAACAAGGCTGACGATCACAATCATCACCAGACTGAGCAGGAAACCAACTGCCAGGGAATAAAGTCCTGTATAGGTTCCCAGTGTCTGTCCTCCAACTAACGGAATATAGTCCCAGATAATAACAGTAAGTCCGCCAGTCACCATACCTGCAATGGCACCTGGAAGATTGGTTCTTCTCCAGAACAGGGACATTACCACGATCGGTCCAAATGCGGAACCAAGTCCTGCCCATGCATTGGAAACCAGTCCCATAATACTGCTGTCCGGATTCCATGCAATGGCAAATGCAATCACTGCGATCGCAATAACCGTGATACGGCTTACTTTCAGAATTTCCTCTGTGTCAGCATCCTTCTTGATAAAGCTGTGATACAGATCCTCAGATACTGCAGAAGCAGTTACCAGAAGCTGGGAATCCGCTGTGGACATGATCGCTGCAAGGATTCCGCAAAGGAACAGCCCGCCGATAAAGGGAAGCGCAAGCTCTGAGGTAAACACCTTGCGGATCATCTCAATAAATACGCTCTCAGAAGAAGCAGCTCCGTTCTCCCCAAGAATAACAGGAAGCAGATAAGCTCTTCCGATCACCGCAATCGCAAATGCAGCTGTCAGGGAAAGAAGATCCCATACAATGGCAATCGCCCAGGATTTCTTCAGTTCCTTCTCATTCTTAACTGCCATAAATCTTACCAGTACGTGGGGCATTCCACAGTATCCAAAGCCCCATGCCAGCTGGGAAAAGATCTCTATAAAGGTATATGGTCTGTCTCCGTTCATAAACGGGTTCAGATAAGCGCCTGCACCGCCAGTCACGCTGCTCTGGGAGATCAGATCTGTAAGATTGCCTGGAAGCAGGAAATACGCCACCAGCGGAACTACAAGAAGTCCGATAAGCATCAGGGTTCCCTGCACAAAGTCTGTTACACAGACCGCCATAAAGCCGCCCATGAAGGTGTAGCAAAGAATAACCGCTGCTCCGATAGCCAGAGCTACATGATAATCAAGTCCAAATACGGTATTGAACAGCTTACCGCCTGCTGCCAGCGCAGAAGCTGTATACACCAGGAAAAAGATTACAATTACCACTGACGAAATCAGAAGCAGGATCTTTTTCTTATCACGGTAGCGGTTCTCGAAAAATGCCGGGATGGTCATGGAATTGTTTGCTGCGATGGTGTATTTACGAAGTCTTCCGGAAATACATACCCAGTTGAGGACAGTTCCGATAAAAAGTCCCACTGCGATCCAGATCTGTCCGGATCCAAAAGAATAAATGGCTCCGGGAAGACCCATCAGAAGCCATCCGCTCATATCAGAAGCCTGTGCAGAAAGTGCTGCCACCCATCCGTTCAGTCCTCGTCCTCCAAGGAAATAATCCTCTGAGCTGGAGGTCTTTTTCATGTAAACCGCGCCGATGACGATCATCATGGCAAGGTAAAACACAAAAGCAATCAGAATTATCACTGTTGTACCACTCAATTTTTTCTCCTCCTCTGTTATAAAATCTGCTGTCCCCAAATCATCCGGACAGCAAAATAACATATTTCATACTTTACCACAGAAGAGTATGAAAGTGCAAGTGATATTGTATATTTTTTGAAAGTCTGCGGTTGATAAACACGGAATATGAAACTACTTATCCTTCCCTTTCAGATAAACATGCTTAATATACCACAAAGCCTTTTCTTCCCCCTTGTCATTGAGGATCCGAAGCAGCCCCTCTAACTCTTTTTTCGTCTGGGGATGTACAAACCACAGCTTCGGCTTGCTTTTCAGAAAATATTCCAGCGGCTTGTGATTGTCGTATGCGTCCCCAAGATACGTCCTGGAGGCACTGATCCTGTCCATCACCATCTCTGCCACATATCTGCGGGGCATTTTCGCCCCCATGATCACATGCTCCGGATCATTTATGGAATAATCCACCCAATGCTCATAATGATGCTTATTGCGCCCTTTATGATGGAGCCAGGCGGTAGACACGCCCGTATCCTCACGTTCTGCGTTATTTGGGCTTCTGTTTCCCTGATAATATTTGCAGCCCACAAGAAATTCCGACGGGGTATATTTGGAAAGGTCATGGAGAAGCCCCTGCTTGTAAAGTCCGATTCGGAAGCAATAGTGCATAACCATCAGCTTATGCTTTGTGATTGTTTTAAAGTGAAGCCATGGATGCATTGTCGCCGGACCTCCTTTCCTTATTCTCAGCTTCTGTCACAGTATTGTCTGAAGCTGCAGTTTTCTTCGCTTCTGCGCCTGGCAGTTTTTCATTCTTTTTTCCTTTGCCAGTATGCTTTCTTTCAGGCTCCGGTTTCTTCACACCCTGAAGTACAACCACTGTACGCGGTCCCACCTCCACAGCTCTTTCATAGACCTGGCCATTTTCCCCATAAAATCCGTCACAGGTCAGATCTCCGGTATCCATCACTTTCTTCCACTCCATCCCCTCTGGCAGATTGGGAAGAGCAATATTCCTGGTTTCCCAGTGAAAATTATAGCCTGTATAAAGGAAATCATCCTCACTTCCGTCCGGCAGCTTTGCATACGCCCCGCACAGCATCACGCCGATCATGCGGCTGGTATTTTCCATGTTGCAGAACCATGCACGTTCCCCATGAAAAGACATATCCGGGAATCCCTTGCCAAGGTAATCTGCCTCTTTCATGCTCTCACTCATATGAAGAACAGGATGAGCCTTCCGAAGTGCAACTGCCTTTTTTACAAAGGCAAGCATACTGGCATTTCTTCGCAGTCCCCGCCAGTCAATCCAGCCAATGGAATTGTCCTGGCAGTAAGCATTATTGTTTCCCTCCTGGGAATTGCCGATCTCATCACCGCCATAGATCATGGGCACTCCCTGGGAAAACAGCATCATGGCAAAAGCAGCACGCATCTGGCGCTCCCTCATCTGACGGATCCACTGCTTCCGGCTTGGTCCTTCAATGCCGCAATTCCAGGAATAATTATAGCTGCAGCCGTCGTTATTGCCTTCCCCATTTGCCTCATTGTGCTTATAATTATAGGAAACAAGGTCATTTAAAGTAAAACCGTCCTGGCAGGTAATATAATTGATCACTCCATGGTCATCTGGATTATGACGGATGCGGTACTGCACAGCCGGAACCATATCCTCATCGCTTTTCAGGAATCTGCGCATATCCTGCAAAAATCCCAGATTATATTCCGCAAAGCATCGCTTTCCTGGTCTGCGGTTCTTATAAAGAGCAGCCGTATCCATTCCTTCTGCCATGATCTTCGTTCCTGCAAGCAGGCCGTCCTTCATGATCAGGTCAAGAGGTGCCCCTTCTCCCAGAATATGAAAGCCGTCCACATGATAATTCTGTTTCCAGAATTGCACTGCACGAAGTGCCATTAAAGGATTAACCTCCGCCGGAAAATACATTTCCATGATACAGCCAATCCCTGCTTTGTGAAAAGCCCTGATCATGTCACAAAATTCCCTGTGGGGATCCCGGGTAGCGCAATAAGCACTCTTTGGCGCAAAATAAAGACCATTTCCATATCCCCAGTAATTTACCTCGTCTTTTTTCCCCTTCTGGGAAACAAGACCGTCTGGCTCCTTTGGCGGAACCACCTCCATAAATTCATAGGCCGGCATAAGCTCTACTGTATTAATGCCAAGCTCCTGCCAGTATGGGATCATCTGTACCAGACCGGAAAAAGTTCCCCGGAGACCTGTCGGCAGCTTGGCCTGCCTGGTGTATCCCCGGACATGTACTTTATAGAGGATCATATCTTCAAAGTCTGTTTCCGGTGCTTTCTCATCCCCCCAGTCATAACCATTTCCGGACCAGAAGCCGCAGCGCACCTTGTGTGGATCTTCCTCCCACGCTGCCCCAAAATGCTCTCTTCCGCTGATCCTGCTGGCACAGGGATCCAGATAGATTTCCCCGTTTATCTTAAAATTGTACTCCAGATTGGTTACATTTAATTTTTTCATAAAGACAGAAAAAATCCGTCCTGTACGATATTTTTCATCCAGAAGAAGCTCATAAAAGGGCTCTCTTCCCCTCTTCCTGTAAAGGAGCAGGTAAACCTCAGAATCCTCTTCCGCTTCCACTGCAAAATTATATCCATCTGCCATCTGGGTTACCCCAAGTAAAAGAGGATAACCGTATGTCACAACCACGCTCTTATTTCCCGGTATTGGCACTTTATAAGCCCTCCTGTCTTTGTCTGCTGTCTCGTCTGTAGCCATTTTTGTACACAGAGCACGTTTCCCAAAGGGAATCTGCACAATGCAATCTTTCTCATGAAATAAAATCATCCGATGATATCTGTTTATCCCCAGATCCTGCCATACAGGACTCCCTATGGTCTAAAATTTCAGATCCAGTTCTACAGGACAATGGTCGGACCCCATTATCTCGCTGTGAATCTTCGCATCCTCCAGATTCTCTTTCAAGGACGGAGAGGTGATGAAATAATCAATTCTCCATCCGGCATTCTTCTCTCTTGCCTTAAATCGGTAAGACCACCAGGAGTAGGCGCCCTCAAGCTCCGGATAAAA
Source organism: Ruminococcus sp. 1001136sp1 (assembly GCF_039841815.1). Taxonomy (NCBI): domain Bacteria; kingdom Bacillati; phylum Bacillota; class Clostridia; order Eubacteriales; family Oscillospiraceae; genus Ruminococcus; species Ruminococcus sp. 1001136sp1. The sequence continues at coordinate 68,880 of NZ_JBDPGY010000011.1, read as the reverse complement.
GTAACGAAATGTATCAATAAATCCAGCTTCCAAAGTTCTGGTAAAGCAGGCTCTCTCTTCATCTGTGAAGCCTGCGTTCATCCGGTTGGTCTTAGGATTCTTCAGGTCAATTTCCTGATGTGCCACATTCATGTCTCCACAGCAGATCACAGGCTTTTTCTCCTGAAGCTTCAGAAGATAAGCCAGAAAATCTCTCTCCCATTCCATGCGGTATTCCAGTCTTCGAAGCTCTGACTGGGAATTGGGCGTATATACGGTAACCAGATAAAAATCGTCCATCTCTGCAGTGATCACACGTCCTTCTTTATCGTGTTCCTCTATTCCAAGTCCGTAGATCACGGACAACGGTTCTTTTTTTGTAAAAACAGCTGTTCCGGAATATCCCTTGCGGTTCGCATAATTCCAATATTGATAATAACCTGGAAGCTCCAGCTTCACCTGGTTCTCCTGACATTTGGTCTCCTGAAGGCAGAAAATGTCTGCATCCAACTTCGCAAAGCTTTCTTCAAAGCCCTTGGTGATACAGGCACGGATTCCATTTACGTTCCATGATACAAGCTTCATGTTGTTCTCCAATCTGTAAAAATTTATATGATGCACAAAAATCCTTCTGTACATGATTTTGCCCATTTTTTCAAAGTTTCCAGTGAACTTCATTCACCCAAAACCTCTCATAGGATATTGCCTGTGAATATTCAATATATTCTAACACTTTCTTCATTATAACACAGATTTTCCTATTCACAAAACCCTATTTTTCTGGTACAATCTAAATATTGTCCGGGCATACCGTTACCAGTGAAAACGAAGCTAAAGAAGTCCCGGTGTTACCTTGTTTTACAGCATGAACATGTTTTTTCACAGGTAACATATAAATACAAATTTTTTATAAAGTGAGGTATTTTTAATGAGTGATTCAGATATGACAAACTCCTGCAGCAGCTGTGGAAGCAGCTCATCCTGCGGCGGTTCCGACTGTTCCACATGCGGTGGATGCAGCACTGACGCAAACCAGCACAGCACCATTACTCTTACCATGGAGGATGATACTGAGGTAGAATGCGCCATCCTTACCATTTTCCCGGTAGATGCAAAGGAATATATTGCGCTTCTTCCTCTTGACGAAGAGGGCCAGAATCATGACGGCGAAGTTTATCTGTATTCCTTCACCCGCACTGCAGAGGGTGCTCCCATGCTTTCCAATATTGAAAGCGACGAAGAGTACAATAAGGCTGCTATCGCATTTGACACTGTTTTACAGAATGCGCGGGAAGCAGAAGCTGCCGGAACACCTTTAGAGTAATCTCTCCGGTGATCTTTAAAGAAATTTCCTGCGGGAGCATCAAAGTAATCTTCCCGGTGGTCTTTAAAGAGATTTCCTGCGGGAGCCTGTTTGAAAAAGGCTTTCTGCAAAATTTGAAAAAAGCTTAAGAACAATAAAAGCAGGTATCTGTGATTGATAAATTCATCACATTTACCTGCTTTTGTATTTCCCATAAAACTGCGAGGGTGCCGCAGCGGGTTACTTCGTCGTACTTCCAAACCCGCCATTTCTCACATCTGTCACATCATCATCTACGGTAATCCCATACTCAACGAAGATTCCCTGCATAAAGCCTGTATCTGCCTTCAATTCTACCACTTTGTTCTCATTGGTGTCATTTGTCAGCTTGGCAAAAATATGACCTTCATTGTCAGAATAAAAATAATCGCTGTCAATAATCCCCACCGTATTATTCAGCTGCAGACGGAATTTAAATCCCAGGCCGCTTCTTGGATAGCATTTCAGCACCCACTCCTGATCCATCTCCACACGGATCCCGGTCGGAATCTTGATGGTCTCTCCTGGCTTAATGGTAAAATCAGCCGGGGAAAAGAAATCATAGCCTGCGCTTCCGGCAGTAGCTCGTCTTGGAAGACGGATTCCCTCATAAATCTTCTCTGCCTCATCAGCAGACACGCCCTCAAAAGTATCCATCCAGTCTGCCACAAAGCGCTCTTTACTTACTTTATGAAATTTTGCAATTCTTTTCATGTTTCCTCCTGTTTGTCCCGTGCAGACGCCTTTTCCAAAGCTCCGACTCTGCAGCGGATATAAAGAATGCCGGGCACATCTGTCCGGCATCCCCCAAGCTATCACTGTGCTTTTCATACACAGTGGCCTTGCATTTTATTCTTATTTTGCCTCTGCCGGAACATCCTTGATGCTGAAGCTCATTCTTCCCATCTTGTCTTTTCCAAGGCATACAACAGTTACCTTATCTCCAAGTGTAAGAACATCCTCTACGCGGTTGATTCTCTCCTTGCAAATCTTGGAAATGTGAACCATTCCCTCTTTGCCAGGTGCGAACTCAACAAATGCGCCAAACTCCTTGATGCTTACAACCTGTCCGGTAAGGATCTGTCCCTGCTCGAAGTCAGAAGCAATGATCTCAACCATGCGCTTTGCTTCCTGCATGTTCTTGTCATCTACGCCGCAGATAGATACAGCACCCTCATCTGTGATATCGATTTTAACGCCTGTGCGCTCGATGATGGTGTTGATGGTCTTACCTCTCTGGCCAACAACATCACCGATCTTCTGAGGATCGATCTGGATCTGGATGATCTTCGGAGCATATTTTCCAACAGTTGTACGAGGTGCAGGGATACATTTCTCAATAACTTCATTAAGGATGTACTCTCTTGCTTCCTTAGTACGTCTGATTGCTTCTTCTACGATCTGTCTTGTAAGACCGTGGATCTTAATATCCATCTGAATCGCTGTGATACCGTCATGAGTTCCGGCTACCTTGAAGTCCATGTCGCCAAAGAAGTCCTCAAGTCCCTGGATATCAGTAAGAACGATATAGTCATCATCTGTGTCACCTGTTACAAGACCACAGGAAATACCTGCAACCGGCTTCTTAATCGGTACACCGGCAGCCTCAAGAGACATGGTGGATGCACAGATACTTGCCTGGGAGGTAGATCCGTTTGACTCAAAGGTCTCAGATACAGTACGGATTGCATATGGGAATTCTTCTACGCTTGGAAGCACCGGTACAAGTGCTCTCTCAGCAAGTGCTCCATGACCGATCTCACGGCGTCCCGGTCCTCTGGATGGCTTTGTCTCACCTACAGAATAGGACGGGAAATTGTAGTGATGCATATATCTCTTGCTTGTCTCAAACTCGTCAAGTCCGTCAATTCTCTGTGCCTCTGCAAGAGGTGCCAGAGTAGTAATCGTACAGATCTGAGTCTGTCCACGGGTGAACATAGCGGAGCCATGTACTCTCGGGATGATATCAACCTCTGCTGCCAGAGGACGGATCTGTGTGATCGCACGGCCGTCCGGACGTTTGTGATCTTTCAGGATCATCTTACGAACGGTCTTCTTCTGATACTGGTAAACAGCCTCACCAAGAACAGCAAGCCACTCCTCTTTCTCTGCGAAAGCTTCTTTCAGCTTGTCTGTGATCTCTGCAATGTTGTTCTCTCTTGTCTGCTTGTCATCAGAGAATACGGCAACTTCCATTTCTTCCGGAGGAACGATCTCCTTGATGGCATCAAACAGCTCCTGCGGAACTGCACAGGACTCATAGCTGTGTTTCTCTTTACCGCACTCAGCGATGATCTGATCGAAGAATCTGATGATCTCCTGGTTTACTTCATGTGCTTTATAAATAGCCTCGATCATCTGATCCTCCGGAACCTCGTTGGCACCAGCCTCGATCATGATAACCTTATCTCTTGTGGAAGCTACTGTCAGCTGAAGGTCAGAAATATCCTTCTGAGCCAGTGTAGGGTTCACAACATACTCTCCATTGATCAGACCAATCTGTGTCGTTGCACATGGACCATCAAATGGAATATCAGAAATACAGGTAGCAAGGGAAGAACCAAGCATAGCCGGGATTTCCGGGTTGCACTCCGGATCTACAGACATAACCATGTCTACCAGTGTTACGTCATTTCTGTAGTCCTTCGGGAACAGAGGACGCATAGGTCTGTCGATAACACGGGAGGTAAGGATTGCGTGCTCGCTTGCCTTTCCCTCTCTCTTATTGAAACCGCCCGGGATCTTTCCTACGGCGTACATTTTCTCTTCATATTCAACGCTTAACGGGAAAAAGTCGATTCCCTCTCTTGGCTCCTTGGATGCAGTTGCTGTAGCAAGTACAGTGGTATCACCATAATGCATAAGTGCTGCGCCATTGGCCTGTTTCGCAACACGTCCGATATCTACGGTAAGTGTTCTTCCAGCTAATTCCATGGAATAACTTTTGTACATGTCTTCTCTCCTTTTTTCATATAAAATATTGATCTGAAGCCACCTTACACTTCTGCAGAAACTGTGAAAACCAGTTCTGACCGACATATAATGCAGCTCTCTTTGCCTCTGTCACAACAGAAGTCCGAAACGACTGAAAAACACGTTTGATATTGCTGTGAGCAGTTTACTTCAAATGTCCTTTTCAGAAGTCTCGGAAATCTTTATCTGTCAGGTTACCCTTACAGACAATAGTGCCTCTATTGTAACACTTGTCACTATCCACAAAAGCTCCGGTGCGGAACTTGTCTGTGAACAATCATAGCTTTCCTTACATCTTAAAATAGGGCGGATGGATATCCGCCCCTTCCGCATACTAATTATTTTCTTAAACCTAATTTCTCAATCAGTGCACGGTATCTTTCGATGTCTGTTTTCTTTAAGTAAGCTAACAGTCCACGTCTCTGACCTACCATTTTCAGCAGACCACGTCTGGAATGATGATCCTTGTGGTTGTTCTGTAAATGCTCAGTAAGCTCCTGGATTCTTGCAGTAAGAACAGCTACCTGTACCTCTGGTGAACCAGTATCTCCCTCACATCTTGCATACTCTTTCATAATTGCTGTTTTCTTTTCTTTTGAAATCATCTTGATTTCCTCCTTATTATTCTTAATGGTCTCCCATGCAGGTATTCCTGTGGGGACGTAATCGCCGCATATTAAGAGACGGTCGGAGTGTCCAACCCCTGAATATGGGCTGTCTGATATGTGAACGCAAGGACTAAACCTGCTCACACCTTGCCTAGTATAGCATACCCGCCAAATTCTGTAAACTGTTTTTTTCGTTTTTCTTCCCGATATTATTTCTCAGTTTTCTCAAAATATCTCCGGCCATCCTCTGCATCCGCCAGAAGTCTGCTCTTCAGCGCCTCAAGAGAGGGAAATTTCCGTTCCGGCCTCAAAAACTTTTTGAAATCCACCCGGCATTCCTCTCCGTAGAGATCTTCCTTACAGTCAAAAAGATAGGTTTCCACCCCTATAAAGCTCTCACCAACCGTAGGCTTACAGCCAATGTTGGTAATTCCGTGGTATATCTTATCCCCGAAATAAGAGCTTGTCACATACACACCGTTTGGCGGCAGGATCTTGGTCCTGGGAGGCACGAGATTGGTAGTGGGAAGCAGAACCTTATGTCCCATTCCCCTGCCATGTACCACCTGGCCTTCCACAAAATAATCCCTTCCCATAAGGGAAGTGACTTTCTCCATATTTCCTTTTTTCAGTTCTTCTCTGATATAGGTACTGCTGATCTTCCTGTGCCCATCCATTTCTTTGGAAAGGATTTCCACATCAAAGCCATACTTTTCTCCAAATTCCATAAGAAGCCGGGGCGTACCCTTCCGCTCGAAGCCAAACCGGTTGTCCTCTCCCACTACTACGTAGGATGCCCCAAGATCTCCCATAAGAATCTCTTTTATAAAATTCTCAGCCTTCATATGCCGGATCCTGTCATTTAACTGGCATTCTACCAGCACATCCACGCCAAGCTTTTCAAGAAGGGAAGCCCGTTCCTGGCTGGTAAGGATCATATTGCTGGAAGCATCAATGGCAAAAAGGACAGCCTGTTCTCCAAGTGTCTTCCGCTCCCTGATCTTCTCAACCAGTTTCCTGTGGCCACGGTGGATCCCGTCAAATTTTCCCATTGTTACTGCACAGTTGGCAAGTTTTGGAAACTCACCCTCTATCTTCAGGTATTCCATAATCTCTCCTGTCAAACCAGTTTATGCCTGATTGGTAACTGTTCAGCACCTGCTGAATCGTCACTTTATTATTCAGAACATTTTCACCGGATAATATTTCTTCTTCCCTGCATCCCACTGAAAAATACCTGTAAAAGTTCCGTCACTGGCGTACATGCGCACCCAACCCTCTTTGTGCTGGGGACGAACCAGATTGTCGGACAGCGGATTTCCATTTGCCAGAAGCCTGTCCCCGTAAGAATCCGCATAAAGAGCGGGGTACTCAGCCAGAACTGCTTCCACCGGGTCGATCATATCCTGGACGGTTCCATCTGCCACAGCAGCTTCCACCTGGGCGAGCGTATGGCTCTCAAAGAGAGAATACCGACCAACCCTTGACCGGAGCAGTTCTTCCATACAGCCGCCACAGCCAAGCTTCTCGCCAATATCATGGCACAAGGTGCGGATATAGGTTCCCTTACTGCAGGTCACTCTTATTTTCACCAGCGGAAGATGAAATTCCAGAGGCTCTATCTCGTAGAAACACACTGGCCTGGCTTTTCGCTCAACCGTTTTGCCCTCTCTAGCCAGCTCATAAAGTTTTTTTCCATTTACCTTCAGAGCAGAATACATAGGCGGAACCTGAAGCTGCTCCCCTACAAAGCTTTTCAGTACCTTTCGCACTTCCTCCTCGGTCACATTCACCGGCTTCTCTTCCAGAACTGTTCCAGACATATCCTGGGTATCCGTGTCGATTCCAAGATGAAGCACTGCCTCATACGTTTTTTCCTTATCTGTAAGAAGATCCACCAGCTTGGTGCCTTTTCCAAGAGCTACCGGCAAAACACCGGTAGCATCCGGGTCAAGAGTCCCTGTATGTCCTATTTTTTTCATATGGAGAATTCCCCGAAGCTTGGCTACCACATCATGGGAGGTAAAGCCTTTTTCCTTGTGAATTACAATGATTCCCTGAAAATCTGCCATTACTTATCCTGTCCTAAAAGCTGTTTTTCGATCTGCTCTGAAATATTATTGATAACGTCGTACATGGAACCGGCCAGATCGCAGCCTGCTGCTTTCACATGTCCGCCTCCTCCGAAATAGGAAGCGATCTTGCTTACATCTACAGAACCGTTGGAACGGAGTGATACCTTGAATACCTGGCTTTCATGCTCGTAAATAAACATTGCCACTTCCACACCTTTCGTAAGACGGAGCTGGCTTACGATTCCATCCAGGTCTGACGGCTTTACCCCGTAGAAATCCATGTCCCTCAGCTTCATGTAGCCAACGATACATTTGCCATCCAGAAGCATAATGCTCTCTGCCAGAACACGTCCCATGACCTGATTCTGAATGTAGCTTTTCTGATAGAAGGATTCGTCAATAATATTGGAAAAATCAACACCCTTTTCCATCAGGTCACCGGCAATACGCATGGTGTCCGGAGATGTGGAGGAATACTGGAATACACCTGTATCGTGGATCATTCCGGTATAAATAGCAGTTGCAATATCCAGATTGATTTTTTCTTTGTCAAGAAGCTTATACAGAACCTCGCTGGCAGAGCTGATCTCACCATGTACGTGGTTCACATCTGCAAATCCCGGATTGCTCACATGATGGTCAATGCAGACGGTCTTTTTCGCAGAAGCGAAATAATCAGACGCTACTGCCAGACGGTCAGGAGCGCTTACATCACAGGTTACAAAAAGATCATACTCTCTGGGCTCGCCTGCTTCATAATGCACCTCGTCCATGCATGCAATATGTCCGAATACCGGTTTCGGCTTCTCCAGATAGATATCTGCCTTGATTTCAGGATACCATTTCTTTATATACAGATAAAGTGCCATGCAGGAACCTACACAGTCACCATCCGGGCGAACATGTCCCCCAATTCCCATGGTCTTTACGCCATCCAGAATTTCTTCGATTCTCTCCATTCCCTTCACCTCGATTTTTACTCTTCGTCTTCAGTTTCTACTGTATCCTGTTTTTCCCCGTCCTCACTCTCAGTGCCCTTCGAATGGTCGTGTTCGATCACGTCATCAATGAGTCTGGACATATTTACGCCATATTCAATGGACTCATCCAGAATGAAGCGGATTTCCGGCGTATTGCGAAGATTCAGGTTCTTCGCAAGCTGACGGCGGATATAGCCTTCTGCACTTTTCAGCCCTTTAATTGTGGACTGCTTGGATTCCTCGCTGCCAAGGACACTGATAAATGCCTTGCAGGTCTTAAGATCCGGTGCAACCTCCACAGCCATGACAGATGTCATGGGATGGATGCGGGGATCCTTGATCTCACCGCGGATAATGTTGCTCAGTTCTTTCTGAACTTCTGCATTGATCCTTGTATTTTTAATGCTGTTTTTTCTCATTTTTTGGTCTCCTATATGAGTGCAGGCTCTGGACAACGGAAAATTGGGGGCAATGAGCTTGCCCCCAACTGACACCTGCGATTACTACGCTCTAGCGCGGCACCTCAACCATAATATATGCTTCAACTTTATCTTCTTCTTTAACGTCATTGAAATCCTGGAATACAAGACCACACTCATAGCCTGCACGAACTTCTTTGACATCATCTTTAAATCTCTTAAGGGAAGCCAGCTCACCTTCGTAGATCTGCTCCTCGTCTCTGGTGATGCGTACCTTGCATCCTCTCTGGAAGGTACCGTCAAGCACATAGCTTCCTGCGATAGTACCGATACCGGAAGCCTTGAACAGCTGACGAACCTCTGCATGACCGATTACCTTCTCCTCAAATACCGGATCCAGCATACCCTTCATGGCAGCTTCCACGTCCTCAATTGCCTGGTAGATAACACGGTACAGACGAAGGTCAACGCCTTCCTGCTCTGCCAGCTGTTTCGCTGTGGTATCAGGACGAACGTTAAATCCGATGATGATCGCATTTGATGTAGCAGCAAGGCTGACATCAGACTCATTGACAGCACCAACGCCGCCATGGATCACTCTTACAACAACCTCATCATTGGAAAGTTTTACAAGACTCTGTTTTACAGCCTCTACAGAACCCTGCACATCGGCTTTGACAATAATCGGGAGCTCCTTAAGGTCGCTTGCCTGAATCTGGTCAAACAGATTATCCAGGGAAAGTTTACCCTTAGTTTCCTCAAGAAGACGGTTCTTATTCTCGGAAACAAATGCTGCTGCAAAATTCTTAGCCTCTTTATCATTCTCAAAGGACATAAGAACCTCTCCGGCATTCGGAACATCGCCAAGACCAAGGATCTCTACAGGAGTAGACGGACCAGCCTGTTTTACACGGCGTCCCTTATCATCCATCATGGCACGTACTTTACCATTGCATGCTCCGGCTGCGATAAAATCTCCAACATGAAGAGTACCCTTCTGTACAAGGATCGTAGCAACCGGTCCTTTGCCTTTATCCAGCTGAGCCTCGATCACAAGACCTCTTGCTGCACGGTTCGGGTTTGCCTTCAGCTCAGAAACCTCTGCGGTTAAAAGGATCATTTCAAGAAGATCATCAATGCCCTCTCCTGTCTTGGCAGATACCGGAACGAACGGAGTTGTACCGCCCCAGTCCTCAGGAATCAGCTCATACTCGGAAAGCTCCTGTTTTACACGTTCAATGTTTGCACTTGGCTTATCGATCTTGTTGATGGCAACGATGATCTCAACGCCAGCAGCCTTTGCATGGCTGATAGCTTCTACTGTCTGCGGCATAACACCATCGTCAGCTGCAACTACAAGAACAGCGATATCTGTGGAGTTTGCTCCACGCATACGCATGGCAGTGAATGCCTCATGTCCCGGTGTATCAAGGAAGGTGATCTTCTGTCCGTTGATATCAACTACATAAGCACCGATATGCTGTGTGATTCCACCAGCCTCGCCTCTTGTTACGTTTGTCTTACGGATTGCATCCAGAAGAGAAGTTTTACCATGGTCAACGTGTCCCATTACACAGACTACCGGTGGTCTTGAAACCATTGTGGATTCGTCTTCCTCTTCCTCTTTCAAAAGTTCCTCAATTACATCTACTTTTTCTTCTTTTTCTGCAATAATGTCAAATCCAAGAGCAATCTCTTCTGCCTGCTCGAAATCGATCTCGTGGTTTACCGTTACCATCTGACCTTCCATGAACAGCTTCTTAACAATTGCAGATGGCTGCATCTTCATCGCTTCTGCAAGCTCGCGGATGGTAAGCTTCTCTGGAATTGTAATTTCTTTGATCTCCGGTTTCTTCTCTTCCTGTTTCTGCTGCGGAGCAGGCTTCTGAAGTGCTTTCGGGATTCTGGACATCTGGTTTCTGCCGCCCTGGTTTGGTCTGTGTCCGCCACCTGATGTCTTATCAAAATCTTTCTTCTTATTCTTGTTCTCTCTGTCACGCTCACGCTTGCTGTCCTTGGATGTCTTGGTCAGCTCTGGTGTAAAGATTGCGTCAGATCCGCCGCCGCTTCTTCTTGCACCGCCGGAGCGCTGTCCACCCTGGTGGTTCTGTCCGCCAAAGCGTCCTTCACTACGGTTATCTCCGTCTTTTCCTCCGAAACGTCCCTGGCCGCCCTGTGGTCTTCCCTGGCCAAATCTGCTGCCATTTCCGTTTCCATTTCTATTATCTCTGTTGTCACCGCCCTGACGGAATCCACGTCCGTTTCCATCACCCTGGCGCGGTCCTCTGTTCTGGGAGTCTCCCTGTCTTACAGGTCTTCCCTGACCATCATTATTTCTGTTTCCGCGGAATCCGCCCTGGCCGCCCTGTGGTCTTCCCTGGCCAAATCTGCCTCCGTTTCCATTTCTGTCCCCGCGATTATTGTCGCGACCTTCGCCCTGACGGAAATTACGGTTGCCCTGGCCATTTCCCTGACGCTGCTGGCCGTCGTTTCTGTTCTGCTGTGCAGCTGGTCTCTGGGATTCTGTCCTTGGAGCTTCTGCTTTCGGTGCAGCCTGAACCGGTTTTGCAGGCTCTGTCTTCGGTGCACTTACCGGTGCGCTCTTTGGTGCTGTCTCAGCTTTTGGTGCTTCTGCCTTTGGTGCTTCTGTCTTAGGAGCTTCAGCCTTCGGTGCACTTACCGGCTTCGGTGCTTCTGTCTTAGGAGCTTCTGGCTTCGGTGCTGCCTTTACAGGTGCCTCTGCTTTCGCTGCCGGCTGTGCCTGTGCTGCAGGACGTGTGCCCTGTGGACGTGGCTTTCTCTCTCCAGCTGGTTTCTTTCTGTTCTTCCCGCCGTCACTTGCATTCTGTGCATGATATACGCGGATAATATTTTTTTTCTTCTTCGGTGCCTCTGCACCGTCGCCTTCTTTCTTTACTGACACTTTCTGCTCTTCTGTCTTAGGAGTCTCCAATGTTATTCCTTTCTCCTTTCCCGTATCTATAACTTTTTTCACTCTGTTTTTATTCTCTCTGTTTTGCTTATTTCTGTCTTTGGCAGGCTCATGTGAATTTATCACCATATGCCATTCTCCCTTCACCAGTACGAGTCAGGATACGCTTTCACAAGTTCTCCGCAGCTCGTATTATCAAAAATCATTTCCCGGGAACATTTAAAAGCATTCCCTGGAACGCTTTTTTCTCTTTGGTTCAGGTCGTTTTCTCAGACAACAGTGGTATGCTCTAGAGCTCCTTCCCCTCATCCTGCAGCACCTTCCTGATAGCTTCTGCAAAATTCCAGTCCTGTACAGCCAGGCTGGCACGGAATTCCTTGCCCATGGCATGCCCTAACGTTTCTTTATCTGAAAGGATATACAAGGGCACTTCGTAAAATTCACACATGTTCCGGAATTTCTTCTTGGTGTTATCCGAAGAATCTCCGGCTACGATTGCCAGATATCCTTTGCCGGTCTTAATGGATTTCTCAGTGGAAAACTCTCCGCTGACTGTCTTTCCGGCCTTTGTTGCAAGTCCGATCAGGGACAGCGCTTTATTATTCTTCAATACTATCAAACTCCTTCTCAAGGCTATCATAAACCTCATCCGGGATAGCTGCTTTCAAAGAACGCTCCAGTCCATGATTTTTTCTGGCTTTCTCCAGGCACTCACGGCTCTTGCAGATGTAAGCTCCGCGACCGTTTTTCCTGCCTGTAGCATCCAGAATGATCTCATCCTCTGCGGTTTTCAACACCCTGATCATTTCTTTTTTATTTTTCATTTCTCTGCAGCCAGTACACTGGCGCATGGGAATTTTATTCTTCGTCTTCATTCTCTACCGCATCCTCAGTCTCTTCAGACTCTTCACCGGCAGCTGTTTCTTCGCTATCCTGAGAAATTTCTTCTGTAGCGGACTCCTCAGACTCTTCGTACTCGTCATCCTCATAGTACTCGTCGTCATCCTCGTCATAATCATAGAAGTCGCCGGACTCTCTTGCCTGGGTTTCACTCTTGATATCAATCTTAAATCCAGTCAGACGTGCTGCAAGGCGCGCATTCTGTCCTTCTTTACCGATTGCAAGGGAAAGCTGGTAATCCGGAACCACAACAAGTGCAGTCTTCTCATCCGGATCTGCCATAACAGCGATTACCTTCGCCGGACTTAATGCATTCTCGATCAGGATTGCAGGATTCTCATCCCAGTTGATGATATCAATCTTCTCACCGCGAAGCTCATTTACAATCGCACTTACACGGGCACCATTTACACCAACACATGCTCCAACCGGATCTACATCAGGATCGTTGCTCCACACTGCCAGCTTGGTACGGGAACCTGCCTCACGGGCAATGCTCTTGATTTCAACAGTTCCGTCCTTCACCTCAGCAACCTCAGACTCAAAGAGGCGTTTTACAAGGCCAGGATGTGTTCTGGAAACAAGGATACGAGGTCCCTTCGGTGTATCCTTTACCTCAAGAATATACACTTTGATTCTCTCAGTAGGCTTGAAGGTCTCACCCTTCACCTGCTCATTCTCAGCAAGGATTGCATCTGCCTTGCCAAGATTTACGCTTACATTATGTCCTACCACACGCTGTACAATGCCGGTAACAACCTCTTTCTCATTGCCGTGATACTGGTCAAACAGAACTTTACGCTCTTCCTCACGGATTTTCTGAAGGATTACGTTCTTTGCATTCTGTGTTGCAATACGGCCAAATTTGTCAGAGTGAACCGGTACCTTCAGGATATCGCCAACCTCTGCATTGGTGTTCTGCTTCTGTGCTTCTACAAGAGAAACCTCTTCAGCAGGATCTTCTACGAATTCTACAACCTTGCGGTCTGCATATACACTGAAATCGCCTGTTTCTCTGTTAATGGTAACATGTACATTGTCAGCTTTTCCAAAATGATTCTTGTATGCCTGGATCAGGGACTGCTCAATGGCATCCAGCAAAGTTTCCTTGCTGATATTTTTCTCGCGTTCCAGTTCGTCCAGAGCACCCATTAACTCCTTGTTCATTTTTCTTATTTCCTCCTTTTTGCTTTCCAGCATAATCGCTTATTTCTTAAATCGGACATGTCGCCTACTGGCAGCATCTTCCTATATGAAAGTCAGCTGTTCCGCGCCTGTGGTACTCCCACAGCTGCCAGCCCGGACTTTCATGGTAACTTAAAAATCAATTGCCAGACGCACCAGTGCGATATCTTTCTTATCGAAAGTGCGTGGAGTTCCCTCCTCATCAATGGTCACACTGTTATTATCATATGCTGTCAGTTCACCACAAAATTCTTTCTGTTTCTCGATTGTCCGGTAGGTTCTGATTTCTACCAGTTTGCCAATGCTTCTGGCAAAATCTTTTTCTTTCTTCAGAGGTCTGTCAAGTCCCGGAGAGCTGATCTCCATGATGTAGCTGTCCTCGATGAAATCATCTTCGTCAAGCCTGTCGCTGAAAGCCCTGCTTACTGTCTCGCAGTCATTCACTGTGATTCCACCTGGTTTGTCAATGTAGCCGCGAAGATACCAGTTTCCTGCTTCCTTGACATATTCCACATCTACCAGTTCGAATCCATTGCTTTCTACGATCGGAGATAACAATGCTTCTGCTTTCTGTTCATACTCTTCTTTTCTGCTCATTTTTCCCACCTGCCTCTCTAGAGCCTTTTTCAAACACGCTCTAATCCGGTATTCGCGGTTATCACCTGCGAATGCCGCTCTGGTCCTTATCATCAAAAAGAGTGGGCTCACGCCCACTCCTTTGTCAACAAGTTCTGATTTCTTGTATTATTCTAACACCTTTAAATCCAAATTGCAAGGGCTTTTTCTTATAAATGCCCATTTTACAAGGTTTTAACCCATTTTGACAGTATTGTTAAGCTTGTTTCACCAGCAACAGCTTTTACTCTCAGCTCTTTTGAGCTTCTGCTGCACAACCTGTATAACAGCCTTTTCTTCATAATCTGCTGCTTAGATTCTGGGCTTCATACCCTTGGTATCACGTTTGGCCAGCTTTACCTTGTTCAATGCATACGGCTTGTCGTGATACTGAATGGTGTACTCCTGTCTCGGTTCCACCAGATAGGCATGCTCAAGAACATCCCCGTCCCCCAGCTTCATTCCTCTTACACCAACAGAGGTCTTCTTCATAGTAGAAACATCCGTTTTCAGGATACGGAGAAAATAGCCATTCTGACTCTGGAACACCACCTGTTCCATTTCATCTGCAGGACCTACAAATATCAGCTGATCCTCTTCTCCCAGCTTGGTAGATGCAATCGTTCTCTTTGCCACATCGAATTCCTCACCTGCGACAAGCTTGCACATGGAGGTCTTAGTCACGAACAACAGGGTGGATAATTTCACCTGTCCTACAGGTGCCACATAAAGGATCTGCTCTTGGCTGCTGTCGTAGTTACTCAGGTTATCAGCCGGAGTTCCCTTGTCACGGAAGCGCACCAGCGGAATGTCTGCCACTTTGATGGAATGCATGCGTCCCATATCTGTGAAAATGCAGATCTTGTCTGTATTCATACAGGTAAAAATAAATTTATTCTCTGCATGGGCAGCCTCTTTGTTTCTCTCATAAGCATTCTTATCAATAAGGCGCATATAGCCGAAGCGGTCCATAAGGAAGCAGACCTCTGTCTCTTCCATCTTCTTTTCTTCGTAAACTGCCTCTTCTGCGTTCTCGATCACAGTTCTTCTCTTGGTGCTGTATTCTTTTTTGATTCCGTCAAGTTCTTCAATAATTACTTCACACATGGAATCATAGTTGTTCAGAATATCTTCATAAGAAGCAATATTTTTCATAGTCTGGTCATACTCTGCCTGAAGTGCCTCAATTTCCAGTCCGATCAGACGATACAGACGCATTTCCAGAATGGCTGTAGCCTGATTCTCCGTAAATTTCAGATTCTTTGCAGCTTTCTCACTGGCTTTTGACTTGAATCTGATTCCCTCTGTGATACCCTCTACCAGACACTTTTTAACCTGGTCACGGCTCTTGCTGCCTCGAAGGATCTCAATGATCAGATCGATTACATCACAGGCTTTGATAAGGCCTTCCTGAATTTCCTTTTTCTCAAGCTCTTTTCCCAGAAGAGTCTTGTACTTGCGGGTAGTTACTTCGAACACAAAATCCACATGGTGCTCAATCACCTGCTTCAGGCTTAAGGTTTCCGGACGTCCGTCTGCAACAGCCAGCATATTGACTCCGAAGGTGTCTTCCAGTCTGGTTTTCTTGTAGAGCATGTTGGTGAGATTCTCTACATCTGCATCCTTTTTCAGTTCCAGTACAATACGGATTCCTTCCTTGGAGGACTGGTTGGAAATATCCACAATATCTGTGGTTTTCTTGGTTTCTACAAGGGAGGCTACGTCGTTAAGGAATTTTCCAATATTGGCACCGATCATGGTGTACGGAATCTCGGTGATCACCAGCTGCTGGCGACCGCCTTTTACTTTTTCCACTTCCACTTTACCGCGGAGACGGAGCTTGCCGCTTCCGGTCTCATAAATATTCAGAAGATCATCTTTATTTACAACCAGACCGCCTGTAGGGAAATCCGGTCCTTTCAGATAACGCATCAGGCCTTTCACACTGATGTCGTTGTTCTTTATATAAGCCTTCACTGCATCCACAACCTCCCCAAGGTTATGAGGCGGAATGCTGGTGGCCATACCTACGGCGATACCATCTGCACCGTTTACCAGAAGGTTGGGAATCTTCACCGGAAGCACCTGAGGCTCCTTCTCTGTCTCGTCGAAGTTTGGCATAAAGTCCACTACATTTTTGTCAAGGTCTGCCAGAAAAACCTCCTGGGTCAGTTTCTCCAGTCTTGCCTCTGTATATCGCATGGCAGCGGCACCGTCTCCCTCAATGGAGCCGAAGTTTCCATGACCGTCTACCAGGATTTTGCCCTTCTTGAAATCCTGCGCCATTACAACCAGTGCTTCATAAATAGAGCTGTCCCCGTGAGGGTGATATTTACCCATGGTATCTCCAACGATACGGGCGCACTTACGATATGGACGGTCGTAACGGATCCCAAGCTCGTACATATCATACAGGGTTCTTCGCTGTACCGGCTTCAGACCATCGCGGACATCCGGAAGTGCCCTGGAAATGATAACGCTCATGGCATAATCTATATAGGATTTTTGCATCACGTCCGCATAGTCCGTGGCAATTACATTCTCCTGCTTTGTTTCCATAATCTGTTTTCCTTTCAAACACACTCTGGAGCCTGTTTAAAAAATCATTCCTGCAATCTCCCACAAATTGTGACGCACATCTTGCAGAAAGCATTTTTCAAACACACTCCAAGCTAAAATCTGAGGTTCTCCTCTTGCAAAATACTCTTCTATATTACGTTCAGACCATATTCTGCTTTTTCGTCCGAAAAATTCTGCTCTTTCGGATTTCAGCCTTCTTAAATATCCAGTTCTGCATCAGTTGCATGCTCGTAAATAAATGCCTTTCTTGGCGGCACATCGCTTCCCATCAGGATTTCCGTCACGCTGGAAGCCATACGGGCATCCTCAATTTCCACCCGTTTCATTCTCCGGGTTTCCGGATTTAAGGTTGTCTCCCAAAGCTGCTGGGCATCCATCTCTCCAAGACCTTTGTATCTCTGGAGGGTAAAGCTTCCCGGCTTGTGACTGCGGCGGTATTTTTCCAGTGCCTTATCATCATACAGGTACTCTTCGGCACCCTTCTTCGGCATTACTTTGTAAAGAGGGGGCATGGCAATATAAACATGTCCCTCATAGATCAGTTCCGGCATAAAACGATAGAATAAAGTAAGTAAAAGTGTGGAAATATGAGCACCATCCACATCCGCATCGGCCATAATCACGATCTTGTCATAACGAAGTTTGGTGATATCAAAGTCGTTTCCATAGCCTTCGGAAAATCCGCATCCAAATGCATTGATCATAGTCTTGATTTCTGCGTTTGCAAGCACCTTGTCAATGGTGGCTTTCTCCACATTCAGGATCTTACCGCGGATCGGAAGGATTGCCTGATAATTACGATCTCTGGCAGTCTTTGCAGAGCCGCCAGCAGAATCTCCCTCTACGATAAAGATTTCACAAAGTGAAGGATCTTTTTTCTCGCAGTTGGCAAGCTTTCCATTGGAATCGAAGGAATATTTCTGCTTGGTGAGAAGGTTTGTCTTGGCACGCTCCTCTGTCTTACGGATTTTGGCAGCTTTTTCCGCACAGGACAAAATGGTCTTCAAGGTTTCCAGGTTTCGGTCAAAATAGAGTACCAGCTGCTCAGACATTACTTTTCCCGTGGCACGGGCTGCATCCTGATTGTCCAGCTTGGTCTTGGTCTGCCCCTCAAAGCGTGGCTCCGGGTGCTTGATGGAAACAACTGCTGTCATTCCATTACGGATATCTGCTCCTGTGAAATTAGCATCTTTTTCCTTCAGAATACCGATCTCACGAGCGTAAGTATTCATCACCGTTGTAAAGGTTGTTTTAAATCCGGTAAGATGAGTGCCGCCTTCTGCATTGTAAATATTATTGCAGAAGCCAAGTACGTTCTCACGAAATTCGTTGGTGTACTGAAATGCTGCTTCTACCTGGATTCCATCGGCTTCTCCTTTCAGATAAATCGGTTCGTGGAGAGCTTCGGAATTGTGATTCAGGTCTTTGATGTATCCCACGATTCCATCTGGCTCATGATAAGTGATATCTTCAGGAGTATCGCCACGAAGATCCATGAAATGAATGGTAAGGTTGGGATTCAGGTATGCAGTCTCATGGAGACGGCTCTTTACTTCTGTGGATGAAAATCTTGTTTTCTCAAAAATCTCCGGGTCCGGAAGAAAATTGACGCAGGTTCCGGTCTGTCTGGTCTTGCCAAGTCTGGGGAGAAGTCCCTCTTCCAGTTCAATCGTGGGAATACCTCTCTCATAATGATCGTGATGTACAAATCCATCACGGCTGATCTTAATATCCAGATATGTGGACAGGGCATTTACAACGGAAGAACCAACGCCATGAAGTCCACCGCTTGTCTTATAAGCAGAGTTGTCAAATTTACCGCCTGCATGGAGGGTGGTAAATACAAGACGCTCTGCAGATACCCCTTTCGCATGCATATCTACCGGAATACCGCGTCCATTATCAGTGACCGTACAGGAGCCGTCTTTCTCCAATGTTACTTCAATTTCAGAACAGTAACCGGCCAGATGCTCATCTACCGCATTGTCCACGATCTCATAGATCAGGTGGTTCAGACCTTTTCTGGATACGCTTCCGATGTACATTCCCGGACGTTTCCGAACAGCTTCTAATCCTTCCAGGACAGAAATACTACCCGCGTCGTAAGTGTCTTTCTTTGCCATGGTGTTAATTCCTTTCTTACTATCATTCAGACTGTTACCAGTGAACAGTAACTTCAGGCTCTGCTGTCCCATATTCTTCTTTTATGCATCCAGTGTACCGACAGGATTGTTCGAGGAATCAACTTGTAAGTGCACGAAACAACTGCTCATTTCATTTACAGCTCTACATTTCATGATGCACTGTCTGGGCTTCAGCATTTATTCCAATGGTTGTGAAAAGCGGACAATACGTCCGCTTCTTTTCCATTCTTATCTTCTGTTCAAACATTCGTTCTATATCATACCCCAGTTTATGGTATTTTTGCAAGTAAAATTTGGTTTTTCTATTTTGTTCAAAATTTTTTTGACACCGCGAACCCGCTTATTTCCTGGCTTTTTTCGGAGTTTTTCAATTTTTCGCAAAAAAAATAAAAAAAGTGCTTGCATTCTCCTGCAAAGTAAGATATACTAAGCGAGTCGGTTGACAAGGCCAGTTGGTCAAGGGGTTAAGACGTCGCCCTCTCACGGCGAAAACACGAGTTCGATTCTCGTACTGGCTGCTTTATTTTCCACAAATTGAATACATATGTTAAGCGAACCGCTTACATGGCCAGTTGGTCAAGGGGTTAAGACGTCGCCCTCTCACGGCGAAAACACGAGTTCGATTCTCGTACTGGCTGCTCTCTTTTCTACAAATTGAATATATATGTTAAGCATACCACTTACATGGCCAGTTGGTCAAGGGGTTAAGACGTCGCCCTCTCACGGCGAAAACACGAGTTCGATTCTCGTACTGGCTGCTAGAAACTTCCGAAGTGATTCGGAAGTTTTTTTGTTGTTTGAATATATTCCTGCCTGGGTTATGCCTTCTCTTTTTGTGCAAAAAGACGCCGCAAAGCGACTTTTTTCGTCAACCTTGCGGCGTCTGGATTCAGACTTTAGAAGTCAGAATCTTAATTCTTTTTACTGAAAATCTTCGAAAGCAAGTGCATCGGCATCAACTTCTGCATTTCTCCATACTGCAATCTCACATTACAATACAGCGGCTTTCCTTATTTTTCCTAATTCACTTTCTTACACTTCCACATCCTCAGCCGGTTCTGCCGGGATGAAGACTCTGGAATTTTCATGTTTCTCTTTTTTCTTTAACACTTCTGCTTTCTCAGTGGCTTCCCTGCAGAACTCCATCTGGGAATTAATCAGAAGCTTGCCTCTCTTATCCTGCTTCT
Organism: Ruminococcus sp. 1001136sp1; assembly: GCF_039841815.1. NCBI lineage: Bacteria > Bacillati > Bacillota > Clostridia > Eubacteriales > Oscillospiraceae > Ruminococcus > Ruminococcus sp. 1001136sp1. Next base: position 48,961 of record NZ_JBDPGY010000011.1, on the reverse strand, counting down.
CATAGGTTCCATCAGGCTGAAGAATATGAGCTTTCACATTATCACGGAACTCCAGATCCAGAACATGCTTGATCTCATTCTTGATCTGCTCGTCCTCAACCGGGAAAACGATCTCCACGCGGCGGTCCAGGTTACGTGGCATCCAGTCCGCACTTCCCATATAAATCTCGTCGCTGCCATTATTGTGGAAATAAAAGATACGGCTGTGCTCCAGGAAGTTTCCTACGATAGAACGCACATGGATATTCTCGCTCACACCCGGGATTCCCACTCTCAGACAGCAGATGCCTCGGATCAGCAGGTAAATCTGCACGCCACAGGAAGATGCATGATAAAGAGCTGCAATGATCTTCGGATCACAAAGAGAGTTCATCTTCGCTACGATCATAGCCGGCATTCCCTTCTTCGCGTGCTCTGCCTCTCTCTCGATCAGCTTCAGGAAACGATCCTTCATCCAGATTGGTGCCACGATCAGACGATTCCAGTTCTTCGGCTCAGAATATCCGGAAAGCATGTTAAACACTGCAGTTGCATCCTCGCCGAAGCGCTCATCACAGGTAAAAATGCCGCAGTCCGTATAAAGCTTTGCAGTAGAGTCGTTATAGTTACCAGTTGCCAGATGGACATAACGGCGGATTCCGGTATCCTCACGGCGAACCACCAAAGTAATCTTACTGTGTGTTTTCAGGCCAACAAGACCATAAATAACATGACAGCCTGCTTTTTCCAGCATTTTCGCCCACACAATATTATGTTCCTCATCAAAACGTGCTTTCAGCTCTACCAGAACCGAAACCTGTTTGCCATTCTCCGCTGCCTGGGCAAGTGCTGCAATGATCGGGGAATTTCCGCTGACACGGTACAACGTCTGCTTAATCGCAAGTACATCCGGATCCTTTGCCGCCTGGCGCACAAAATTTACCACCGGATCAAAGCTCATGTATGGATGGTGTAAGAACACATCACCCTCACGGATCACCTGGAAAATATCCTTGCTGGTATCTGCAAATGCAGGCACTACAGCAGGGGTATATTTCGGCTCTTTGTACTGATCAAAGCCATCCTGTCCATAAACCTTCATCAGCATGGTAAGGTCCAGTGGTCCGTTAATATAGAAAATATCCTCTTCTTTAATGTCAAATTCCTTTTTCAGAATGCCAAGAAGTCTGGAGTCCGTCTTATCCTCCACTTCCAAGCGGATCACCTCACCCCACTGGCGCTTCTTCAGCTGCTTCTGGATTTCCACCAGAAGATCCTCCGCCCCGTCCTCATCGATGGAAAGATCCGCATTTCTCATAATACGGTAAGGATGTGCACAAACCACATCATATCCAAGGAAAAGCTTGTCAATATTGCGCTCGATAATCTCCTCCAGAAGGATCACAGTAGTGTCCTCTTTATCCCCGGATGGAATAACAACCACACGCGGCAGTACAGACGGCACCTGGACAGTAGCAAATACCAGTACATCCTTGCCCTTTTTCTTATCCTTCTTGGAGATCAAGGCGCCAATATTCAATGTCTTATTTCGAATCAATGGGAAAGGTCTGGAAGAATCCATTGCCATAGGGGTAAGAACCGGATAAACATTATCCTCGAAATAACGGTCCACATACTCCTGCTGTTCTTCGTTTAATTTCTCGTGCTCCATCACCAGATGAAGCCCCACCTTCTCAAGTGCCGGAAGAAGGGAACGGTTCAGAGTGCTGTACTGGGAACGGACGAGTTCATGTGTCTGGACACTGATCTCCTTCAGCTGCTCTTTTGGTCCCATTCCTGCAATATCTGTTTTCTCATAACCAGCATGAACCTGGTCTTTCAGGGAAGCCACACGAACCATGTAAAACTCATCCAGATTGGAAGATACAATGCTGGTAAATTTCAGTCTTTCAAACAATGGCAGACTTTTATCTCTTGCTTCTGAGAGAACACGGTCGTCAAACTTCAGCCAGCTCAACTCCCTGTTCACAAAATACTCCGGTTTTTCAAAATTTTTCAGATCCATTGTGCCCCTCCTCACACTTTTCTCTTACGTCTGAATACCAGACGGATACCAAATACCTCTTCAAAAAATTCAACTTTATCCATAAGAAGTCCAAGCTCCAGGGAGATATCCTGCTCAGAATCAACTGTAAGAAGCAGAGTTCTGTCCTTCAGCATAGCCTTCATATTCTTTACCTTCTGATAATGGCTGCGATCCATAGCATTTGCAATACGAAGGATTGCAGTCAGCTTGGCGATCAGAAGATATACGGAACGATCCATTCCGACCTCTCCTGCGATCTCGCTGTAATAAACAAATTCTGCGGTATTGTAGCGCACCGCATTTGCTATGATCTGACGTTCTTCTGTGGAAAGTCCAATGATCTCCGTAGCCATAATGATCTGATAGGAGCACTCTGCCACATCTCCCATACTGATATATTTGCCACAGTCATGAAGCTGCACTGCGATCTGAAGAAGCAGGCGCTCTCTGTCTCCCATTCCGTGCACTTTCTTCATGTTGTCAAAAATCGCCAGGGCAAGGTCGGTAGTGCCCTTAATATGATCCTTTCCAGTAGAATAACGTTTGGCAATGTTTCTGGCTGCCACCAGAATATCATTTTCAAAATTGTGTGCACTCTTAATAAAATTCTTCTTTTCCCCGAAATCATAGGCAATACCATCAAGAAGAGATACACCTGGCATCCAAAGCGCTTCTGCATTGAAAAGATCCATAAAATCTTTACAGATAACCATAGTTGGCACAATCAAAGCGGCATACTCCGGATCAATATCCATTTCCTCTGACAGTGAAGTCTCGGTCTTATAAACCGTATTCTCATACCGCTTCTCGAACTCAGCCCGTGTAATAATGTTGTCCTGTCTCTCCTCACGGAAAATAGTCTCAGTAAGAAAATCCCCCATAAGGATCAAATTCTTTATCTCTCGGTCTTTCAGATAAAGACGCTTAAACCCGGTCAGGTCATTACGGATAAACTCCTCCACCAGCTGTGCATAATTCGTATTGGTTTTCTCCAGCTCTTTCAGTCGCTGACGGATACGCACGCTTCCCATTTTCAGGCTCTGGGTGGTTACAAGCGCATCTTTGTCAAACAGGGAAATCTGCAGGTTTCCACCACCCACATCCAGAATAGCGGTTCCTTTCTGGATCATTTTCTTAAAACCATTCTCAATGGCCGCAATAGATTTATAGCCCAGAAAATGCTGCTCGGCATTGCTTAAAACCTCCACATGAATTCCGGTTCTTCTGAAAATCTGTTCAATGATAATCAGCGGATTCTTCATCTCACGGAAAACACTTGTGGTACAGGCGCGGTATTCTTTCACACCGTACTCTGCCATGATTCTCTTAAAGTCGTTAAGTACTTCACAAATAGTATCTACCTTATCCACTTCCATGGTTCCGCCGGAATATACCCCTACTCCAAGATTCAGACGATACCGGATATCGTCCACAGTCCGGAAACCACCCTTTTTGGAAAATTCAAAAATTTTCATGGTGATCTCATAGGAACTGATATCAATTGCCGCAAATGTGGTCACTGCCATACGTTTTTCCCTCCTGCCAAGGATTATTTCTTCTATCTGTGCCTGTAAGTCAGACACAAGCAAAAGCTTTTTCTATTGTACTGCCCGCTTTCGCCAAAACCTAGAGCCTGTTTAAAAAATCATTCCCGCAATCTGCACGCCCCACTTTGCGGGAGATTTCACCCGAATTCGGTTGCACAGGTATAAATTTCAGATAATCTCTGGTATTCTTTTACTGTTCCTCACTTGTTCCCAGAACATGATCAATAAACTGCTGCGCCGTTCTTCCAGTGAGACCGCCGTGAGAAAGCTCCCAGGCGTTTGCCTTCATCAGAAGCTCCTCTGCAGGCATTGTAACACCATAGCGCTCTGCAAGTGTAGTAACAATATTCTGGAATTCCTTCTTATTCGGTGCACCAAAATAAATACGCACGCCAAAACGGTAAACCAGAGAAAGCTTCTCCTGCACAGTATCGGAGGAATGCAGATCTTCATCGTCTGCCACCTCCAGCTTATCCCCGGATTTCTCCCGAACAAGATGACGTCTGTTGCTGGTTGCATAGATCAGGATGTTGTCCGGCTTTTTCTCAAGACCGCCCTCGATCACTGCTTTCAGATATTTATATTCGATTTCAAATTCCTCAAAGGAAAGATCATCCATATAAAGAATAAATTTGTAATTACGGTTTTTGATCTGTGCGATCACATCATTCAGATCCTGGAACTGGTGCTTGTACACCTCGATAATACGAAGTCCTTCGTCATAATAACGGTTCAGGATACCTTTGATACTGGAAGATTTACCAGTTCCTGCATCACCAAAAAGCAGGCAGTTGTTGGCCTTTCTTCCTCTTACAAAAGCCTCCGTGTTCTCGATCAGTTTCTGCTTGGGGATTTCATATCCAACCAGATCATCCAGATTCACATGGGCGATTCTGGTAATCGGTGTGATCACCGGCTTGCCATCCTTGCCATGCTCAATACGAAATGCCTTGTTCAATCCCAGCTTACCTACGCCGAAATCTTTGTAGAACTGCACCATATCTGCCATAAACTCTTCCACTGTAGAAGCCTCTGCCAGTGTTTTGCTCATATCACAGATTCTGTCGCAGATACGCTGGTTGTATACCTTGCTGTTACATCCTGTATTCACATAATTACAGAGAAAATCAGCACAGTCTGTTCCAAACGCACTGTCAAAAACAGCAAGATCAAAGTCATAAAGTTCTTTGAAAATCCCAAAATCATGGAGAGCCAGATGGTTAATGCTTCCCTCCACTACCCCTCTGATCTCGGAAGCGGTACTGAATGCATTCTCGTGATTGACAAGAAGCTGTGTCAGATAAGTGTGCCACAGATTCCCGGAAAACCCATACATTCCTGCCATTTCCACCAGGCTTCCTGCCATATGGAAAAATTCCTCTTTCCGATTCTCAAAGCCTTCTTCACCAGCCTCATAGCTGTTCATCAGTGATGTCATTATGTCCAGTACCTCACCGTTGTCGAAATTGCGGTAAAGGATACATTCTTCTGTTCTTGCCATTTTTGTTTCCTCTCAATTCCATGACGCATTTACGTGTCTCTTCTCCCTTTTGCTGCCCGCACAATTCATGGCAGCATACTTTCGGATATACAGGCTCACGCATTTGCACCGTTTTTCATTTTACTTTTCTTATATTAAAAACAGATAAAATTTTCTTAAATTCTTTGGTTAATTTTAACAATAAATGAAATTGCTGCCACTCTCTGCCTTCGCAGCTATAACCGGCTCTAGAGCGTGTTTGAAAAATCATTCCCGCACGCCCCACTTTGCGGGAGATTTTGCAGAAAGCCTTTTTCAAACACACTCTAATAATTGCCCAGAATTTTCAAATAGCTGGTCTCTGCTTCCATGCCCCGCAGTGCATTCTTTACCGCGCTGTCCCGCAGGTTTCCCTCGAAGTCCACGAAGAAACGGTATTCCCAGGTTTTTCCCGGAATAGGCCGGGACTCGATCTTGGTCATATTCAGACCATTATAGATCATATGGGAAAGTACATTGTAAAGAGTTCCGCTTGCATGACGTGCCTCGAAGCATACACTAATCCTGGAGCTGTTGTTCTCATAAACCGGTTTCTTTGCCAGAATAATAAATCTGGTCACATTGCTGTCATTTTTGCAGATATTCTCTGCCAGAACCTTCAGATTATAAATCTCTCCGGCAGCCCTGCTGGCAATTGCGGCGTGAGTCTTATCCTGATCTGCGCTGACCTTTTTGGCCGCTGCGGCGGTGTTGGTTACGGCTGTGGTTTTCCAATCTCTATGCTCTTCCAGATATTCCTTACACTGGGCGAGCCCCTGAGGATGGGAATATACCCCGGCAATATCGGAAAGCTCAGCCTCCTGCAGGCCAAGCAGTACATGCTCAACCTTCAGGATCTGCTCTCCCACGATAAACAGATTATATTCTGTCAAAAGGTCATAAATATCTGCCACAATCCCAGCTGTGGAATTTTCAATAGGAAGGACTGCGTAATCTGCTCTTCCTGCTGCAACTTCTTCCATGGCATCCCGGAACAGCTTCACATGATAGCTCTCAATGTCTTCCTGAAAGTAGGCGCGCATGGCTCCATAGCTGTAGGCGCCCTCTACCCCCTGGAAAACAACAGTCACATTATTTCTGGGAAGCTGCTCCACCATTTGGAAGTCTTCCTTTTCTTTCGGACCATATTCGGTGAGAAGCTGATACTGACGCTTTCTGCTGATGGCCATGATCTGCTGAAAAAGCTCCTGGGCTCCAAGTTCGTTGAACTCACCGTGCGCTTTTTTCCTGATCTCTTCCAGTTTGGCATGCTCTCTCTCCGGATCCAGCACTTTCTTTCCGGTATGGATCTTATACTCTGCAACCTCCTCGCAGACCTTCATCCGCTTCTCAAAAAGTTCCACCATCTGATTGTCAATTTCATCTATTTTTCGTCTGCATTCCTGCAAATCTGTCATATTGTTTTCTCTCCAGTTTTTGTATTTAATCATGCAAATTCAGCTGCTGCACACTTCAATTTCCACAATGTACTGCCATTACTGTTCACTCCGTGACCAGTAACACGCTGCCATTTCAGTACCTGACACTTATCCGACATATTCTTCCACCGCATTTGTAAGCGCTCCAATAAAGGAAAGTGAACCAAATGCCAGAATCACACTGTTCTCGTCATCTCCTGCACAGGAAAATGCCTTTTCTACAGCATCTTTTATACTTTTTGTACTCTCGGCACTGGAATTATATACCCTTGCCGCCTTCGCCAGTTCCTCTGCCGGCAGTGCACGGGGATTATCCGGTGTCTCTATGGTATAGATTTTTTCTGCAAAATGGGCTGTTTTTTCAAGGACAATCTTATATTCCTTGTCTGCAAAAACCCCCATAATATAGATCAGTTTTTTCCCATTAAAATAGTGCCGGACAGATTCTGCCATCTTGTCGGCTGCTCCGGCATTGTGAGCGCCGTCTACAATAAAAAGAGGCTTTTTATTGATAACCGTAAATCTTCCCTTCCAGCTTGTGTGGAGAAGACCGTCCTTCCGCTGTTCCATGGTAGTAGTCCAGCCAAGTCTGTCCAGTTCTTCAAGGGCGTTTAATGCCAGCACTGCATTTTCTTTCTGGTAAACACCGGCAAGGGAAATTGCAAATTTCTCTCCTTTATAAGAAAAGGTCTGACCGAATACGCTCTCTTTTTCCAAAACAGCCTCATCAGGGTCAGATACCACACAGGGTACATGAAGCTTGTTGCAGGTATCTGCAATCACCTGTGCCGCTTCCGGCTTCTGCTTTGTGGTCACAACCAGGCAGCCAGGTTTGATAATTCCCGCCTTCTTCTCTGCGATTTCTCCAAGGGTATTTCCAAGAAATGACATATGATCCATGCTGATAGAAACCAGCACAGCCAGTTTGGTATTCTTCACAATATTGGTGGCATCCAGATTACCGCCCATTCCGGTCTCCAGAAGGACCAGATCACAATTTTCTTCCTTAAAATATAAAAACGCTGCTGCGGTCTCAATCTCAAAAGGGGTGGGATGATTCATGCCAACCGCTGTCATCTGATCAATTGACCTGGAAATTTCTGTCACATACTTTGCAAAATCTTCCTGTGAGATCTTCTCACCGGCAATCTCAAGACGTTCTCTGTAAGAATAAAGAGTTGGAGATATGTATCTGCCCACTTTATAGCCTGCCCGGGTAAGAGTGGTGTATAAATAAGCAATCACGGAACCCTTTCCATTGGTTCCGGCTACGTGAACATAAGGGACTGCATCCTGTGGATTTCCAAGCCTGTCCAGCATTTCACGCATATTATCAAGTCCCAGCACAGAACCGTATTTCGCCGAATCATCGATGTATGCACGGCATTCCTGATAGTTCATAATAAAAGCTCCTCGTTTATCAAATATCTTTTTCTCTCCATTATAACCTTGCAGCATAAATTTAGCAAGAATGGGAATGTTATTTTTATCATTTTACCCAAGGAGACCAAGCATATGAAAAAATACCCTTTTCTCTTCTGTGGTTTTACTGGCCTGTGTCTGGAGATTCTCTGGACCGGGCTCCATTCCCTGCTCCGGGGAGATGCTTCCATGAAAGGCACTACCTCTCTTCTTATGTTCCCCATTTATGGCTGTGCATCCCTGATTCTGCCTGTATACAAAAAGCTGAAAAGCCTTCCGGCACTTCTGCGCGGCTCCCTTTATACTGCCGGATTTTACCTGGCAGAATTTACCAGCGGTTCTATCCTGCAGGCTTTTCACATGTGCCCCTGGGACTATTCCGGAGTGCCCCATCAGTACAAAGGAATCATCCGTCTGGACTATCTCCCGGTCTGGTTTCTCACTGGACTGTTTTTCGAAAAAATACTTACAAAATCTTCTTGAAAAATCATTCCAAGTAGTATATGATAGGTCGAAGAGATTTTGCGTTACCACTCACAGAAGATCCTTTTTGAAAGAGTTTTCGTGAACCGTAACACTCTACCCCAAAACCACACACTCATAACGGAGGTATATCATGAGACACTTAATGAGTCCGCTGGACCTTAGTGTTCCGGAGCTTGAGAAGCTTCTGGATCTTGCCAGCGATATTGAGAAAAACCCCAAAAAATACGCACATACCTGTGACGACAAACGGCTTGCCACACTTTTCTATGAGCCAAGTACCCGTACCCGTCTCAGTTTTGAAGCTGCTATGATGAACCTTGGCGGTAAGGTTCTTGGTTTCTCATCTGCAGATTCCAGTTCCGCAGCGAAAGGGGAAACTGTTGCCGATACCATTCGTGTTGTTTCCTGCTATGCAGATATCTGTGCTATGCGTCATCCCAAAGAAGGTGCTCCGCTGGTAGCTTCTATGGTTTCTAATATTCCTGTTATCAATGCCGGTGACGGTGGTCATCAGCATCCAACCCAGACTCTTACAGACTTACTTACCATCCGTTCCTTAAAGGGACGTCTTGACAACATTACCATCGGTCTGTGCGGAGATCTGAAATTCGGACGTACCGTTCACTCTCTGATCGAGGCGCTGGTTCGCTACAACAATGTTAAATTCGTACTGATTTCTCCGGAAGAGCTTCGTATTCCCAGCTATATCCGTGAAGACGTACTGAAGAAGAACAACATCGAGTTCATAGAAGTAGAACGTCTGGAGGATGCAATTCCGGAGCTTGACATTCTTTACATGACACGTGTTCAGAAAGAGCGTTTCTTCAATGAGGAAGACTATGTTCGTATGAAGGATTTCTACATACTGGACAAGCAGAAGCTTTCCCTTGCAAAGGATGACATGTACATTCTTCATCCGCTTCCTCGTGTTAACGAAATTTCTGTTGAAGTGGACAGCGATCCGAGAGCTGCATACTTTAAACAGGCCCAGTACGGTGTATATGTTCGTATGGCCCTGATTCTTACATTATTGGAGGTGGAACTGCCATGTTAAATGTTGGAGCACTTCGTGAAGGTTTCGTATTAGACCATATCAAAGCCGGCAAGGCTATGACTATTTATCATGACCTGAAGCTTGACAAGCTTGATTGTACCGTTGCGATCATCAAGAACGCAAAGAGTAATAAGATGGGCAAAAAGGACATCATCAAGGTTGAGTGCCCGATTGAAGATCTGGATCTGGATATCCTTGGTTTCATTGATCACAATATCACCGTAAATATTATTAAAGATGAGAAGATTGTTGAGAAAAAAGACCTTCGTCTTCCGAAGCAGGTTGTAAACGTAATCAGATGTAAGAATCCCCGCTGCATCACTTCCATTGAGCAGGGACTGGATCAGGTGTTTGTTCTGGCAGATGAGGAGAATGAGGTTTACAGATGTAAATATTGTGAGGAGAAATACTCCGGTCACAGAAATAAGTAAGTTGTCTCTGTAAATTATTGGTTTTTATAACAATATTGATATTTTATTGTGGAAGCTGAATACAGCTTCCACTTTTTTGTAACAGAAAATTCCGGTGAAATTTCCTGTCCATCTGGTCGCATCCTCGCGGAGCGTTTTTTGCTTTATCGGAACATTACGGAGTAATTTCCTATAAAGCAAAAAACCTGAGAAAATCCAGCAGAACTGAATCTTCCCAGGTTAAATATCATATTGTATGATACAATCCGATTCTTAAATACGCAAGCAGACCGATAAGCCGGGTTATGTCGTTGAGTGATCATCTGTCTAGGCCTTCCGTTGCCGAAAGGCTCAAGCGACCTACCTGAAAGCACGACGGGCCGCCGTATCGCTTTCTGCTCGGTCTTGCTTCGAATGGAGTTTACATGTGCCCGGCCTGTTACCAGGACGGCGGTAGTCTCTTACACTGCCTTTCCACCCTTACCATGGCAAGCCATGGCGGTTTATTTCTGTTGCACTGGTCTGGGAGTCGCCTCCACCGGACGTTATCCGGCATCCTGCCCTGTGAAGCCCGGACTTTCCTCGTCTGAACCCTTTCGTCTGTCCAGCCGCGATCACCTGGCCTGCTTGCGCAAGTGCTATTTTAACATTATTGCTTTAAGATGTAAAGCACTATTTCTCATTTCTTCCTGCCGTATAACCTGTTAAGGTTGCGGTAAACGGAGTAAACAGTAACCCTCAATTTCTTACAAGCACATCTGCATCATCAGGTGTTAAAACAGCTTCCCCCTATAAATTCTCTTAACAGGGAATTATTAGGCACTTCCTCGCTTGGCACAGCTACAAAATAATCAAAAAATTTCAGCAGCCTGTTTGCCTCCAGATATTCCGGCTCCTCTTTGGAAATTCCGAAGAGAAGAGGCTCTGCGTATACCTTCAGACATGCCAGTTCATAGATCAGTGCCGAGTTAAACATAACATCCGCTTCTTCCTGGTATGGAAAAATATTTTTCTCCTCGCCGCGTCTTACAGAGGGCCATCTTGCAATGGTCTCGCTGGCTGAGGTTCCTCTGGTTCTTGCATCCCGGACGATTCTGCGGATCAATCTGCCGTCCGTGGTAGGAATCCGGTTGTGTTCATCAATGTTCAGCTGGGTGAGGGCACTGATATAGATTTTGAACTTACTCTCCTTCGGAAGCGCGTAGCTTAATTTGTCGTTCAGGCCGTGGATTCCCTCAATAACAAGGATGTCTTCCTTCCCTAGCTGGAGAAAATCGCCTTTATATTCTCTCTGCCCGGTCTTGAAGTTGAACACCGGAAGTTCTATTCTCTCTCCATTAAGAAGTGCCAGCATATCTTTGTTGAACTGCTCCACATCAATGGCTTCCAGACACTCGTAATCCTTTTCCCCGAATTCATCCAGCGGGGTATGCTCTCTGTTTACAAAATAATTGTCAACAGCAATGGGATGTGGCTTCATTCCATGTGCCGCCAGCTGAATGGAAAGCCTGTGGGAAAAGGTAGTCTTGCCAGAGGAGGACGGACCGGCGATCATAACGAACTTCTTGTTTCCAGCCTCCACGATCTGCTCTGCAATTCTGGCAATTCCAGACTCCTGGATGGCCTCCTGCATAAGAAGGATCTTCTGTATCCCCTGGGAAACGATCTGGTCATTCAGCTCACCTACTGTGGAGATTTCCAGCTTTCTGCCCCACTCTTCAGAATCCTTCTGCACCTGGAAGATTTTCTCCTGGGGCTGGAATTCCGGAAGCACATCCGGAGTCTTAGCCTCCGGCAGAATCAGCACAAAGCCTTCATCATACAGCTTCAGGTCAAAATATGGCACATAGCCGGTATCGTAAGCCATTGCCCCATAATAATAGTCCTCAAAATTCTCTATGCTGTAAATATTCACCCTGGAAACCCTGCGATAGCGGAACAGCTTCTCTTTATCATACATTCTGTGATGATGAAAAAGTGCAATCGCTTCATCCGTTCCTACACTTCGTTTCTTCACCGGGATTTTCTGCTCCACCAGCTCTGTCATCCGCTTCTTTACCTGGTCAAGAAATGCCTGATCCAGCTTCTGTTCTCCTTCCATGGTAAAGTAAAAACCGCTTCCTACAGAATAATGAAGCACCACTTTATCTACTTTTTCTTTGCCTGCAAGATCGTAAATTGCCTTTAAAAGCACCAGACATGCAGTTCGCTTATAGGTTTTATTTCCAATGCTGTCTTTTGTGGTGACCAGCCGGACTTCACCGTCCCGTTCTGCTTTTTTATGAAGCTCACAGATCTTGCCTCCTGCAATTACAAGAATAACAGGGGCCGGGCTGGTCTTTTCGTACGCTTTTACAACTTCTTTATAGGTAATTCCCATGGGAAACTCTCTGGTTTCCCCATTGATTGTAAGTTTCACTGCATGATCCATAAAATCTCCTTTTCTGATCCGAAAGACCAATTAGGCTAAACATAAATCACATTTACCAAAACCAAACAACATTATTCTGACAACTCATTTTATCTCCGGGCGGACATCATCTCGCCCATCCACAACAAGTCTCCCCTTTATAATATAGTATACGGGCTTCTCACCTTTGCGCAGCTGACTGTAAGCTCCGGAAACGCTTTTGCCAGTCTTTCCTTCATATCTTCCATAAAAATATATTCCGTACCGTAATGACCTGCGTCAATGATTGCAAGCCCCTGGGCTACGGTGTCAATTCCGGTATGGTGGTCAATATCACCTGTCACATATACATCCGCCCCGGCTGCAAGCACATCCTGGATCATGCTTTTACCAGAGCCGGTACATACGGCAGCCGTTTTCACAGTCTGTTCCAGATTTCCGTACACTTTCACATCTGAAAGCTTCAGGTTCTTTTTTACAAGAAGGGCGTACTCCTTTAAAGTCATCTCACAAGGCAGATTTCCCACACGTCCAAAGCCAATGGGCTCCCCGTCTTTTTCCCCGGTAGCACAAAGTACCTTCGTATCTGACAGTTCCAGATATCCAGCACTTAAATCTGCCATTCCCAGAATATCATAGTTGGTGTGCATTGCATAATAAGATATTCCATGGCGCACCAGACTGATAATCTTCCGTCCTGTAAAGCTATGATTGTTAATCTTCTTAATACCGGAAAAGATCATAGGATGATGGGTAACGATCATGTCAGCGCCAGCCTGGATAGCCTCGTCTAACACCGCTTCGATAAGATCAAGGGCAAGAAAGACATGTTTTACCTCACTCTCGTCATCTCCTGTAAGAAGTCCCACATTATCCCAGTCCTCTGCAACTGCTGCCGGAAAATTTCCTCCCAGCCATTCTGTCAGTTCTTTAACCTTCATATTCTGCCAGCGCAGCAGCGATCAGCTGCGCCTCCTCCTTTACTTCCAAAATGCGGGCAGTAACTGCCTCTGCCTTCGGTGCCGTTTCCAATTGGTCCAGAATCTGGGAGCGGATCCGGGATTCCCGCTGAAGATAATGGTAAAGCACCTGGTTCTTTTCCTGAAGAAGATATTTGCCAAAGGCTTCCTCCAAGGTGTAAGCAGCTGGATTTTCCGGCATTTCTGCCCATTCATCAGCATGTAGGTTCTCAGAAGAAGCTTTCACAGACGTATTTTTTTGGAAAGAATCCACGTTAAGTTTCAAACTGCTGTGAACATTTTCCCCAGGCACCACCCGCATCATGGGATAAAATTTCCCATCCTCTTCCACCATTTTCTCTTCTGTGATCTCCCAGCCTTCAGACTGGATAAATCTGCGAAAATGGGGAATGTCGGACTGTGGCTGTAAAATCAGCTCAGAGAAAGAATTTCTCACAGACCTGCCATCTGTGAGAATCCTTTCCATAAGGGGACCGCCCATACCTGCGATCACAAGGGTGTCACCCTCTCCGGCTTTCAAGCCTTCAAGGCCGTCTGAGAGCCGGGTCTGTATGTATTCCTCCAGTCCATACTGCCGGATATGTTCCTGTGCCCTGGAAAGGGGTCCTTTTCGCACATCCATTGCAATGGCGGATGGAATTTTTTTCTGCTGTATCAGGTATACCGGCAGATATCCATGATCGCATCCCACATCTACCAGCCGGTTTCCTTCTGTCACCAGGTCTGCGATTGCAGACAGTCGTAAGGATAACTGCATAGTCCACTCCTTAATCCAGATAATCCTTCAGCTTGCGGCTGCGGCTTGGATGACGGAGCTTACGAAGAGCCTTTGCCTCAATCTGACGGATACGCTCTCTGGTAACGTTAAACTCCTTACCAACTTCCTCAAGCGTTCTTGCACGTCCATCATCAAGTCCGAAACGAAGACGGAGAACCTTCTGTTCTCTCTCAGTAAGAGTTCCAAGAACCTCTACCAGCTGCTCCTTCAAAAGAGTAAATGCTGCAGCATCAGCCGGAACCGGAACATTGTCATCCTGGATGAAATCTCCAAGATGGCTGTCCTCCTCTTCACCAATAGGGGTCTCCAGAGAAACCGGCTCCTGGGAAATCTTCAGGATCTCACGTACACGGTCAACCGGCATGTCCATCTCTTCCGCGATTTCCTCCGGAGTAGGTTCACGTCCAAGCTCCTGGAGTAACTGTCTGGAAACGCGGATCAGCTTGTTGATCGTCTCAACCATATGAACCGGAATACGAATGGTACGCGCCTGGTCTGCAATGGCTCTTGTGATAGCCTGACGGATCCACCAGGTAGCATAGGTACTGAACTTGTAACCCTTTCGGTAATCAAATTTTTCGACAGCCTTGATAAGACCAAGGTTACCTTCCTGAATCAGATCCAGAAAAAGCATTCCACGTCCTACATAACGCTTTGCAATGCTGACAACAAGACGAAGGTTGGCTTCTGCCAGACGCTTCTTGGCATTTTCGTCGCCCTGTTCCATTTTCTTTGCAAGCTCGATTTCTTCTTCTGCTGAAAGAAGCGGAACTTTACCAATTTCTTTCAGATACATACGAACCGGATCCTCAATGCTCACACCTTCCGGAACAGAAAGATCGATCTTGTCCAGCTCTACTTCTTCCTCATCGTCCAGACCATCAATATCCATGTCATCGTCCAGCATAAGGTCATCTGCACTGTTCTCTGTGATACGCAGCACATCTACCCCACTTGCCTCAAGGAAATCGAAGATCTTGTCCATCTGTTCCGCATCCAGTGGCTGGTCTTTGAAATAATCACTAATTTCCTGATATTCCAGTACGTTTTTCTTCTTTTTTGCAAGCTCCAGAAGTCCCACCAGTTTCTCACTGAATTTGCCCATATTCATTTCCATAGGTACTCTAACCTCCATATAGTGTTAATATTTTATCCTTATTCAAAAGAAATATGCAATTGCTGCCTTTTTCTTCCAAGCTCCTCCAGATCCTTCTTGGCCTTTACAAGCTCCTGTAAAGCCCCCATATCTGCAGGATCCCAGTTTTTATTTTTCTCCGCCAGACTCTCCTGTTTAATGCGGATCAAAGCATCGGAAAATGCTCTCTGCTGTTCCTCCTTTGTCTCAAGGTGGATCGTGGCATTAAAGAGAGAGGCCACCTCTTTCTGCTCTTCACTGTCTGTAAAAGCATTCAGAAGTCTGGCCGGATTCACATCTCCCTCTTCGTGCTGCTTCCAGAGCATTTCTGCCACCTCTTTATAAAGAGGAACTACAAAATCTGAAGGGGAAAGATATTTCTCCACAGTATCAAAAATTGCCGGATAGGTAACCAGCCAGGTAAGCATCAGCTTCTGGGATTTATCTGCCGCGCTCTCCTTTTTTCTCATTGGAGAGCCGCCGGATTTTGGCTGGATACGCTTCTCTGCAGGCGTACCCTTCAGAGCAAGGGTGTTTACACGCTTCCGAAGGTCTTCCACACTGATTCCATATCTGCGGTATTCTTTTACAATTGCTTCAATATACAGATTCCGCTCCAGTTCATCAGAAAGTTCCAGAAGATACTGGGCACACCGCTCAAAAAACCGGTTCTGTCCCTGTGGCTCATCCATAGGAAAATCACCGGAAGCAATACTTACCCGGAACATAAAGCTGTCCGTAGCTGCCTCCAGCCTTTTCTCAAAGGCCTCTGCACCTTCTGCTTTGATAAATTCATCAGGGTCCTTGTGAGGCCGTAAATTCACCACTCTGGAATTCACGCCGGCTTCCCGTAGAATGGGAATGGCTCGCAAGGCGGCTTTTACACCAGCTTCATCACTATCGTAAAGAAGAAGCACTTCCTGTGTATACCTCTTCACCAAACTGGCATGTCCGGATGTAAGCGCCGTTCCCAGAGAAGCCACTGCATTGGTAAATCCCGCCTGGTGCATGGAGATTACATCCATGTAGCCCTCGCACAGGATCAGGTAATTTTTCCTGGTGGTTCTGGCTATATTCAATCCGTACAGATTACGGCTCTTGTCAAAAATACGGGTCTCTGGCGAATTCAGGTACTTGGGCTTGCCGTCTCCCATCACTCGCCCGCCAAATCCAATCACCCTGTTATTGACATCCATGATTGGAAAAATAACACGATTCCAGAATTTGTCATACATGCCCTGGCGTTCATCCACATTGAAAAGGCCGGATTCCCGAAGAAGTTCATCACTGTAATTCTGGGATTTCAGATATTTATACAGGTCATCACTGTACTTGTCTGAATACCCCAGACCGAATTTCCTGATCGTCTCTTCGCTGAGACCTCTGCCTGTAAGATAATCGTGGGCATTTTTTCCACCTTCACGGCGCAGCTGGTAATAAAAATACTGAGCCGCTTTCTTATTGATTTCAAGCAAGGTTGCGCGCTTCTCCGCTTTTGCCCTTGCCTCCTTGGAATATTCGATCTTGGGAAGTTCCACGCCGGCACGCTCTGCCAGATGGGAAAGTGCTTCTCCAAATGAATAATTCTCATATTGCATTACAAAATTGTATACATTTCCTCCAGCTCCGCAGCCGAAGCAGTAATACATCTGCTTGGACGGCGTTACGGAAAAGGAAGGGGTCTTCTCATTATGAAAAGGACACAGACCAAAATAGGAGCTTCCTCTTCTGGTCAGTCTTACATACTGGGATATCACGTCTACAATATCATTTTTCATTCGCACTTCTTCAATGATATCGTCGGAATAGCGCATGCTTATCCTCCTTTGATTTGATATGCCGCATATCCAAGAAAATGCGACATCTTTCGCGTAAATAAATATTATATCTCATTGCAAGAGTTTTGTCCACGTTCTAATAAACCTCCCAGGCTCTTGGTATGAAAATCTCCTTGAATTTCTTCATGGAATACTGATCCGTCATTCCTGACAGCCAGTCACATACCGCCCGGTCTTTGGGAACTCCCTTTTTCTCAATAAGAGCAACGTACTCCCTGGACATTGCTTCCGGGTGATCTATGTAATAGGCGTATAATTCTGTCAGCATTTTGATTGCCTTGGATTCCTCACGCTTCGCAATGGGATTCAGATATACTTTCTGGAACATCTCTGATCGAAGATCCATGAGTGCCTGCTCTACAGGAGCAGACATCTGAATGGAAGGCTGGTCAATGCTGTGCTCAATCACATCATGTACAAAGGTATTCAGCCTTTCTCTTGTGGTCTGTCCAAGAAACTCCCTGAGACTGGCAGAAATATCATTCTCTGTAATGATCCCAGCTCTCTGGGCATCGTCCATATCATGATGAACATAGGCAATCTTATCAGAAAAGCGGACTACCTGTCCCTCCAAAGTGGACGGATGACCGCTGGTACGGTGATTCAGGATTCCGTCTCTTGTCTCCCAGGTAAGATTCAGTCCGTCTCCATTCTTCTCCAGTACTTCCACCACGCGGACGCTCTGACGGTAGTGGGCAAAGCCCTCAGGATGAACGGTATTAAGTGCGGTCTCTCCTGAATGTCCGAAAGGCGTGTGACCAAGGTCATGTCCCAGTGCAATTGCTTCCACAAGATCCTCATTCAGGCGAAGTGCCTTGGCTATAGTACGTGCGATCTGGGATACCTCCAGAGTGTGCGTCAGCCGATTCCTGTAATGATCTCCTTCCGGAGCCAGAAAAACCTGAGTCTTATCTTTCATCCTGCGAAAAGCCTTGCTGTGCAGGATCCTGTCCCGGTCTCTCTGGTAAACCGTCCGGACGTCACACTCTTCTTCCTCCCGGTCTCTTCCTCTGGAACGTCCACTGTATGCGGCATAAGGACTCAGCAGTTCCAGTTCTCTTTCTTCCATGCTTTCTCTGATATTCATATATCTTCTATCCTCCAAAGACTGACAGGTACGCCGATAATCTTCCTCCTATTAATTATATTCTACACAAAATTTCAAATTCCTCTTTTTTTCAAAAAAAACTTGAAAATTTTTAATTTTTTTTTTAAAATGTGTTGACAATCATATACCCCTTTGTTATACTAATATCCGTCGCAGCGAGAAAGAAATCTTTCTCCGAGAAACGCGATATGCGGAAGTGTCGGAACTGGCAGACGAGCAAGACTAAGGATCTTGTGAGCATTGCGCTCGTGTGGGTTCAAGTCCCATCTTCCGCATGACTATTTAATAGTCACAATTTCATATTTTATCGCGCAGAGGTTTTTCCTCTATGAATGCGATATGCGGAAGTGTCGGAACTGGCAGACGAGCAAGACTAAGGATCTTGTAAGCATTGCGCTTGTGTGGGTTCAAGTCCCATCTTCCGCATGTACTACGTAAGTAGTTACAATTTAATATCTGATCGCGTAGAGATTTTTATCTCTGTGAAATGCGATATGCGGAAGTGTCGGAACTGGCAGACGAGCAAGACTAAGGATCTTGTAAGCATTGCGCTTGTGTGGGTTCAAGTCCCATCTTCCGCATTTTTTATTGCTTAAGAAACATTAAAGACCTGCAAACCATCCGTTTTGCAGGCCTTTTTATTACCGGTGTACTTTTATCATTCTATTTCGGAAGTTCTGTCACTGTCTCCAGCTTAAATCCTTCCCACATATCAGCAGAAATATTCCATTCTCTTAAATCTGTAACGATCTTATGATAGAACGCCTGTCCCCCACGCACAATATCATAGGTGCGGGCATCGCCTCTTGCCTCAAGGTGACGGCCAAAGCTACAGTTGGTTACATCCTCCGGACCATAGTCGTCCACATCTCCGCCCGGCCAGAAAATATAAAGCCTTGGGATATCATCAATCTGGCGAATATCAATTCCTGCAAGTTTCAGAAATTTCTTTCCAACAGACTCATGCGCCGTAAATACATGAGAATATCGCCATACAGTCCTTGTAAAATCAGATACACGGAACTGGCCCAGCCAATCCTCATCCATCATTCCGTCTGCAGTTTCTCTTGAGACGATCACAACAACAGGGAATAAACGTCCTGAATCTTTCAACGCTGCAATAAGATTCCCAAACATATCCTCTCGCAAAATACGTCTTCTGTTAGAACATTCGATTCCATTTACAATTCCGATATTGTCAACAATCGTCTTATAATATCCAGGATAACTGAAGAAAGTTACTCCCGGGTCCTGGATGGTGTGTTCTCTCTCCGGCTGTGCATATCCATTGCAAACCTTCAGAATCACTTCATCCTGACGCGACACTTCAAGTCCGGCTTCTGAATACCAGATTCTGCCGCCCACTTCCATATCCATATGTCTTACATGCATATTCAGCCGATGATTGTCCGGATCATAATTCACAGCTACATGATAAGCCAGAATGTCAGCATGATAAGTACTGGTCTTCTGTGGCATTTCCTTAAACAGACCGCCATATTTTCCCACGATCCAGCCATATATCGCATCTGCTGCCTGCTGGAAAATCTCTGCAGCAGATGCCGGTTTCTCTTCCTTCAGACGGCTTCCATCCACCTGTGTGCACATCTGGAACACGTTGTGGCGGATAAGAGGCTTCATCTCATAATGCCAGGATTCTCCGAGGCTCTCCTCGCGACCATCATTATAAACATCACGTTCCTTAAAAATAGCTGTCAGACGACTGTCGTGGAACTGACTGTCGTTTAACAGGGCAATGATCGTATTTACATTGATCGGTACCTTGCGGCTGCGGTGAAGCAGCTGGTCTACCAGTGTCTGCTTGCTGGTCTTATAAATACGCTTGGCCAGGTTCTCCACCTGCTGGTCACAATCCTCATCCAGAAGCTTCGCCACCTCAGGATAAAGCTGTCCCTCTCCCAGTTTCAGGCGGAAATGGCTCTTGATCATATCACTCCATCTGCCTGATTTATAAAGGGAATGTCCCAGATCCTCAAACAGGGTAACCATGGATTTATCACAAAGCTCCAAAGTTGCCAGAATACTGTTAAAGTATCTGGAAAAGCCCTTGTAATTCTTCCACAGTTCCTCTCCTTTATAGCGCATATCGTGCTCGATCTCATGCCAGCCCTCGAAAAACATGGTCTTAATCTGAATCTCGAAGGTATCATCAATATACATATCCCAGGTCTCTGTTGAAATTTCTGATCGCAAATATTCCGGAAGACGGCACACGCCGTTTAATTTCGTAGGTTTGAACTCCTCCTCGCTTCTTTCCGAAGTGGACCAGCCAATCAC
Source organism: Ruminococcus sp. 1001136sp1 (assembly GCF_039841815.1). NCBI lineage: Bacteria > Bacillati > Bacillota > Clostridia > Eubacteriales > Oscillospiraceae > Ruminococcus > Ruminococcus sp. 1001136sp1. The sequence goes on along the minus strand of NZ_JBDPGY010000011.1, from coordinate 28,511 downwards.
ATCAAAGGTATTTTCCACAATATTCTGGCAGATTTCTACATCATCATCAAAATACAGGTTAATACGGACACCTACCAGGTCCTGCAGTTTCTTATTCTCCGCGCCATAATCTTTCAGAGCAAATTTATGAGCCATAGAAGAAGCTGTCTTGATTCTGGAAAAGCATCTGTAATACAGACCGCATTGTTCCAGGCGATCACTGATAATGCGCTTCAGATCCTGCTCCACGATAGCCGGAACCTTTACCTTCGCAGCCAGTTCCTCCTTTGTATAAATTACTCTTTTCTGTTCACTCACTAATTTTACACCACCAATTTATTTATAACTGCCGGAGCCCTCACGGATTACGGTCCGAAAACTACACAGTTATTATATTTTATATTCCGTACGTTCTACTAAGCATACACTTTAGAGCCTGTTTGAAAAATCATTCCCGCAATCTGCACGCCCCACTTTGCGGGAGATTTTGCCCGAATTCGGTTGCCGTAGCCCGCTACGGCGCCCTCATTCGGGCAAAATCTCCCACAAATTGTGACGCACATCTTGCAGAAAGCCTTTTTCAAACACGCTCTAGTATACCAGAATTTCCCCAAATAAAAAAGGGATATTCCGAAATATAATGGAAAATTTCGGTTAAATATATATAATCAAAAGCACTTCTTACAAGCTTCATATCCTTGAGCCTCAGCCTGTGAGACTGGCTCCTGATATGCCTTATCCGGATTCATATTTCCACAGTCAGGAATACTGTGATATTTACTTCCTGTAGCAGATATCCATACCATTTCCTCCTGACTGTCATCTGCTGCAGCAATCTGTTCTGACTTTTCTGATGCTGCAGCTGCATCAGTTCCGCTATTATCTTCAGCTGTAAATCCATTCTCCCCTTCACTTTGCCCAGCTGTTTCTCCATCACCTGAAGTATAATCATTGCAAGGATCTGCACTCCAGGTAATAGCACTTCCATCCGAAGAAGCTACAATGGTTCCCTGTTCATCAGAGCGATATACCTGAATTCCCATATCTGACAGTTTTTCCATGGTATCCGCATGCGGATGACCATACATATTTCCTGCGCCGCAGCTGATCACTGCAAATTCCGGAACTGCAGCCTGAAGAAAATCCCAGCTTGTGGATGTAGCAGATCCATGATGGCCCACACTTAACACGTCGCAGCTCAGATCAAGCCCGGAATTCACCATATCTGCCTCACAGTTAAAATCTGCATCCCCGGTAAAAACGAAACTGTTTTCTCCATTCGTCAGCTTAATTGCCACTGAATTAGCATTACTCTCTTTGCTGATTTCCTTTGGAGAAAGAATTGTAAATTCTCCCGAGCCAAATGTATACTCCGCCCCCACTGCCGGATGCTGTACTTCAAGCCCATGTGCTGCCACTGCATCCATAAAAGAGCCATAAAGGGAAGAATCATGGATATAATCTGCTCCAATCACATTGTCCACCTGAAATGCATTCAGACAGCCAATCAGTCCGCTCACATGATCCTCATCGTAATGGGATGAAATCAGATAATCAATTTCTGACACATTCTGCTCCTGCAAATAGGACACCACATAGCTGGACGCGCTTCTTGGACCACCATCATACAGCAGATTCTGTCCCTCTGACTGCACCAGAATGGATAATCCCTGTCCCACATCCAGGAAATGCACAGTCATGCTGCCGCCAGATGCCAGAACCTTTTCCCCGCTTCCAGGGAATACGAATCCTGCCATAAGCAGAATAAGCGTTAAAAGATAGCCTGCAATTTGTTTTCTTAAGTGTTTCATTTTATTCCTTCTTTCGTTTTTTTCACCGTAGGCACCGCTGTCCTGCTGCCTCTTTACTATTATAATATATTCTCATCCCCACAAACATCCCTGAATTATGTTTTCACAATTGCATTTTTAGCATATAATACCTGGAAGAGCATTTTATGAGGTCGTCCATGTATTACAGAAAAACCTTATGTGCACAGCAGGAAAATGTAGACCAGGGTACCTTACAGATAACGGTCCATTCAAAAACAGACAACCGCCCTGTGGAAAATGCACTGGTCCGTATTTCTTATACAGGTGATCCAAACAGTGTCATTGAAGAAGTCCGCACGGATTCTTCCGGCAACACCCCTGTCCTTCAATTAAAAACGCCTCCTCTGGAATACAGCCTGAATGCTTCCGAGGAGGCGCAGCCTTATGCAGAATATTCCATGCAGATCAAAGCCGAGGATTTTCACCAGGAGGAAATCGCAGGCACAGAAGTCTTGCCTGCGGTTCTGGCCAAACAGCCTGTCCTTCTGAATCCCAGGCAAGACACTGTTTCGGAAAACAGAATTGTCATTCCTCCCCATACACTTTTCTATGAATATCCACCAAAAATACAGGAATCTGAAATTAAACCAGTACACGAAACTGGCGAAATTGTTCTAAGCAAGGTCGTAATTCCGGAATACATTGTAGTGCACGATGGGCCTGTAGGTGATAACTCCGCCTCTAATTATTATGTCCGCTACCGCGACTATATCAAAAATGTAGCAAGCAGCGAAATCTATGCCACCTGGCCTGACGACACTATCCGCGCCAACATCCTGGCAATTATGTCCTTTACCCTAAACCGGGTATACACGGAGTGGTACCGCAATAAAGGGAAAGACTACACCATCACCTCCTCCACCGCCTACGACCACAAATGGATCCGCGGACGAAACATCTTTGACTCCATCGACCGCATTGTAGACGAACTTTTCGAGAATTATCTATCCCGTCCTAACGTCCGTCAGCCAATTCTTACCCAGTACTGCGACGGAGAGCGGGTGCAGTGCCGGGACAGAGGATGGATGACACAGTGGGGAAGCAAGCGACTTGGGGATCAGGGATATTCTGCCATTGAAATCCTGCGGTATTTCTACGGAAACGATATGTATATCAATGTGGCAGAAGAAATCTCCGGAATTCCTTCCTCCTGGCCAGGATATGACCTGGATATCGGTGCTTCCGGCAGCAAAGTACTCCAGCTTCAGGAACAGCTAAATGCCATCAGCCAGGCCTACCCTGCTCTTCCAAAAGTAAATCCGGACGGAATCTATGGTGCCCAGACTCAGGCCTCTGTCCGCAAATTCCAGAATATTTTCGGTCTCCCGGAAACCGGAATCGTAGATTATGCCACCTGGTACAAAATTCAGGAAATTTACGTAGGCGTCACCCGGATTGCAGAATTACAATAAACATAATATGGCGGGATTTTCTCTCCCGCCATAAAATTCTAATCTAAACCTTATAATCTAAACGGACATGCCGTTTGTCAGCAACATCACCATATAGGAACCGGCTAACCATCAGCCTTCTGCCAATTCCCGCATCAATTCATGCACTGAAGTAATTTTGTCAATCCTTCCAACATTTGCCCCACAGAACATCAATCCATTCTCTACATCTCCCTCCACCGCATCGATCAATGCCTTGGTAATGCAGTACGGAACCTGTCCTGGATTACATTTTTCCAGGCAGTTATAGCACTTCTTTACTGGAATCCGTCCATTCTCTACCAGTTTCATAAAAGGATTACAAAGCGCCCTTCCAGGCATTCCTACAGGGCTCTGGATAATCTGCATATCCTCTTTCTTTGCATTTACATACGCCTGTTTATACCTTTCATCGGCATCGCATTCCTTGGTCGCCACAAACCGGCTTGCGATCTGCACACCATCTGCCCCAAGCGCCATAACATGATCAATATCTTTCCGGTCAAAAATTCCGCCAGCAACTACCACTGGAATTTCCCGGCCAAACTTTTCCTCATATTCCTTTTTACATGCAATAATATCCCGGATTTCCTGGTCGAAATCCATCTCATCCCTGTGAGCCAGCTGATCCCTGGAAAATCCCAGGTGCCCTCCTGCCTCCGGTCCTTCCACTACGATCAGGTCTGCAGTCCGGTTATATCGATGTGCCCACATTTTCAGAATCAGGTTTGCTGCCCTTTTTGAAGAAACAATAGGCGCAATCTTTGTTCTGCAAAATTCCGGTACCAACTCTGGTAGATTCATAGGAAGTCCTGCGCCACTGATGATTACATCTGCACCACATTCCACAGCTTCCTTTACATGCTCTTTATAATGTTTCAGCGCTACCATAATATTAACACCGACCAGCCCTTTTCCCTTGGCAATCTCCCTTGCCTTCCATATATGCTTTCTTATTGCCTTCAGATTGCACCCCGCCTGGTCTTTCTCAAAGCCAGCCTCATCATATCCGATCTGAGCTGTGGAAATAACTCCCACTCCTCCTTCTGCTGCCACTGCGCCAGCCAGGGAGCTACGGCTCACTCCCACGCCCATTCCCCCTTGAATAATAGGAAGTTCTGCCACCTTATCTCCAATTTTCAAACATCTCAAACTGCTTTTGTATTCTCTATCCAAAACAATATCCTCCATGCTTTAATTTAGTTTGATTTTAAAACTATTTTAGTATAAAGCATTATTGTTTTTATGTCAAGTTTTACTTTTATTCGACACTTTATTATGTAGTTTTTATTACTACATATTCGGAAGTTTTCCCTATAAAAAGGAATCCCCTTGCAGGATTTGCCGCCTGCAGCAGACCATCCCCCTCATCTGCATTTCCGTTATTTCCTCTCACTGCCTGGAAAAGCTTTTTTTGGGGGTAATAGGAATTTGCTGCAGAATCGTCTGCTGCATCAAAAAAGGCTATGCATATCCGTTTGATACACATAGCCTTCTCTTTCATTTTTTACAGCTTTTTCATTTCAAAAAGATTAAAAAATCTTCAAAATATCATTATACATAACTACAACCATCAAAAGCATCAACACCATCAAACCTGCGAAATGAACCATGCCCTCAATCTGTCTGTTCACCGGTTTTCTCCGGATAGCCTCGATAATCAGAAATACAAGCCGGCCGCCATCCAGTGCAGGAAGCGGAAGCAGGTTCATAACACCAAGGTTTGCAGATAAAAGTGCTGCCATATACAGCATATTTACCCAGATTGTCAGCATGCCCTCACTCTTACTTGCCTCATAGGTACTGCCAATTGCATCAGCTATGCCAACCGGACCGCTTAAATCCTTTACGCCCAGCCCACCGGTAAGAAGCTCTTTCAGGCTGAGTAAGGTAGAACGGATCATATATTTTACTTCCAGTGTTCCATACTTCAGCACTTCAAATCCATGTGTCTTCGTGTACGCCAGATTATAAGAAAAATCAAGCACTGCTGTGCGGGACTCTGATGGAGTTACCTCAGCGTTGTATTCCAGGCCATCACGCACATAAGTAATGGTCACAGGCTCACTTGTGAGAGGATGCTCTGCAAGATATGCAGTATAATCGTCCGAACTCTCCAGTCTGGTGCCATTAATGGAAGTGATCACGTCCCCAGGCTCCACACCAGTTTCAGATAAACCCATTCCCGGGATCAGGGATGCCACCTCAAGGGAATCGGTACTCTTTCTGTTAAAGCCAAGAAGGTATCTCACCTGTACGTCTGGTTTGAAGGCCAGCTCCACATCTTTGCCATCCCTCTCCACAGTCATATGAATGGTCTCATCCTCCTGCGGATTATTCAGATACATATACAGATAAAGATCTCTTGCCAGATCAATATGATACCCCTGATATTCTTTGATAATATCCCCTTCCTGAAGACCGGCTTCAGCCACAGTAGAACCACTCTCCACCTGCGTAACCTCTGCCGGGTCATAGCCCACCAGCGTAACAATGAGCACTGCAAACACAAAGGCCAGAATAAAGTTAAACACCGGTCCTGCTGCAACTGTAGCGATTCTTCCCCAAACCGGTGCACCATTGAAAGTTCCCTTGGACTCATCTTCCATATCTTCTCCCAGCATGGCACAGGAACCGCCAAGGGGCAAAAGCTTCAGAGAATACCTTGTTCCATTCTTCTCTGTGCTAAGCAGCCTTGGTCCCATTCCAAGGGAAAACTCCGTTACTACGATCTTATTTTTCTTTGCAAGAAGGAAATGCCCCAGCTCATGAAAAAGAATGATCGCACTGAAAATCAATAATGCCAGAATAATCTTCAACCTACCACCTGCTTTCAATCCATTTATAAGTCTCGTCTTCTACTGCCAGTATCTCCTCCAGCTCAGGATTCCGGATCACTGTATGTCTTTCCATAGACTGTGCAATAATGTCGTAAATATCCAGAAAACCGATTTTTTCCTGTAAAAACTTCTTTACAGCCAGCTCATTTGCTGCGTTAAACACAGTAGGCATACTGCCGCCTTTTCTTGCAGCATCCATAGCCATTGGAAGCCCCAGGAATGTATCCATATCCGGATCTTCAAAAGCAATCTCTTTCAATTTATGGAAGTCCAGTCTCTCTCCATCCAGATATCTGCGTTCCGGATAATAGAGTGCGTACTGGATTGGAAGCCGCATATCCGGAGTTCCAAGCTGCGCCATAACTGCACCATCTTTAAACTCTACCATCGAATGGATAATGCTCTTTGGCTGGACAACAACCTGAATATGATCCAGATCCACATCAAACAGCCATCTGGCTTCCATAACCTCCAGACCTTTATTGACCAGGGTTGCAGAATCTACTGTGATCTTCTGTCCCATTACCCAGTTCGGATGCTTCAGGGTATCCGCAAGCGTCACATGTTCCAGTTCTTCTCTTTTTCTCCCACGGAAGGGGCCACCGGAAGCTGTGATCAGAAGCTTCTCAACCTGCGCCCGCTTTTCCCCATGAAGGGCCTGGAAAATAGCACTGTGCTCACTGTCTACCGGAAGGATCTGAACCCCATGCTCTTTTGCCATGGGAATGATCAGATGACCTGCTGTTACCAATGTTTCTTTGTTTGCAAGAGCAATGTCCTTGCCCGCCTTGATTCCCTCCATTGTAGGACGGATTCCAATCATTCCTACAACAGCGGTAACCAGAATGTCTGTCTGGGGCATACGTGCAAGCTCCAGAAGTCCCTCCATACCAGACACAATTTTTACATCCATATCCGCAAGACGGACTTCCAGATCCTTTGCCGCATTTTCATCCCACACTGCAATCAGCTGAGGATGAAACTCTCTTGCCTGTTCTTCCAGCATTTTCACATTTCTTCCTGCACTGATTCCCAGCACCTCTATATCACCGTTAGCTCTCACTACATCCAGAGTCTGTGTACCGATAGAGCCGGTTGAACCTAAAATTGCAATTTTCTTCATTTCAAATTCCTCTCAGTCCATTTCCGGGACAAATCATATCTTATCATTTCCACACTTTTTATTCCTTTATGCTTCTCGCTGCCAATCCTGAATCAGATTCCCAACACAAGCTTCGCCAGGAAATAAATAGCCGGAGCTGTAAAGATCACACTGTCAAATCTGTCCAGGATTCCACCGTGTCCCGGGATCAGTTTGCCATAGTCCTTGATTCCCTGATTTCTCTTAATAGCAGAAGCAGCCAGATCTCCCACCATGGAGATCAGCGCTCCGACTGCACAGATCAGTGCATACTCTGCAATCCTGCCGCCAGTTGCAGCTGCATAAATCGCGCCCAGAAGCGCAGCACCTGCCACGCCGCCTACTCCACCTTCTACTGATTTCTTCGGGCTGAGGATTGGTGCCATTTTGTGCCTGCCGATCAGCATTCCCACACAATATGCGCAGGTATCGCATCCCCAGGAGCATAAAAAGATCAGCCATACCAGGAATTTTCCATCCGGAAGGTTCCTGGTAAGATAAATAAAGGAGAGCATTACAGCCACATATACCACCCCAAAGAACGCCGGCATCACCTGTTCTGCTTTGAACTTGGGATAAGTAAATACGTAAACGAACATAAACATCATGAACGAAATGATCACGCCCATCATTCCATATTTTTCAAAATCCAGCGACATCAGCACATAGTAGATCACAGCTCCAAGATAGCCTGCAATTTCCAGGGCATTAAAATGGTCTTCCCGAACCTTCATAACCTTATAAAGCTCCTGCATTCCGATCAGAGAGATCCCAAGTAGTGTAAAAAACAGCACATAATCTCCACTGATAATAGTCAGAAGCGCAACTGCGACCAACACAATACCGCTTAAAAGACGTGTTTTAAACATCTTACTCCTCCTTCACACCGCCATATCTTCTGTCTCTTTGATTATATTTCTCAATAGCCTGTACTAATTCTGCTTTATGGAAATCCGGCCATGCCACGTCTGTAAAATAGAATTCCGTATAAGCCAGCTGCCACATAAGGAAATTGGAAAGTCTCTGTTCTCCGCTGGTGCGTATCAGAAGATCCGGATCCGGCACTCCTGCAGTATCCAGGTAGCTTCCAATCGTATCCTCTGTGATCTGATCCGGAGAAACTTTTCCATCCGCCACATCCTGTGCCATCTTTCGCATTCCTCTTGTAATCTCATCGCGGCTTCCATAATTCATGGCGATCTGGAAGTACAGCTCATCATAATCCTTGGAAAACTCCTCCAGTTTACGGATGCTTTCCTGAATATCCGGTGCAAAAGCAGAGATATCGCCGATAATTTTGATTTTCATCTTATTATCCCGGGATATTTTGATACATTTCTTAAGATAACTGCGAAACAGCTTCATAAGCCCGTCCACTTCTTCTCTGGAGCGTTTCCAGTTCTCCGTGGAAAAAGCATATACTGTCAGATATTTCACGCCCAGATCTTTAATATCATAGCAGACCTGCTCCAGATTGGCGCAGCCCTTAACATGTCCATAGCCACGAGGCAGTCCCTTTGCCTTTGCCCAGCGGCCATTGCCGTCCAGAATAATGGCAATATGATTGGGTACGTTCATATTTTTCTCCTTGTATTTTGTTTTTCTTTTTTCGTTATAAGCGTTCAGATTATTCGTACAATTTCATACACAAGGGCAGAAAAGAGCTCTTTTTAAAGAGCTCTTTTTGCGGTTTCTTTATAAAAGGATCCTGTTTTGCAGATTTTTAGTCCAAACAGCTCTGCGCTTCAGGTAATATGCCCTTATACAGTCATAATCTCCTTACCTTTTGCTTCTACTGCAGCATCTACATCCTTGATGTATTTGTCTGTAAGCTTCTGAACTTTGTCCTCTAACTCTTTGATCTCGTCCTCAGATACATCCTCTTCTTTTTTCAGCTTCTTGTATGCATCGTTGGCATCACGGCGGATGTTGCGGACAGCAACCTTAGCTGCCTCACCTTTTTTCTTAACATCTTTAACCAGATCTTTACGGCGTTCCTCGGTAAGCTCCGGGAAAACAAGACGGATCACTTTTCCATCGTTATTCGGGTTCAGGCCAAGATCAGAAGTAAGGATTGCTTTCTCAATTCCCTTGATCAGGCTGGATTCCCATGGCTGGATCTGGATCATACGAGCTTCCGGAACCGTGATATTTGCCACCTGCTGAATCGGTGTAGGGCTTCCGTAGTAATCTACTGTCAGCTTGTCAAGGATATGCGGATTGGCACGTCCTGCACGGATAGTAGTCAGCTCTGCTTCTAAGCTGCCCAATGTCTTTTTCATTTTCTCTTCATACTTCTGAATTCTTTCATCCATAAAATTAATCTCCCTCTTTATGATTTTCTGCCGGTAAGCAGTATTATCCTATTTTCTGCGCAACGCGCTTATACAGTAACCTTTGTTCCGGAAAATTTTCCGTGAACAGTGTTGATAATGCTGTTCTCCTCATCAAGAGCAAATACCATCATCGGCATTTTCTGCTCCAGACACATAATAGAAGCTGTAAGATCCATGGCTGCAAGCTTCTTGTCAACAACCTCCTGAATAGAGATCTCATCATACTTCACAGCGTCAGGATTTACCTTCGGATCGCTGTCATAAATACCATCAACTGCCTTCGCCAGAAGAATCGCATCGGCCTCGATCTCAACTGCACGAAGAACCGTAGCTGTATCAGTAGAGAAGTACGGATGTCCTGTACCGCCTGCAAAGAATACCAGCTTGCCCTGTGCAAAGCTCTCTTCTACGCTGTCCTTGGAATACAGTTTGGTAAATGCACCACATGCAAATGGTGTATAAATCTCAGTCTTCATACCTGTATATCTGCAAAGGTCAGATACATAAATACAGTTCATAATGGTAGCAAGCATACCGATCTGGTCTGCCTTGTTGCGGTCTATCGTCTCACTGGTACGTCCTCTCCAGAAGTTTCCACCGCCGATCACAATGCCGATCTGTACTCCTTCATCAGAAATTGCCTTGATCTGCTTCGCTACTGCAAGAACAGTCGCCTCGTCAAATCCTGTTTTCTTCGGTCCGGCAAGAGCCTCACCGCTTAATTTTAATAAAACTCTTTTCATTTCCATGCTTTTATCCTGCCTTATTTTTTATTCTTTAATTTTACCATACTCCGGCAACAATCTCATTTCCGCTGTCATCAACAGTAGTAGAAACTGTGAAAGAGTCATAATAATGATATCCTGTCTCTCCGGTCTCCGGCTCGTTCTCATAATCACTTCCGTTAGCCTCTCCCAGTGCTGCAACCAGACTGGAAAGCGGCTGTCCGATATATTGTTTCGCCTTATCTGCATTGGAATCATCCGGTGCAGTATTACTGCCGCCATTATTATCCGGGGTACTTGTAGGCTGCGGTGCAGATGTAGGTGCAGCAGTGGAATCTGACTGCTGCGGCGCAGATGTAGGCGTTGGTGCTGTATCCGTTTCCTGAGAATCATCCTCAGAACTGTCTTCGCTGTCATCAAGACCAAGACGCGCCATCACTTCACTCAGGGTAGAAGTTTCTGTCTTACTCGTTCCTGTCAGATAAGTAGCATAAGGAATTCCATCCTCAGCAGTTCCATCCATATGAAGAGTGATCTTTGAAATTGTCTTCAGCGGAAGCTTACGGAAATAACAATCTGTATAATCCTCGTCCTCATACGTGATCCGGATGTCATAGCTTGTCACCGCATTTCCATCTGCATCCTTCTCGTCCGGCTCATAATAGTAAAGAGCCTTGTCGCCATCATTCAAAGTAAACAATCCATTGATCAGCTCTGTGCCCCAGTCATCATCGTCATCCGTAGTCGGACGAATGTAAAGTCCCTTCACAGCAGCTCCGGTACCGTTCACAAGAATCAGCTTGGAAGCTGTGGAAGTCTTATCACCAATCACATTCTTGATATCTGCATCGTCAGATTTCTGCATCTCTACCAGGGAACTGTCATCGCTTGAAGCTGTATCTGTATTCTCAGCCGGAGCCACGGTTACCTGGCCATCCTTACCTGTATCTTCAGTCTGTTTCTTACCACATCCGGCTGCTGCCAAAGCAGTGACCAAAAGTGCTGCAAGAATCACATAACGTTTTTTCATAATCTATATTCCTCCCACAAAATGGAATTAAACTCCTCTAATATCCACTTTTTGTTCTCCATTATTATTACAGAGTATGACAGACTTGTCAACCGAACGCGGGATGATTTCATACAATTTTTAAACTTTTCGTTACTGTTCACTCCATTCACAGTAACACGCTTCGCGATGCACAGAAATCATGCTTTGCACGATTTCGCGCCGCAACTCTCGGGTTTCTTTTCCCCATTCTCTCTGGTGCCTTCACCGGGAAGGAAGATCCTGCGTACTTCTTCTGTGAACAAAAAGAGCCAGGGACAGTTTTCTCTATCTCTGACTCAAATAGTTTTTGACAACATGTCTCAATGTTTAAAACCCGGCGTCTCTTCGCTCTTTACGCATATCCCTGCGGAGCAGAGCTGCCTCATGGCGTCCTTTCTCAGCTTCTGTGTGGATAATAAGGCCGGGGATTCGGGTAGGACGCTCATCCTTATCCACAGCTACCATCACAGAAAAAGCACGGTTAACCAGGTAACGCATTCCATCCCCGCGCTCCACATAGGAATCAATTTCCACTTCCATGGAGGTATTTCCCACATAGGTCACATAGCCGATCATCACAAGGATCTCGCCCTCGTAAACGGGCTCCTTAAACTGCAGATTGTCCACAGCTGCAGTTGTGACACGGTAAGTTCCGCAATGACGCATGGCAACCACGCCGGACACCTCATCCACCCACTGCATCAGCATTCCTCCGAACAGCCTGCCGCCGGCATTTAAGTGCTGGTGCATGATCAGATGAACCTGCTCCGTTCTGGAATCCTCTACGGTTTTCATCGGACGGTTTTCTTTTATTGTTTCCTTTGCTTCCTGTGTTTTCTCTTTTATTTTCTCTTCCATAGCCAACCTCTTTTTACTGTTTTCATGCTGCCTGTACAGCGAATATTAAATAAATACCATATTGACCTGTCTGACTTTTTATATGCTGCATCTTTACAGCTGATCCCCTATAAATGTTTAACAGAAATTTACGAAAGCCGGGAATTTTTCATCATAAAAATCCCCAGCTCCCATTGTTTTTAATATAAATTCTTCACCTTGAAATCACGCTCTGCTTCTCGTCTCTGATCTTTCTTAGCGATATCCTGACGTTTGTCATACAATTTCTTACCTCTTGCCATACCAATTTCCACCTTCACAAGGCTGTCCTTGAAATAGACCTTGATTGGCACAAGGGTAAGACCTTTTTCCTTCAGTTTGGCTTCCATCTTGTTGATCTCACTGCGGTGAAGGAGAAGTTTACGGATACGAAGGGGATCTTTATTGAAAATATTGCCTTTTTCGTATGGGCTGATGTTCATTCCATAGATATAAACCTCCCCATTCTGAATCCGCACAAAAGATTCCTTGACGCTGCATTTTCCCATACGCAGGGATTTTACTTCTGTTCCTGCCAGGGCAATTCCTGCCTCATACGTGTCTTCTATAAAATAATCGTGAAATGCCTTTTTATTATTTGCAATCAGTTTGATTCCTGGTTTCTTTGCCATAAGTTCCTCCCTATATGGATTTCCGCCTGCAGGCGGGCGCTCAAAACAAAGGGTTGCTGTTCTAGAGCGTAGTTTCTATGCATCGCAAAGCGTGTTTTTGATCGCAGAATGAACAGTAACTTCTAATTACCACTCTTGCTCCTCTGCCAGAACAAAATCCACAGTCTTCAGCATGGTATCTGCGTCCGCAACTCTCACACGCACCTTCTGTCCCAGTGCAAACACCTTGTGTGTCACATCGCCGATCAACTCGTAAGCATCCTGATCAAAGGTGTAGTAATCATCCCTCAGTGTATTTACATGAACCAGTCCCTCTACCGTATTTGGAAGTTCCACATAGAAGCCCCAGCCAGTAACACCGGAAATGATTCCTTCAAATTCTTCCCCAATATGGTAAGACATATATTCTGCTTTTTTCAGCTTGTCAGATTCTCTCTCTGCTTCGTCCGCCCGGCGCTCACACACACTGGACTGGCGTGCCACATCTTCCAGAATCTCTTTATAATGCTCTGTTTTTCCCTCTCTTTCCAGACGTCCCCGAAGCTTATCCTTAATGATCCTGTGAATCTGAAGATCCGGATAACGACGGATTGGAGAAGTAAAATGGCAGTAATATTTCGCTGCAAGTCCAAAATGGCCGCTGCATTCTGTAGTATACTTCGCCTGTTTCATGGTTCGAAGAGTAAGGCGGCTGATCTGTGGCTCGTTTGGAAGTCCCTCAATGCTCTCCAGAATAGTCTGGATCTCCTTCGGGGTAATCTCCTGTCCATTCTTCTGCACCGGCACTCCTTGATTATGAAGAAGTGTGAGAAGGCTCTCCACTTTCTCGGGATCCGGAGTCTCATGGGTACGGTAAACAAACGGCATATCATCCCTGCAGCACTCCTCTGCCACAGTCTCATTTGCCATAAGCATGAAATCCTCAATGATCCTTGTTGCCACATTTGCCTCATATGGCTTAATGTCAATGGCTCTTCCTGCTGCATTTAAGATAATCTTGCTCTCCGGAAAATCAAAATCAATGGAGCCTCTGTGATGGCGGTTTCCACGAAGGATTTCAGAAAGCTCTTTCATCAGGAAAAACATGGGAACAAGTTTTTCATAGCGTTTCTTTGCCTCTTCGTCAGTATCCTCCAGAATGTTTTTCACATCTGTATAATTCATTCTCTCATCTACACAGATCACAGTCTCTGCAATCTTATGGGAAATCATATTTCCTTTTTTATCAATATCCATAAGACAGCTTAAAGTAAGACGATCCTGCCCCTGGTTCAGAGAACAGATTCCGTTGGAAAGCCGTACCGGGAGCATGGGAATTACACGGTCTGCCAGATATACACTGGTTCCCCGCTTCAACGCCTCACGGTCAAGGGCACTTCCTCCCTGTACATAATTGCTTACATCTGCAATGTGAACACCAAGATGATAGATGCCATTCTCCTTTGTCAAAGTAACTGCATCATCCAGATCCTTGGCGTCTTCTCCGTCAATGGTGACGGTCTGAAGATGGCGAAGATCCAGTCGGCCATCCCTGTCAGCATCCAGAACATGATCTGGTACACGGTCAGCCTGACGGATTACTTTATCCGGAAATTCGCTTGGAATGCCAAAGCTTTTTACAATGGCAAGGATATCTGTTCCAGGTGCACGGCAGCTTCCCAGATTCTCTACGATCTTCCCTTCCGGATTGCGGTTCTTGCTTCCGTAGCTGGTGATTTCCACCACTACCTTATCCCCATCCTTGATTCCCTGGGAATCTTTTCTCGGAATAAATACGTCCCTGGAAAATTTAGGATTGTCGCTTACCACAAAACCAAAGTCACGGCTGTTCTCGTAGGTTCCCACGATCTGGGTCATACCTCTTTCCAGAACTTTTACTACAATTCCCTCACGGCGTTTGCCTTCCTGCGGCTCTTTTGTGATTATAACACGAACCTTATCCTGGTGCATAGCCGTTCCGGTACAATCTTCCGGAATAAATACGTCGTTGTCTTCCCCCTCGATTTCCACGAAGCCAAAGCCCTTGGGATGACCGATGAAGGTGCCTTCCACAGATGGACTGTCCGGATATTCATTGTACTTATCTTTTCCCCTGCCGTAACGATCGTCGGGCTTGCGGTGATCATACTTTCCCGCCTGCTTATCATTATATTTCTTATCGGAATGTTTCTCATCTTTTTTCCCGGTACGTCTCTCGGAGCTTTCTTCTGCATATTTCCCGGAACGTTTACCCGAAAACTTCTCGTCACGTTCTTCTCTTTTTCCACGCTGCTTCTCTTTCCCGCGCTTTCTTCCAGTTACTTTGGAATAACGTCCCTTGGAATCCAGGTCAGCCTTTCCCTCTGCTACCAGATCATCCAGAACACGGTACAGATCTTTCTTCTCGTCCTTTGAAAGGCGCAGAAGACCTGCAATTTCCCGGAAACGCATAGGCTGGTACACTGGATCTCCAAGAAGCTCCATCATAAATTTTTTTCGTTTGTCAAATTCTCTGTCTTTACTCAATTTGTCTCCTTCTTAATACCTGCACACGCAAGCTGCTCTATTAAAATCGCACGCACAGACTGTAATTATCACGAAACTTTTCTACCATCTTTCCATAATTTCCTATTATCAGGAAAGAATCCTGCAAAGCAGGATTTTCCGCTTACATAAAAAACACTCTTGCGATCAGATCAACAAGAGTGTTTCCCAGTTTATTCTTAGAAATTCAAGTTCAATACAACTGCCAGTACAAAGAACAAAACTCCCATAACTGTAGTTGCCTTAACAAGACCGCCCTCCATGGAACGTCCTTTGTTCTTACCCCAGTATGTGTCTGCAGCTCCGGCGATCGCACCAAGCCCCTGTGACTTACCTTCCTGCATAAGGACTACTACGGTAAGGGCAATACAATCTATAACAAAAAGAATTGTTAAAATCGTTCTTAAAATCTGCACGTGGTTACACCTCCTAATCAACTAGGAGATATTGTACCATAGCCAGCATTTGATTTCAACTCTTTTTTATCTTGAATTTGGACAAATTACGCTATCGTTTTTTTCAGGATCAGGCAAACGGATTCTCATACATCGACAGTCTGCCAAGCTGCTCATGGATTCTCAGAAGCTGATTATACTTGGCATTTCTATCTGAACGACATGGTGCACCAGTCTTGATCTGCCCCGCACCAGTTGCCACTGCAAGATCTGCAATAAAGGAATCCTCCGTTTCACCGGAGCGGTGGGAAATAACAGAGCGATAACCCGCCCGTGCAGCCAGTTCTACTGCCTCCAGAGACTCTGTCAGGGTTCCGATCTGATTTACCTTGATCAGGATTGCATTTGCTGTTCCGAGCTTTATTCCACAGGCCAGCCGTTTGATATTTGTCACAAAAAGATCATCCCCAACCAGCTGTACACGGCTTCCAAGCCGCTCCGTCATAGCCTTCCAGCCCTCCCAGTCATCCTCCTGCAGTCCGTCCTCAATGGAAACAACAGGAAATTCATCTAACAGATTTTCGTAATAACGGATCATTTCATTGGAATCCCGGATCACCTCTTTTCCAGTCATCTTACTCTCCCCTGGAAAATAGTAGCCATCTTTTTCTCCGTCATATAATTCACTGGCTGCCGCATCAATGGCAATGCCAATATCTTTTCCCGGCTCATATCCGGCGTTCTTCACAGCCTCAAGGATCAATTCCAGAATCTCCCTGGAATCCTTCAGATCCGGTGCAAAACCACCCTCATCGCCCACTGCTGTAGACAGATTTTTCTTTTTTAAAAGAATCCTCAGTGACTGATAAATCTCCACACACATGCGGATTCCCTCTGAAAAACAGGAAGCCCCAACTGGCATGATCATAAACTCCTGAAGATCCACTGTATTGTCCGCATGCCGCCCGCCATTCAAAATATTCATCATTGGTACTGGCATCCTGTTCGCATGACAGCCTCCGATATACTGATAAAGCGGAATCCGAAGTGCCATAGCGGCTGCCCTCGCCACCGCCATAGAAACACCAAGAGTGGCATTTGCCCCAAGATTGCTTTTATTGTCCGTACCATCTGTCTGGATCAGAAGAGAATCAATATAGGTCTGATCCAGTGCATTTTCTCCCAGAATTGCCTCCGCGATTTTTGTGTTTACATTATCCACTGCTTTTTGTACACTAAGGCCTTTATAATTTCCTTTATCGCCGTCTCTTAGCTCCAGTGCTTCGAATTTTCCTGTGGACGCGCCGGATGGAACCGCTGCACGGCCTGTATATCCATTGATTCCAATAACGCCTTCTCCAACTGTCACTTCTACCTCCACAGTAGGATTGCCTCTGGAATCCAGAATTTGTCTTGCGTGAATCTTCCGAATAGGCAAATACCGTAACATTTCCTTACCTCCTAAAGATTGATAACGGTAGTTTTTCCAACTATTCAGAGTTCTATGCAGGATTTCAGATTCTGTTTCTGTCAGAAGTGCTCAATGAACCTCAGAAATGGAATTAAATCCCTTATTTCTCAGACATGCCTCCACCTCACTGATATCCGGTACGTGGAGAACCATGATCGGAAGTCCGGTAGCACGGTTGAAAGACAGATACAGATAATCAATATTGATGTTGCTCTCCTGGAGACTGAGAAGCAGTTTGTTCAGATTACCAACCTCATCCTTTACCTCGATTCCAAGAACATCACTAAGCTTACAGATAAAACCAGCCTTTGTCAGCGCTTCTAACGCCTGCTCAGGTTTGGAAACAACCATACGTATAATTCCATATTCAGCACTGTCATTGGTAACAGAACCAAGGATATTAATATCCTCCTCCAGGAGGATTCCAGTCACCTTCTGCATTTTCCCTTTGATATTTTCCGCAAAAATTGATAATTGTTTCAGCATTTTCTTATTCCTTTCCATATTTTAATAACAATATTAACATTTTAATCATAAAAGAAACTCAGATGCCGCCCGGGCAGATAATTTTCTTTCACAAAACAGACATTTCGCCTGTCGGCGACATCACTATCTATTCACTATATATATCAGCTCTTTATTTCTCAACGGGAACCTCAATCAGTTCCTTAGGAGAATGTGCCAGATTGCGGCAGCCATCCTCCGTTACCACTACCATATCCTCAATACGAACCCCTCCGAAACCAGGTACATAAATACCCGGCTCAACAGTCTCGATCATATTGGCTTTCAGAATGGTATCGTCAGAGGGAGACAGGCGCGGACTTTCATGGATGAAAAGACCTACACTGTGACCAAGTCCGTGGCCAAAACAGTCACCGTAACCAGCCTCTGTAATAATATCTCTCGCAACCTTATCCACACTCGCTCCGCTTACACCAGCCTTTACTGCTGCAAGACCGGCCAGCTGTGCTTTTAATACAACATTGTAAATTTCTTTCTGTTTATCGCTTGCTTTTCCGAGAACAAAGGTACGTGTCATATCGGAGCAGTATCCCTTGTATTTACAGCCAAAATCACAGGTAACAAAATCCCCTTCCTCCAGCTTCTTATCTCCTGGGATTGCATGAGGCATGGAAGAATTCAGACCGGAAGCGATGATCGTGTTAAAGCTTAAATCCTCTGCTCCCTCTTTTTTCATCAGATATTCCAGCTCTGCCGCAGCTTCCAGCTCTGTCATTCCTGGTTTCACGATTTTCAAAAATTCTGCAAATGCTTTGTCCCCGATTTCTTCAGCTCTTGCCAGGTACTCCAGTTCTTCCTCAGTCTTAATCTGGCGAAGATCATCGATTCTGCTGCCAAGAGGTGTCCATGTCTGAACCGGCAGTTCCTTTCTGAGCTTATCAAAATCACAGCAAAGCATGGACTGATCCTCATATCCCATATGGAAATCGCCATTTACATTCTCCTTCTCCATACACTCCTTCAGGATCGTCTGACGGTTATGCCCACGGCACTCTTCGATTACTGTGAAATCGCTCTCTTTACCGGCCTGCTCCGTATAACGGGAATCTGTGATCAGCACCTTCTGGGCTGCTGAAATATATAAAGCGCCCTCGCCGCCGCGAAAACCGCTTACATGTCGCATGTTATACGGATCTGTGATCACAAGGGCATTCAGTTTCAATTCATCAAGAATTGCATTTAACATCTTTGCTTCCTCCTCATCTTCTGTCATACAGCTTCCCAGCACTTTATCACGTTGAAAAGCCATATTCTTTATAGTTTCATCATACCACATTATACGCGGAAATATTGTCTGAATTTTCAATTCTTTTCGCATATATAAACTTTTTATTTTATATAAAATAATATTTTTTCAAATTATTTGTTGACAAACGAGAAGTAATCTGTTATAGTAAGCTCATAAAACAAAAGGAACTTAAAAATAAAAACAAAAAGGAGTGAGACCACCGAAAACATAAGTTCATTACTTATAATCTAAGAAAGAGAGGTACGGACCACCAGAAGCATAACGAAACATCTTAATTTTTAACACTTTAAGAAAAGCGAGGTACAGTCCACCAAGAACGTAAGCCTTAATTCCAATTGTTTTAAACGCATAATATATTCGGAAAGAGAGGTACATTCCATTGGATATGGATCAGATTTAAGCCACCAGTAAACGTCGATGCTGGTGGCTTAATTAATGTCTGGATTTTCCTTTCATTTTCAAGCAGCTGCCTTGCCCTTATTCGCATGATTTTTCAAACACGCTCTGGCATAAACCTTTTATTTTCTCATATATCTGTAAAAAAATACCCGTGAGGTTTTCTCTTCATGAAATTTCCCATTTTTTCTTTTCCAGCACTGAAGGAAAAATTCTCTTCGCATATTTCCTCTTTTTGCTCGAAAAAGCGCCCTGCGATCAAAGACTTTCTCCACTACGCCGGCGTTCCTCTCCTCTTCGCCCTGTCCTTTCTGGCCGGTTCTGCCGCCCGGGTGATCGTTCACCATTTTTCACCCCCGGAAGCAGTCGCTACTTCATCAGACTGCGCAAGCTGGGGACTCAGCTTCCAGGAGGAAGGAAAACGTCCTGTAGGAAATGCTTCCATTCAAGAGCTTGCTTCCTATAACGCCTACTTTGCAAAGGATACCCAGGAGAAAATACTCTACCTTACTTTTGACTGTGGCTATGAAAATGGCAATACACCGCTGCTTCTTAATGCATTGAAAAAACACAATGTAAAAGCAACTTTTTTCGTTGTTGGAAATTTCATAAGAGATAATGGAGATCTGATAAAAGAAATGGTTCAGGAAGGGCACATTGTAGGAAATCATACTCTCACTCACCCGGATATGTCCGGGATTTCTTCCCTGAATGATTTCAGGAAACAGCTGGAGGGCGTGGAAAATCTGTATAAAGAAACGACCGGAGAATCCATGACGAAATTCTACCGGCCGCCTCAGGGAATTTACAGTACAGCAAATCTGTCCATGGCAAAGGAACTGGGGTATAAAACCTTCTTCTGGAGTCTTGCCTACGTAGACTGGTATCAGGATAAACAGCCAACCAGAGAGGAAGCCTTCGATAAGCTTCTCACACGGATCCACCCAGGGGCAATTGTCCTGCTGCACAATACTTCTTCCACAAATGGACAGATTCTGGATGAACTGCTGACCAAATGGGAAGAAATGGGATATACATTTGGAATGCTCAATGATTTCTGAATTTTTGCTATCCTGGAGCGTGTCTGAAAAAAGGCTTTCGTTATCTGTTATTTCCAAAATAAATAACCGCCTGTACTCCAGGACCAGTATGAATTCCAATAATCGGGCTCATTGGCATAATAATAACCTGAGCCTGTGGTACAGCTTCCAGGATAGCAGCCTTCTCTTTCTCAGCCTGCTCAGCAGCATCACCGTGACAGATAAATACATAAGGGTGCTCCTCATTTAATCCGGAACCGATATACTTGGAAACGATCGTATTCATAGCAGCCTTGGAGCCGCGTACCTTCTCCGGGATTGCCAGAGTTCCATCCTCCACAATACGAAGAATCGGTTTAATCTTCAGCTTACCGCCGATCCAGGCGATTGTGGGGGAAATACGTCCGCCTCGTTTCAGAAAATCAAGATCATCTACTGTAAACCAATGGCAGATATGGAGACGATTCTCCTCCAGCCATGACGTATTCTCCTCCAGGGACATTCCTTTATTCTGGTTTTCTGCTGCCAGGATTACCAGGATTCCCTGTCCTCCTGTGGCTGCAAGAGAATCCACGCAGGAAATATTACGCTCCGGGTATTCTTCCATCAAATCAGCCGCTGCAATGCGAGAGCTCTGCCATGTGGAAGTCAGTCCTCCGGAAAGGGAAATATAAAGAATATCCTTGCCCTCTTTCAGAAACGGTTCAAAAAAATCGGTATATGTAGCCGGGGAAATCTGGGAAGTACTTCCGGTTCCACCTGCACGAAGCTTGTCATAAAAAGCCCTGCTGTCCCAGTTTCCCGGATTCCTGTGCGGGCACTCCTCTCCGTTTAACTGGTATACCATAGGAATCAGATGAATCTGACCCTTATCTAAAATGTCTGCCGGAATATCTGCAGATGTATCTGTTATGATCACATAATCACTCATACTTGGTTCTCCTCATTTAATTGGCAATTCCTTATACCGTAATCGGTTAAGTGCTCCCATTATAGCATACTTCTTTTATGACGTGTGTGTTTTTTACATTTTTGGTACTTTTGTAACGTTTTCCACAGAGCATGTTGGAAAAGCATTCCCGCGATCTGCACGCCCCACTTTGCGATATATTTCGTCCGAATTCGGTTGCCGTAGCCCGCTACGGCGCCCTCATCCTGGCAAAATTTCCCACAAATTGTGACGCACATCTTGCAGAAAGCCTTTTTCAGATACGCTCTAACGGGCTACAATTATTTTTTGCAGCGTCTTTTTTACTGCCGTATACTTTTTTTCCGGAACAGGAAGTTCCCGTCCTCCTGTTACAGTCATTTTAAATCTGCGGATAGAATGGACATGCGCCGGGTTTACCATGTAACTCTCGTGGCACTTCAGAAACAGGTTCCCATAACGTTTTTCCAGAGTTTTCAGGCTTTCTGTAGACTCAAACTCCTGATCCAGAGTATGGATCACCGTATGATTGCCGAGACTTTCCACATAGATCACGCGAGACCAGTTCAGATAAAGAATGGACTTATCAATCCCTTTCACATAAATCCGCTCTGATCTGGTCTCTCCTGTAAGGACAAACTTACGATAATTCTCATCATAATGTACCGGATAAATGCCATCCCTCTCATCATACTGAATTGCATTTGAAATAAAGATCACACGTATCTTCGGCACACCTTTTTGCTCCACCCAGGTAAACTGCATACGCTGATTTACCCGGCTTGCACTGTTATCCGGCCAGATCGTATCTACCAGCATAAAAGTCATGATTTCTGCCACCGTACTGCTTGTAGTGGCAAGCGGCAGCACCGTCAGATTATTCAGGGAAAACTTCAGTTCGTGTTTCTCAGCGTGAAAAGCATCTACCAGATTTTTTCTTCCGCGGATCACCTGCTTGTCTGCAGGGCCTATCCAAAGAACATCCTCATGACAAGAGTTCAAAAAAGGCTCTATCTCATTGTTATAATATAAATTCAAAAGCTCTGCTGTCCGGTCTCCAATTTTCTGTATGTTCATCTTCTGTCGCTCCTATTTATGCTGGTAATAAAAAACTGCCACCTGTGTACGGTCACGCAGCTGCAGTTTTTCCAGGATCATGCTCAGATAATTCCGCACGGTTCCTTCACTCAGGAAAAGCTCTGCCGCAATCTCCTTATTGCTGTATCCATTTGCGATCAGCTCTATCATCTCAAATTCTCTCTCATTAATGTCATATTTTCCATAATCAAACTTCTTTTCTCCCTGTAAAAGGTCTGGAATCCTGGAAACTATTTCTGTTCCAAATACTGTCTGCCCACAGTAAACCGCCCGAAGTGCAGGCAGAATACTGCCGTAATCCTGCTTCAGAAGATATCCCTTTGCACCAAGACGCAGGGCTTTTACTATGTATTCGTCATCGGAAAAAGTGGTAAGAAGCAGAATATTTGCCTTTGGATACCTGGACAAAATACTCCGGGATGCTTCCAGACCGTCCATTTTCTCCATTCGAATATCCATAAGGAGCACATCCGGCTCATACCTTTCATAAAGCTCACAGGCCTCTTTTCCGTCTGCTCCAGTCGCTAACACTTCCACATCCTCATTCACTTCCAGAATGGTTTTCAAAGCACCCGCCACCAGGCAGTCATCGTCTACAATTATTATTTTCATTTCTTACTCCTGCTTTTCTTTCATTTCCGGAATACATTCAAAAAATATTTTTCATAATCTGTATGCCCGCTTTACTGTATCTTTATCGGAATCCACCTCAACCACATTTGGGTATTGTAATAAAAATCCGGAATCCCTTATCCGTAAAAATCTGTATGGTTCCACCCAGGGCATTTACCCTTTCTTTCATATTTACAATTCCAATACCGGATTTTTCCGGATCATAAAAAGTATTTGTCCCATTATCCTCTATACAAAGCTGGTACAGTCCCGGATGCTCCCGAAGGATCAGCTGCACCTTCGTGGCGTTGCTGTGCTTCATAATATTTGCGAAGGCCTCTTTGGTAATACTGATAAAACAGTATTTCACCTCCCTTGGAACCTCTCTTGTCATATCATAAACCATCTGCACCGAACAAAATGTAAACTCATGAACCAGGCTCTTTTCCACTTCTTCTAAATTTACTGCTTCATCGTGAAGGTCATGGACACTATTTCTGATGCTGTTCATAGCATGGTTCAGGGAATCCTCCAGATTTTTCAGTATGGCGGTCATCCCGGGATCTTTATTTATGGTCTTTGCAGCCCCTACCATAAGGATTGAACGTGAAAGTACATGTCCCACATTATCGTGGATTTCCCTGGCGATCCGGTTTCGTTCCTTTAAGGTAGCATTATAGATCTCATAATCCTGTTTTTCCTGCAAAGCTTTATTTTTCTGAGACAAAAGCAGGTTTCGCTCCTTGGAATCATCCTGGATCCTTCGCAGCTTCTCTTCCAGAATCTGACTCTTTGCGGTATTTCTCTCCATAAAAAACGCCAGTAAAAATCCAAATACACCGGTCATTGCAAAAAGGCCCATGTTTTCCCTGCTTTCAGGTATTTTCCAGAGAAAAAACATCACTGTTACTGCTGCCAGCCCCCTCATTTTTTCATGAAAAAGCAGATAAAAAAGACATGGATAAAAGATAAAGGTCTCTGGAATAGCCAGTCCCAGAAATCCGAACAAAATGCAAAGGATTAACCGCAATGCCTTCTTTCTCACCGTATATCCACAACAGATCACACTTACACAGCTCAAAAAAGCAATCAGAAAGCCTGCCACTGGCGGCAGAAAAAAAAGTGACAGAAAGCTATAAAATACCAGCAATCCACAGTCCCAAAAGTATCCCACTCTGTCACCTTCTTTCTCATTTTTCCCAACTACTGCTGTTCACTCCGTAACCGGTAATTTTCAAATATTTAACCTGTTTTTTTACATATATGCCTTACAGACATTTCCCTTATTATAGTATAACTGACCTTGCGCTGTAAAGAAGGTTCTGCGCTTTATAACATTACGGTTTACTGATAATGTTCCGCGAGATGTTTTTGTGAATGGAACGAACTGTAATTTTATGACATTTGTCATGTGAAGACCGTGACATCTGACACTTGGCGCTTTTCCCTCATTCCTTTATACTAGAGTGTACTTGAAAAAGCATTCCTGCAATCTGCATGCTTCACTTTGCCGGTATATTTCGCCCAAATTCAGTTGCCGTAGCCCGCTACGGCGTCCTCATCCGGGCAAAATCTCCCACAAATTGTGACGTACATCTTGCCGAAAGCCTTTTTCAAACACGCTCCAAATTTATGATACAGCTACTATACGGGGAAAATCCGAAGGAGGAAAATCGTGTCCACAAATATTGTTCAAATAGAAAATCTGGTAAAAAGATATGGGGACCTGGTGGCACTTGACCACCTAAACCTGAGTATTTCGGAAGGAGAGGTTTTTGGTCTTCTTGGCCCCAACGGCTCCGGAAAGACTACAGCTATCAATTGTATGCTTTCTCTTCTTAAATACAACAAAGGCAGCATTCATATTTTCGGAGAGGAAATGCGTCCCGACAATTACAAAGTAAAACAGCAGATTGGAATCGTGCTGCAGAATGTGGCTGTTTTTGACGAACTGACTGTCTATGAAAACATTGATTATTTCTGCGGACTTTATGTCCCGGATAAGAGAAAAAGAAAAGAACTGGTGGAAGAAGCCATTACCTTTACCGATCTTAACGATTACCGCAAAATGCGTCCAAAGAAGCTCTCAGGCGGTCTTCTCCGCCGACTGAATATTGCCTGTGGAATTGCTCATAAGCCTCGCCTGATCATTATGGATGAGCCAACGGTAGCCGTTGATCCCCAGAGCCGGAACAAAATCCTGGAAGGCATTCAGAAGCTGAATGAACAGGGTTCCACCATCATTTACACTTCCCATTATATGGAAGAAGTGGAGCAGATCTGTACACGGATCGCAATTATGGATCACGGTCATGTGATTGCCTCCGGCACCAAAGAGGATTTGAAAAAAATGATCAAAACCGGCGAGACCATTACTATTGAGGCCATTCCTCTTACCTCGGAGAATCTGGCTGACATCCGGGCTCTTCCACACGTATTTGACCTGCATTACGAGGAACAGATTCTCACTGTACGGTGCACAGGTGCCCGTCACAACCTGATCCGGCTTCTCAATTACCTGCAGAGCCAGGATATTTCCTTTGGTCAGGTTTCCTCTGAGCTGCCTACTTTAAATGACGTATTTCTGGAAATCACAGGGAAACAGCTGCGAGATTAAGGAGGACTACCATGCTGCATTTGATCAAATATAACCTTCTGGTAAAGCTGAAAAACTTTGCAACCACTTTCTGGCCTCTTATTTTTCCAATTCTTCTTGGAACTATGTTCTATTTTGCTTTTGGAAATATTGATGATGCTGATTTCGAGACTGTACAGGTTGGAATTGTAAAAGAGGACGGCGCTGACACGTTGTTTCTTATGTTTCTGGATCAAATTGAAAACAACGGAAATCATCTGATTGCTGCTCAGGAATTATCTGAATCTGCTGCACTTACCAAACTGGAAAATGAAGAAATTTCCGGTATTTATCAGGTGGGAAGCTCCCCTTCCCTTACAGTAGCTTCCAACGGAATCCCCCAGAGCATCCTTCAGTCCATTTTGTCCGGCTACGAAACCGGAAAAAGTACCATCCGCAATATAGTCCGCACACATCCATCCGGTCTGTGGGGCGGAATCCAGCAGATGTTAAATCAGCAGGAAACACTTACTGAAGTTTCACTTGGCGGACAGACTATTAACGGAAGTGCACAGTTTTTCTATGCATTGATTGCAATGACCTGCCTCTATGGCTGTTTTATCGGATTTGGCTCTGCCATAACTCTTCAAGCCAATCTCACAGCACTTGCCGCACGACGCTGCGTCACTCCAACGCATAAACTGAAGCTGATTCTTTCAGAGCAGATTGCTTCTTTTTTGCTTGGCTATTTCGATGTAATCGTGTTGCTGATCTATCTTCGCTATATTTTAAAGCTGGATTTTCAGGGAAAAATCGGACCCATGCTGCTTATTTCTTTTTTCGGATCCCTGATCGGGGTTTCTATTGGAATTTTTGTAGGTAGTCTTGGAAAAATGAAAGAAGGGGGAAAGATTGGTATTATTCTTGGTTTTTCCATGGTCTGCAGCTTTTTATCAGGACTTATGGACAATACCATGAAGGATCTGATAGAAAAAAATATGCCTGTTATTAACCGGATCAATCCAGCAGCACTTATTTCTGATGCTTTTTACTGCATCAATGTGTATGACGATATGAGCCGCTATTACCGCAACCTGTTCACTCTTGCAGTGATGAGCATAACATTAGTGACTGCTTCATTTTTACTGATCCGGAGGGAAAGCTATGATAGTATTTAAATGTTACATGAAAATTTTAAGACAGAATGTGACGCTGGTCATTATATATCTTGGTATTTTCTTTTCTGTGGCTCTTGTCATGCAGATGGCCGCTGGAAAAAGTGAAGACAGCCTTTATGCAAATACCAGCATTGATATTGGAGTGGTAAAGGAAGATCAAGGCGTTCTGGCTCAGGGATTTGTGGATTATCTTAACACGATTCACAATGTAATTCCTATGAAAAATAATCCGGAAGTACTTCAGGAAAATCTCTTTTACCGTAATGTGGAATATATTGTGCAGATTCCAGCTGACTTTTACGAGGCTTGCATTCAAGGAAATCAGCCACTGAAGGTCACCAAGGTTCCAGGATCCTACAGCTCCTATTATGTTGACCAGCAGATCAGCAGTTATATCAGTACCATCCGGACTTATGTTGCTGCCGGTTTTTCCCAGGAGGAAGCCGTTCAGGCAGTAAAAACCGAAGTTCATAAACCGGTCACCAAGATTTCCTCTGATTCTGCAAGCAGTGATCTGGTTCCTTACACTTATTATTTTCGTTATATTCCTTATCTTTTTCTGGGAGCTCTTTGCTATACCATGGGATATATTCTTATGGCTTTCAAAAAGGGAGATATTCAGAAACGGATGGAAGCTTCCGCTATTTCAGTGAGACGTCAGTCCCTGGAGGGATTGCTGGCAATGGGGGTAATTGGTGCTTTCTTGTGGCTTCTTGGTATCCTGGGGGTAGTGCTGATGTATGGAAATACCTTTTGGGATTCTGAACTTCGTGGCTATTATATTGCAAATACATTGCTTATGTTAGTAGTTTCACTGTCACTCTCTTACCTGATTGGAATGTTTATTCCAAACAGCAATATTTTAAGCGGCGTAGCCAATATTGTTTCTCTTTCCATGTGCTTCCTCTGTGGCGTCTTCGTCCCTATGGATGTGATGGACAAATCGGTTCTGAAAGTCGCCCAGTTTCTGCCAGTATACTGGTATGAACAGGTAAATGAAATTCTAAGCCGACATCATTCCCTGACACCGGAGCTTCTTGGAAAGGTACGGATTGATATGGGGATTGAGGTGTTGTTTGCCGCCATGTTTATGTGTTTGATTCTGGTAGTTTCAAGGTATCGAAAAGAGGGGTAATGCCCCTCTTTTCTGCACATGATTCTACTATTTTAGCAATAAATCAATAGAAATGAATTAAAAACAAATCAAACAGGTCATATCTTTTTAGAAACTAGGAATCATTCCTAGTTGACATCATAGGTGACATCGTTAGAAAATCCCACAAAATGAAAAACGCCGGAAACCCAGTAAAATCAAGGCTTCCGACGCTTAAGAAAACAGGGGATGAGAGAATCGAACTCCCACCAAAGGTTTTGGAGACCCCTATCATACCATTTGACCAATCCCCTATTTTATGAAGAAAAAGTGACTATTACTAGTCACGTCTCTTTGAAAGGTTTTGTACCTTCAAAACTACATACATGTTACATCCTAATGGAATCATTTTACCTCTGCGTGAGTCTGGCAGCCACTTTATAACTGCCTTTCTCATTTCTTGGTCAAGCCCTCACCCTATTAGTAACAGTCAGCTCCATGTGTTGCCACACTTCCACCCCTGCCCTATCTACCTCGTCGTCTTCAAGGGGGTTTACTTCTTTCGAATGGGACATCTCATCTTGAG
>NZ_JBDPGY010000010.1:0-186446 GCF_039841815.1 Ruminococcus sp. 1001136sp1 | reverse complement strand
TTCCTCCTTAGCTCAGTCGGTAGAGCATTCGGCTGTTAACCGAAGTGTCGTTGGTTCGAGTCCAACAGGGGGAGTTTAATCGGAGCATGAAGCCCGATTTGATAAGGCTCCATGGTCAAGCGGTTAAGACACCGCCCTTTCACGGCGGTAACAGGGGTTCAAATCCCCTTGGAGTCATTCGCTTCGGCGAAGAACTAAATAATATGGTGCCATAGCCAAGTGGTAAGGCAAAGGTCTGCAACACCTCTATCCCCAGTTCAAATCTGGGTGGCACCTCTTAAAGCTCTTGATTTATTCAAGAGCTTTATTTGCGCACAAAATTCCGGTGCAAAATAGGTTTGGCTTGATCTGAAGGGGTGCGAGCTGCATTGAAAGTTCTGAACAGTTTCGAGGTGCAGTGCCGGAAGAAATTTTGGATTTGACGAAGGAGAAGAATTGAAATGAAAGAGGACAGACAGGACCTGACCACAGGCTCTATCTGGGGGAAAATGCTGTTTTTTAGTATCCCTCTGGTGCTGACCAACTTTTTGCAGGTGTTGTTTAATATGGCGGATATCGCGGTTATTGGTCAGTTTGCGGGCTCTTTATCATTGGGGGCAGTGGGATCCACTACTACGCTTGTAACTCTTTTTACGGGCTTTCTGATCGGTATGGGCGGCGGTACCAATGTTCTGGTGGCAAGATTTTTCGGAGCGAAGGATAAAGAAAGTACGATCAAGACGATACATACGGCTCTTTTGGTAAGTATGGCTGCGGGGATGATCGTACTGATCTTTGGACTGCTCTTTTCAAAGGGAATTCTGGAGCTGTTGAATACCAAGGAAGAACTTCTGGATGGTGCAGTACTGTATATAAGGATCTATTTTCTGGGAATGCCGGCAATGGCTCTTTATAATTTTGGTAATGCGGTGTGCAGTGCTTTTGGAGATACGAAGAAGCCTTTGTATTATCTGGGTGCAGCTGGTATTGTAAATATAGTATTGAATCTGTTTTTTGTAATTGTCTGTAAAATGGATGTGGCAGGTGTTGCAGCTGCAAGTATTATTTCCCAGTATTTATCTGCGTTTCTAATCCTCCGGGCTCTGGTAAAAGTGGGCGGGGATTATGCACTTCGTCTTTCCAAACTGAGGTTTGACAAGAGAATGGCAGGATACCTCATCCAGATCGGTCTTCCGGCAGGATTGCAAAACGGTATTTTTCAGGTGGCAAATCTGTTTATCCAGGCAGGCGTCAATACCTTTGATGCTACGATGGTGGCAGGTAATTCCGCTGCGGCAAATGCGGATGCTCTTTTGTATGACTCCATGGCTGCTTTTTATACAGCCTGCGGAAGCTTTATGGGGCAGAATTACGGTGCAGGGAAAAGAAAAAGAGTGCGAAACAGTTATCTGGTCAGCCTGGCTTATTCCTTTGGAATTGGAACTATAGGTGGTATTGCACTGGTTATCTTCGGCAGACAGTTCCTGGGTCTTTTTACCAATGATCCTGCGGTTGTGGATGCCGGAATGAAACGACTTACGATTATGGGATTTAGTTATGGATTTTCTGCATTTATGGACAGTGCCATTGCGGCTTCCCGTGCTCTTGGAAAGAGTGTTATTCCGACGGTTATTGTAATTATAGGATCCTGTATTTTCCGAATGGTATGGGTAAATACGGTGTTTGCCCACTTTAAGACGATTTCGTCTTTATATCTGCTGTACATTTTCTCATGGGGAATTACGGCAGTGGTGGAAATTATATATTGGGTACATGTATACAGGAACACAAAAATCGGATAAAAAATCCCGGGCATACGTGCTTCATAAAGGAAGCTGTGCCCGGGTGTTTTTTTGTCTGGAATTATGTGAAATTATTCAGCTGCTGTAACAGATGTAATGTGCGGGTTTACGCCCTCATACCAGTACAGGAAGCCTTCCATATCGATCTTATCGCCAATGTTCAGAGCTTCTACGGCTTTGTAAACATCGCTGTCTTTGTCACAGAGATAAGACTCTACTGTGAAAGTATAGGTTTCGCCGTTAAGGGAAACGTTGAAGTAAAGGTCATCTCCCTCAGAACCGGATCCATCGTAATTGTAAAGGTAAGCTACATCGTTTCCGTCAGCATCCTGTCCGGCAGCTTCTACGGTCATTCCCTTGAAAGATACCAGCTCGTTCTGATGATCGATCAGCTCGTCCTTACCAAGAAGATCTGTTACATCAAGCGGCTCTGCGATGTATTCGCCATCCTCAATCTCGAAAGAGGAAACATCTGCAACCTCAATCTCGCCAGACCATTCTGCCTTATATCCGGTTACTTTGATCTTGGTTCCCGGAACCAGCTTCTCATAGTCTTCTTCGGAGCATGGCATATTATAAATGAAGTATGCACCATCTTTGTCCTGGGTATAGAAGGTAGCTTTATCTTCCCACCAGGACTGCTTTGCCTGTACATAGGTCTCGATGGTAACTTCGTCATCAACAGCTGCTGCAAGGTATTCGTCATGGGTCATAACACCTTCGGATTTCACATCTGCATCTTCTGCAGTGCTGTCAGCTGCTTCTGTGTCATCAGCAGTTTCCTCTGCAGCAGTGGTATCCTCAGCCATAACAGCTGCCGGGAATGCAAATGTAAGAGAGAGCGCCATCAGTAATACAAGTCTTTTTTTCATAGTATCTCCTTTCTGGGTACGTAAATTCAGATGTCTGACAAGGTGAGTGTAAAGTCATCTGTCAAAAACGATTGTACACAATCACTTTTATTATAAACAAAATTATGGGGAAATCAAGCTTAAATATTACGCTTTTTTCGTTACTGTTCACTGGTAACGTTCCGCGAGGCGTTTTTTGTGAACAAAGTTCACAGAAAACCCGAGAATTGCGGCGCGAAATCATGCGAATGCATGATTTCTGTGCATCGCGAAGCGCGTTACTGTGAACGAAGTGAACAGTAACCTTTTTTCTTCTTTAATCGTTCAAGTAAAAGATAAAGAAGAATCAGACCCCAGACTACTGCCAGACTTCCAAGAAGAATTCTGGATTCTGCGGGAAGAGGTCCAAGCTCTTTTTTCCCGGAGGACTGATCAGAGGAAATCTGATCCAGGTGATACAGGGAGGTTACATCGCTGTAAAGTTTATCAATATAGGCATCATCAATCTCCTGTTTTCTTCGGACAGATTTGGTCACGCTTTCAATCAGCTGTCCTGCAGCATCACGTAAAGAAGCGGAGCCGTTAAATACAGGGGTAACAAAAGTGTGCTCTACATTGTCAAGGAGCAGCCTGGACGCTTTTATTTTTACATCGTAGTAAGTGGAATTGTCTTCCCCTTCCCTGGAAAGATAATCCTGATACTGGTCGGATTCCTGGGCTTTGCTGGTAACCGGCACATAACCTTCCGTTTCAGAATAAGCGGTCTGTACGTCATTTGTGAGCAGATACTGTGTAAAGAGCCAGGAGGCCAGCACTTCCTGAGGGT
Organism: Ruminococcus sp. 1001136sp1; assembly: GCF_039841815.1. NCBI lineage: Bacteria > Bacillati > Bacillota > Clostridia > Eubacteriales > Oscillospiraceae > Ruminococcus > Ruminococcus sp. 1001136sp1. Next base: position 182,988 of record NZ_JBDPGY010000010.1, on the reverse strand, counting down.
CTTTCTTATTGAAGATACATACAGAAGGTCCCTGTGAAATCATCTGCGGATTATCCGGATCAAACTGTGGAATGGTCATAACCTCTGTTTCAAAATCCACCAGAGCATCAGAACTGATGTCCACAAGAGGGGCATTTGTACCCATCCAGGTGGAGCCTGCTGTGGAATCAATGGCAAAGATACATTGCCCTGCATTCAGGAAGTTAGCCGGATAACTGGAAATTTTAAAAGTGGAAAAAGCACCGGTTTTTACATGCTCCGCGATGGTATCCAGCAGACTTGCCGTGGTGTCGTTAAAAAGCTGGATCTCTCCGCTGTCAGTGGAATATCCTGCATTTTTCTGCTTTAGCATTTCGATCATCATATTGTCTGTGGACTTGTCTATAAATGGAATCAGTACATTCTGATCGTTGACCTTGTAGGTTCCATCTGCATTTTGCGCCATAGCGGCTTCACTTACTTCCCACACAAAATCCCATGTGAGGGTTTCTGGAAGGGTGTATCCAAGCTTTTCCACATAGGTTTTATTTACATAGCAGGCTTCTGTGGAGCGCATGAAAGGCAGTGCATAATAGTGACCGGAAAAAGAACACTCCTGTAAAAAACGGGGAATGATCTCATCTTTTTTCACTGAGGCGAATTCAAGCTTATCACCGCCAAGTCCGTAGCTGGAATCTGCCATCAGATCGTCCAGAGGGACAACGGTATCGTTTCCCGTAAGGTAGGTGGCAATATGGTCCGGGTAGGTAATACATACGTTCGGAGTGGTGCCTGTGGCGATGTTGGTGATTACATCGTTGTAGATTTTGCCGTAGTCCGTGTAAAGCCGAAGATCTACGGTGATATTGGGGTACAGGGCTTCAAAATCGGATATTGCCTTTTTATAGATTTCGGTCTGGGTTTTGTTTGTGTCGTTTTTGGCCCAGAAAGTGATTTCGTAATCTCTGGAGGTGTCAAATTCCCCGGGAATGGTAAAGGCACTTTGGTCCTTCGCGCCATGACAGCCTGTAAGCAGAGTCACAGAAGAAAGGGCAGCCAGGGAAAAAAGCAGGAAAGGCTTTTGGTGGAACGCTCCAGGATGTTTTTGTCTGAATAGTCTCATCCTTTTGTACCTCCTCTTGAAACTCCTGACATAATCTTGTTTCTGAAAAGCAGGAACAAAATGATCAGGGGCAGGGAAATCACAACTACCGCCGCCATCATAGCAGGGACATTTTCACGACCGAAACCGTTTTCGCGAATCTCCTGGATTCCGTTGGAAACCAGATAGTAGTTCTGGTCATCGGTGATCAGTCTTGGCCAAATGTAGGAATTCCAGCATTCGATCACCTTCAGGATAGCAATGGTGACCATGGTAGGCTTACAGATGGGAATCATCACCTTGCAAAGGTATTTCAGATCTGAGGTTCCGTCCACTTTGGCTGCACGGTAAAGCTCATCCGGTACCTGTTCGAAATTCTCTTTCAGAAGATAAATATAAAATACAGAGGTGACAGATGGCAGGATCAGCCCAAGGAAGGTGTTCCGCATATCCAGGTTGGTGATGGTCACAAAATTGGTAATGATCACAAGTTCGTTTGGAATCATCATCAGGGAAAGGAATAAAGTGAAAGCCAGATTTTTCCCTCTGAATTCAAGCCTTGCGAAAGCAAAGGCGGACAGTGTGATCACAACCATCATAATAGCAGTGGTGGCAACTGTGAAAATCAGTGTGTTCAGCAGATATTTTCCCAGGGGCACTGCTGTAAAGGCATCTGCATAATTCTGCAGGGTGGGCGTCAGTGTAAAGAAGGTGGGAATGTGCTCTGCGTTGTAGGAACTGTAGCTTTTTACAGAGGTAAGAAGCATCCAGTAAAAAGGAAACAGTACAACCAGAGCCCAGATGGTAAGCAGCAGGTAGACAAGGATGTTTCCCAGGGAATGCCGTCTGGCGGCAGTATGCTCCGATTTTGTAAACTGAGTGGTATCTTTTTCCATGTTTTCTCCTTTATGAAGACTAGTACATCGTTTTCGAAATAACTATACCACTCACTTGTCTGTGAATCCGATTGCACAGGCATAAAAGCCTCGGCGTAGCCCGCTACGCCTGCGTTTTTATGCCTGCACACTCGAATCCACATCCTACGCGATTGGTGTAGTTATTTACGAAACGATGTACTAGAGCGTGTTTGAAAAAGGCTTTCTGTAAAATGTACGTCACAATTTGTGAGAGATTTTGCCCGAAAATACCTTTCAGATAAAGAGGGTGAACCTTCACCGTTACGAGTAGTATACATGTTTTTTGCTTACAAGCAGGTTTATGCAGGTGATTGTCAAAACAATAACAAACAGCAGGATCGCTGCTGCTGAGGCATAGGACGGGTAGCCGCCGCCATTTCCGTAAAGCATGTCGTAAACATAGCCTACGATGGTGTTCATGCCAGCTGCGTTTAAGTCTGTGCCAAAAAGGGCAACTGCATCGCTGTAAGCCTTGAATGCACCGATAAAACCAGTGATGATCAGATAGAAAACAGTGGGAGAGATCATCGGTAGGGTGATCCGGATAAAAATACGGAATCTGGAGGTACCGTCTACCCGGGCTGCATTGTAATAATTCTGGTTTACAGAAGCCAGGGCACTGGTAAGGATCAGTACCTTAAAAGGCATAACGATCCAGATGGTATAAATACATAATACCAGCATCTTCGCCCAGTATGGTCCGTCAATAAAATCTACAGGTCCCTGTCCAAACAGCTTCAGCACCAGGTTTATCAGTCCGTCGGAATAAGCGGTTTTTTTGAAAAGAATCATGAATACCAGTCCAACGGCCAGTGTGTTGGTTACATATGGCAGAAAGTAAATGGTCTGGAAAAGTTTTTTCAGAGCCTTCACAGAACTTAAGGCAACGGAAATCAGAAGTGCCAGCAAAGTGGAAAGGGGCACTGTGATCACAACCAGGATAAAGGTATTCCGGATCGCCTGGAGAAAATATGGGTCATGAAGGACGTAGGAATAGTTGTACATACCTGTCCCATAGTAAGTCTGGGAAGCGGAATTATAGCCCTCTTCAAAGGAATAGATAAAAACATCGATAAGAGGGTAGACCATGAAAATACCCAGAAAAAGCATAGCCGGCAGAAGGTACAGCCAGCCTTTGAAGTTTCGTTTGTTCATAGGAGCCTCCCTTTAAAGGTTGATCCGTTCACCAGTATCATGCCGGAACAGGAAGATCTTGTTTGGCTTGATAGAAAAACGGACGGTTTTTGCATCAAGCCGGATCTGGGTGTCAGAGCTGATGATGGAGCGGATCACAGGATTTACGGAGGATGCATGGGTGGAGACAACAGAGATGTCACGTCCCATTACTTCCATGCCTCCAAGCTGGCAGCAGAGCGCTCCCTTCTCATCGGGGATAAATCCCTCCGGACGGATTCCCACAGAAACCGGCTGGTCGGAGATCCCAGGTGTGAGAAGAACTGCATTTTCACCAATGTAAAGGCTTCCGCCACGGATTTGCCCCTCAAATACATTGATGGGAGGGGTACCAAGGAATTTGGCAACAAACAGATTTACAGGGCTGTCGTAAACGTCCTGTGGCTTCCCGATCTGTTGTACCACACCATCCTTCATGACTACGATCATGTCGGAAATGCTCATGGCCTCCTCCTGGTCATGGGTGACAAAGACAGTTGTGATCTTTGTTGCCCGCTGGATCTTGCGGATCTCTTCCCGGGTCTGGAGGCGGAGTCTGGCATCCAGGTTGGAGAGCGGTTCGTCGAGAAGCAGTACGCGTGGCATTTTTACAAGTGCACGGGCAATGGCTACGCGCTGCTGCTGACCGCCGGAGAGCTCGGAAGGACGTCGGTCCATAAGCTCTGTAATCTGCACCAGACGGGCTGCATTCTGAGCCCGCTCATCCATCTGGGATCTGGAAAGCTTGTCCTTTCCTTTCAGATTCTGAAGAGGAAAGAGGATGTTCTGCTTCACTGTGAGGTGGGGGTAAAGTGCATAATTCTGAAATACCATACCAACGCCGCGCCGCTCTGGGGGAAATGAAGTCACATCATCATCGCCGAAAAGAATTCTGCCGCTGGTTGGTTTCTCCAGGCCGCAGATCATATTCAGGGTAGTACTTTTCCCGCAGCCGGAGGGGCCGAGAAGTCCGATCAGCTGACCGTCAGGAACTTCGAAATTGAAATCGCTTACAGCTGTGACCGGCTCCTGAGCCTTTCTTCCACGGGGCGGAAACTGCTTTGTGAGATGCTCTAATACTATTTTCATAATTTCGCTCCTAAATGTTTAATAAAGGTAACTGTCCAGTACCTTCACAGTTACCCGCTTCGCACTGCAGCGGAAAGCCTTTTTCAAACATGCGCTGGATGTCGCTGGAGGCGACCAGCCGCAGGCGGAGAATCCTGCTTGCAGGATTCTGTTTTATTGGGATTTCTGCGAACTGCGTTCCAAAAAACACTTTGCAGAAAATAGCTGCTTAATAAAGTAATTATAGCGAATTTGCATGAGTTGTACAATGAAATTTGGAAAAAAAATCCTCCTGCCTGTCTGGCAGAAGGAAATAAGACTAAAGTATGTCTGAAAAATCATTCCCACAAATTGTGACGCATATCTTGCAGAAAGCCTTTTTCAGATACGCTTTAAGCTTCTGGATTGTCAGCAGAAGCGTTGTCAGAAGAAGCAGAAGCAGTATCTGTGTTATCCGTTTCAATGCTGTCAGGTGTGGAATCTGTACTGCTCTGAGGCATAAGTGCAAGCTCCAGGGAAGTATCTGAATAGAATGTATTTGCATTATACAGATAAAGTACTTCCTGAATTTCCTCTACCTGCATCAGTTCTTCCAGATCGTCATAGAAATAACGAGGGTCTACCATAACAATCTTGCGGTAGTAAGGCGCCAGGAAAGGGATCAGGCTGTTTGCGTAGGAGTCTTTGATCACAAGTAAGGTACGGTTTTCCTCTGTAGGAGTGGTGATCACAACCTTGCCATGGTTTCCGTTAAAGAACATGGCGTATTTGTCTCTGGTTTCCAGCTTGCTGGTATCGTAAAAGCTGGCTGTTTTTTTCTGTTCGTCTACATAATTTACAACAGAGGAAGGAACCGAGTCATCTCTTGGAAGAAAGACATCCATTTCTTCTTTCTCAGAAGCACGGAAACCGCTTTTGGCAGAAAGGGTTCCCTGGAAGCTCATGGAAACCGGGAGCTTGTCGTAGGAGATGGAAGAAGAATCGATTCCAAGTACCTTTGCAAGCTGCATATAAGCAAAGTAAGCTCCCTGAGTAGTCCAGTGATGGTCTGTGTGGTAATAAATTCCGTCATCCTTGTGCTGGGAAAGGGTGTCACGCACATCCACGAAAGTGACACCTGCCTTTTCAAGAGCAGCGGCAGTTGCGTCCAGATAAGGATTCTGGTCAGTGGCAGCAGCCAGGGCAGGGAGCTTATCTGAAAGGATATTCACGGCATTTGGCGCGATCAGCGCATACTGGGGAAGATCAGAATGCCTTGCTGCAAAATCTGTCATAGCGTTTACAGTACGGTTCAGACGCTCCTGGGAGGGCGCTGTAAAATCCTCCATCAGGTAACCGTTTTTGCCAAGAAAAACACCGTTTTCTTCCGTATTTCCAAGGATACGCTGGGCTGTGGCGCGCAGTGTGATCCACCAGTCACGAAGGAAAAACTGGTCATTTACATAGGTTTCATAACCATCCGCAAATTTGCCGGATGTGAGCTGTGAAACGCTGATGGCCGGACGGGAGGCCAGCACACGGTTTTCCTTCTGGGAAAAGCCCCGGTCCGGAACTAAAAAATTGATTATCAGTACTGCCAGGATGAAGATTCCGAAAAGGCATCCGGTCAGGTGACAAAAATAGCGGTATCCGTTTGGTTTCTTTTTCATGGGTCCTCCAATTAATATGGTACCAGTTCAGGGCTTTTTCAAATTTACTCTAGAACTGCTGATACATAAATGGTGTGTAGGAACTGTAGATCATATACGCAATACAGAGGAAAAACAGGATTGCGTTTATCACTGCGGCAAGGTAAGTATTGCGTCTTGCAAGGCGCTTGAAATACTGGTAAAGCCCCGGACGGCAGCTGATCACGGAAATGATCATCAGGATCAGTCCGGATTTCAGTGCATACAGGGAGGCGCGGTCTGCGAAGCAGGAAGCTCCCAATCCAAACATGGCTCCCAGCATTTTTCCTATGGCTGCAGGTGTGGTCTGGCTGAAAAATACCCAGCCGATGATCACGGCAAACATGGTATATAAATTGCGAAGCCAGACGGGTGCTTTCTCAAGAAAACGTCCAAGAAGGAATTTCTCTGCCAGAAGAAGGAGACCGTAGTAAACACCCCAGAACACAAAGTTCCAGCTGGCGCCATGCCAGAGACCGGTGAGTGCCCATACCACAAGGATGTTGCGGATGTGTCGGCCTGTGGAAACACGGTTGCCTCCCAGTGGGATGTAGATGTAATCACGGAACCAGCTTCCGAGAGAAATATGCCAGCGGCGCCAGAATTCAGAGACGCTGGTGGAGATGTAAGGATAATCAAAGTTCTTGTTGAAATTGAACCCCAGCATTTGTCCAAGACCGATGGCCATATCGGAATATCCGCTGAAATCGAAATACAGCTCCAGTGTATATGCGCCAATGGCAAGCCAGGTTCCCACAAAGGAGGTAGTACCGGAAGCCTGAAGGGTGGTGTACAGAGCAGAAAGATTGTCTGCAAGGAGAACCTTCTTGGAAAGACCCTTGATAAATAGCTCTGCACCTGCACCGAGGCGCGTTGTGTTTATACTGCGGCGGCTGATGGATTCCGAAATGTCAGTATACCGGACAATGGGTCCGGCAGTCATGTGCGGAAACATGGTGCTGTATACGGCATATGGAAAAAATCCTTTACAGGGTTCTGTTTTTCCCATATAGATGTCCAGGATGTAGGACAGGTTCTTAAAGGTATAGAAAGAAAGTCCGATGGGCAATGCAAGCTGCGGATAAGTAAGCTTCAGTCCTGTGATACCGCTGATGGTATCAAGAAAAAATCCCCAGTATTTGAAAAATCCCAGGATCAGAAGGTTGATCACTACTGCGAAAATAAGGTTTCGCTTGCGGGATGGATCTTCATCGGTAATTTTCCCAAGCTCTTTGCCCATGTAATAATTGAAAAAGCTGGAAAACAGCATAAGAACCAGATAAGTAGGATCTCCCCATGCATAAAAGAAAAGGCTCCCTGCGAAAAGTACCGGATTACGGGCCCTGGCCGGCACGAAATAGTAGATCAGCAGAAATATGGGAAGAAAACAAAATATAAAAATTACACTGTTAAATACCATAACGTCAATTCTCCTATATCATGGATAATAAAGCCTGGCGAAGTTCCTGGGCGTTTTCACCGCAGAAATACCAGACATAGGCACCGCGCTTTTCTACAGAAGCTTCTCCGAGAAGTGCCATCTGATCAGTTCCATAGCCTTCGAAAATGTTCTTCTGACTTTCAAGATGAGCCTGAGCTGCTTCTAAATAGGCGCTTGCCTCAGAAGAAGAATTAGCCTTAACTACCAGAACTTCGTCTACAGACATCGGGGAGGCTGCTTTACGGAAAAAGTAGCTGTCTATGTCATTCTCATCTATCTGATAAAAACGGCGAAGACCGGAAACCCCTGGCTCACTAAGGTCCGTTACACCGGAAACCTGTTCAAGGGCAGCAGATATTTTGTCCATGGATACGTCTGCTGCGTAGTCGGATACATAGAGGCGTCCCAGATAGACAACCAGGAAAATTACCATGACGGATTTTAAGATAAGGGAACCGGTAAGCTTGAAATCAGAAAGGATGCTGGTTCCCTGATGTTTATTTTTCTTCAGATTGCCGCTCAGTTTGCCAGAAAAATCTGAGAGGATATTTCGTTTGGTATTCAGCTTCATACGAGACCTGCCCTTTCTGCCATATAAGTAAGCCATTTGGGGTAGTAATTGTAAACCATATGCTCACCATCCGGCTCATACATGCTTTCGTCTACAAGGAATGTATCGTCTATAAAAGTGCATCCCATTTCGTCACAAAAGTCCCTGAGTGCCTGATTAAAGCTGTCATAATAAGCAAGAGCAGGATTTTGGTCAATGGCGCTTTGCTGGATGGGAAGAATGCTGTTGATGTAAATGGCAGTATCAGGAAGTGCGTTCTGGATCTGTTTCACTTTCACACGGTAGGCGTCAATAAAAGCAGAGGAATCACCATTGTAAATTTCCAGGTCATTTGCTCCAAAGGACAGGAAAAATACGCTTGGATTCAGACTGATGGCGGTATTGATCTGGTCATCTGCATCGTCAATACGAAGTCCCAGCTTGGCAACTACAATACTGGTGTCAAGAAAACCATATTCTGCAATTGATTCTGTAATAGAGTCTCCTACAATAACAGTTCCCTGAAATGCCTGTTTAATTTGTACATCTGTGAGAATATCGCCAAGAACACCCTCCTCTGAGTCCGATCCGGTGGGCTTTTCTTTCTCGGAAAGTGCACGGATCGCATCCTCTATACTGGAGATATCGGCTGTTTCAAGCTTCTGAAGACGTTCAACTGTTTCCTGACATTGTTTGTCAGTATTGCCTGAACGAGAGCAAAAAAAAGCTACCCCTGCAGCCAGCACTACGACAGCTGGGATAACGGCAAGAATGGTTTTGTTGTTTTTTATATTTTTCAAAATTTAATTCTCCGATAAAAAATTAGATATAATGGAACTGTTCCCTGTATGAACAGTTACGACATAATTCATTTTCCTTCGACATTCATTATAATACCACAGGGAAAAACTTCAAGTATAAAAATGGATTTTTTATATAGGAAATTATACTCTTTTTCCGGCTTTTTGTGGACGAATTTCACGAAAAGGTTTATACTGTCCAAAAAGAACCGGAGGATAACAGGAGGTTAAATGATGGAAGAGAAGAAAAGCAAAATTTTAAGAGGACAGATTCCAACATCTGTATTTTATATTCTTTTTGGACTGTGTCTGGCATTGATGCCTGTAGAAACGGTGAATGTTCTGTGCAAGGTGGTATTTGGGCTGGTTCTGATCGGGGCCGGTGTTTATCACATTCTGATCTTTGTTCTGGAAAAGGATAATTCTACTATATTGGATCTTTTTTCCGGTGTGATCGTGTTGGTGATCGGTATCTTTTTGTTTATGAATCCAACTGTGGTTGTGAAACTGCTGACTCTTATGCTGGGAGCTTTTATTCTGGTGGACAGCATCTGGATGATGCGCGGCAGTATGAAACTGAAGAAGCGCGGGCAGGGCGTTTGGAAGGCATTTCTGGTTGAAAGTCTGATTTTTATAGGACTTGGAGTGTTGATCCTTGTAAATCCATTTTCTGAAATCAGGATGACCGTGCAGATTTCAGGATGTATTTTTGTGGCGAACGGGGTGCTGGATATTATTTTTTATCTGATTCTGAAACACGGGCTGAAAAAAGAGATTCAGGATGGATCAGCTGGTGATGGAAAGAAAGAGGATAAAGTGACAGATGTTGATGTGGCTGTGAAAGATGCTGAAACACCGGACTCAGGTTTTGAACCTGCGAAGAAGGTTGACACGGAGACAGTCGAATCTGGTGCTGAAAATACAGGTGCTCAGGAAGAGCAGACAGATCAGGAAGAGCAGACCAATCAGGAAGAGCAGACCAATCAGGAAGAGCAGGCGGATCAGGAAGAACAGGCAAGTCAGAAGCCGGAAGAAGAGGAAATTCTGGAGGAATGGAAGGATTGAAGAGGAACGTTGTGATCATGGATTTTTCTGGAATTTACCAGAATGAGCAGTTCTATGAGGGAGAGCAGATTTCCTGGATAGACCTGAGTGATATTTCAGGAACCAACTGCTATTGCGATGGAGATGCCCAGGCGCAGATTCTGGAACGAATGGAAAAATATCCGGTTTCTGGAATTTATTTTATGGATTCCGGAAATTATCATTATATGAGCAGAATCGGGACCGGGCGGGTGAAAGAGCCCTTCAACCTGCTGGTATTTGACAATCATACAGACATGCAGCTTCCTGCTTTCGGAGGGCTTTTGTCCTGCGGGGGCTGGATTGCAAGTACATTGGAAGAGGTAGAAAAGCTTCAGGAGGTCTGGCTGATTGGGCCGGATGAGGAAGCGTACGGGCAGGTGGAAGAACCCTTTAAGGACAGAGTGCATTTTTTATCCAGGGAGAGGCTGGCTGAGGCAAGGTCGCATATGGCTGAGAAAAAAGGTTCTGAGGAAGAATTGATCAGAAGCTTGGAAATTCCTGCAAATATACCGCTGTATGTCTCTATTGATAAGGATGTGCTCTGCCCGGAGGAAGCAGCCACTACCTGGAGCCAGGGGGATATGACTTTAGAAGAGATGCTGAAAGTACTTCTGGCATTGTGCTCTCATTTTGAAAAAGAGAATGGAAAAATCCTGCAGGTGGATATCTGCGGGGAATGTGATCCGGATAAGAGTATGGAAAGTCCTAAAAATGATCATGCAAACAAGGAACTTTTAAGGTTCTGGAAAAAATGGTTTTGAGTGGAGAGAATAATTTATGAAAAATGAACTTCTGCGGATTGGTCCATTTACGGTCTATGGGTACGGACTGATGATCGCCATTGGAATTCTGGCAGCTTATTTTACCGGAGAATACAGGGCAAAAAAGCGGAAACTGCCCTATGAACACGTTTTTTATCTGGTGGTATGGTGCGTAGTGGGAGGATTCCTGGGCGCCAAGATCCTGTATTGGATTACAGAATGGAAAAGTATCCTGGAAAATCCTGGGTTTCTGAGTGCTACTCTGACCGATGGCTTTGTGGTATTTGGTGGAATTGTTGGTGGAATTTTCACGGCGTATGTATATTGCAGGGTAAAAAAACTGAATTTTCTGAAGTTTTTTGATACGTTAATGCCTTCTGTAGCACTTGCACAGGGATTTGGAAGAATTGGGTGTCTGCTGGCAGGATGCTGTTACGGAAAAGAAACGTCAGGTGCTTTTTCTATTACGTTTCATACGTCTGCATTTGCACCAAATGGGGTGGCGCTGGTTCCTACGCAGATTTATTCCAGTATTCTTGACTTTCTTCATTATGGTTTGTTACTCCTGATTTTGAGAAGCCAGAAAAAAGATGGAGAGACAGCGGCGGCATATCTGATTTTTTATAGTGCAGGAAGATTTGTGCTGGAGTTTTTCCGCGGAGATCTGGCAAGAGGAAGTGTGGGAGTACTTTCTACGTCGCAGTTTATTTCGGTCTTTACATTTTTTGCAGGAATTGTGCTGCTGGTACAGAGAAGACACGCTCCAAGTCATTGAAATGAAAAATAAAGCATATTCTTAAATGAAAAAGCTTTAAGGGGCAGTTATGGGAAATAAAGACGCGGGCAATTTGAGTATGCAGGAGTCAGTTTCACCGGCACAGAACGAGATGTATGCGGATTTTATTGTAAAATATATGGACGATTTTCAGGAAGACCTGGGCGATGTCCCAGGTTTTAGTTTTCAGAAAATAAACGGGATTTACGGGGTAGTTTATGCACCCTTGACAGAAATTGGAAGGTGGAATATCAATACGTATTCCTACAGTTCTATTCCAAAATGTTATACGCATATGGATCTTGGAGGCCTTAGTGCTTCCGGAATTACCCGGCTTCAGGAACAGCCCTACCTTCAGCTGAAAGGAAGCGGAACAGCTGTTGCGGTTGTGGATTCCGGAATTGACTATCGGAATCCGGTTTTTCAGAACGAAATGGGCAGCAGAATCCTCTGTATCTGGGACCAGACCTTACAGGGAGACGGGAAGGAAGTACCTTATGGTCGTGTCTTCTGGAAAAAGGATATTGATCAGGCACTGGCTTCCGGAAATCCTCTTGAAATTGTGCCCTCTGTGGATACGGATGGCCATGGAACCAGAATGGCTGCTATAGCAGCTGGAAATTATTTTCCTGAGGAGAATTTTTCTGGAGCTGCACCAGAAGCTATGCTGATCATTGTGAAAGTGAAGCCTGCGAAAAAATATCTTCGGGAGTTTTATCTTTTCCCTGCAGAAGCGGAGATTTTCCAGGAAAATGACATTATGATGGGAATGGATTTTGCAGTGCGAATTGCGAATGACAGAAGAATGCCTCTTTCTCTGTGCCTTGGAATTGGCAGCAGCCAGGGAGCACATATCGGGAAAAATCCACTGAGTCTTTATGTGGATTATATTTCCCAGTATTCGCTGATTTCAGTTTCTGTTGCAGCTGGAAATGAGGGAGCGGCAAGACATCATTACGCAGGCCGCCTTACAGAGAGAGAAAACCAGGCATTGGCGGAGCTTCGAGTTGGAAACAAGGAGCCAGGATTTACCATGGAATTCTGGGGCGAGCCGCCAGAAATTTATAATCTTTCTTTGCAGTCTCCTACAGGGGAAATTCTGGATATCAGCGCTTCACTGGGGGCGGTGACGCAGGAATTATCTTTTGTCTTTGTGGAAACAAGGGTGAAGGTAAATTATGTTTCTATTGAGAGGCAGACCGGATATACGCTGGTATATTTTCAATTTATCCAGCCGGTACCTGGAATCTGGCGTATTTTTGTTAGAGGAAGAGATGGGCAGAATGTAGGATTTCATATGTGGCTGCCGGTTCAGGGGCTGATTTCGGAGGAAACCTATTTTCTGGAACCATCGCCTTATAATACAGTGACGGCACCTGGAGATTCACTGGAGAGTATTACCGTGACTGCTTACCAGTATCGTGACAACAGCCTGTATGTCCAGGCAAGCAGAGGCTTTATGCCAGATGGAAATGTAGTTCCACAGGTAGCAGCCCCAGGTGTCCAGATCCGGGTACCCCTGTTAAACGGTCCTTACGGAAATGCCTCCGGCACCAGCCTTTCTGCCGCTCAGACTGCCGGTGCGGCTGCACTTTTGTTCGAATGGGCGGTGATACGTGGGAATCAACCCTATTTTACCGGCTCGAGCGTGAAAAATTATATTACACGAGGGGCGGAGCGTGAAGAACGGATGCAGTATCCCAATCGGGACTGGGGATTCGGGAGAATGGATCTTTATCATACATTTGAGTTATTGGCGTGATAAAAATCCTTGATAAAACTTGACACAAAATATTGATTCTTTGTATAATAAACCCATAAAATACGGTGAAAACCTTACGAAGAATGTTTTATCAGAGTAATTGATAGACATAAGAGAAAAGCTGTGAAAATAATCCGATTTAAAAGGAGAAGAATATGAGCCTGAAGATTGAAAAGAAAAATGAAGGAACAAAAGATACTGTAATGCTGTCAGGAAGACTGGACACAACCACAGCTCCTGAATTGGATGTTTTTGCAGAGAAGGAACTGGCAGATACACAGGAACTGGTGCTTGACTTTGCAGATCTTGAGTACATTTCATCTGCTGGTCTGCGTGTGCTTTTGAAATTGCAGAAGGTTATGAATAAAAAAGGAAGTATGAAACTGATCCATGTGGGAGATGTTGTAAAGGAAGTCTTTGAGATTACAGGGTTTACGGATATTTTAACAATAGAGTGACACGCGCTGCAGGTCTGGCAGGTTTTAGGAGTGGTCAGAGAACTTACCATGTGAGGAACCGGTTCAGCGCGCATTTAATAAAGGAATTCTGTATTTTGTGCAGGATTCTTTTTTACATAGTGCAGGAAAAAAGGTATGGTTACCAGGCGGGATGGCAACAGAAGCCTTGGTAGCGTATGGGAAAGGAGCTGTGAAATTTGAAAAGTATTACAGTGGAAGCAAAGATAGAGAATGTGGATAAAGTTACGGAATTTGTAAATGAAGTGTTGGAAGAAAAGGAATGTCCGTTGAAGGTTCAGATGCAGCTGGATGTTGCCATAGATGAGATATTTGGAAATATTGCTTATTATGCTTATGGGAAGGGCAGCGGAAATGCCACAATACAAATTGAAATGGAAGATAATCCGCCGAAAATCACATTGATTTTCATAGACCAGGGAATCCCTTATAATCCACTGGAAAACAAAGATCCGGACATTACACTGGACATTGAAGACAGAGAAATTGGCGGACTTGGAATTTTCCTGGTGAAGAAAACCATGGATGAGCTTTCTTATGAATATGTTGACGGACAGAATATTTTAACCATGAAAAAAGAACTGGCATAAGATAAAAAAACGAAACAGATAAATGTTTACAAAAAAAGGATGACTTTTTTGTGAATATTATATCCAAATATTTTGAGCTAACCTAATTGTTTTTGTACGCCTTATTTGGTATACTGTATAAAACAAAAGAAAGCAGGAAAATATTATGAAGAGAGGCAGTATTTTTGAAACGGATGGTATCCCGCGGATACAGGAAGCCCTTCCTCTTGCGTTGCAGCATGTTGTTGCAATGATCGTGGGATGTGTCACCCCTGCCATTATTGTGGCAGGCGCAGCAGGGCTTGAGAATAAGGATCAGGTCATTCTTATTCAGGCAGCTCTGGTAGTTGCTGCGTTGTCTACCTTGCTCCAGCTTTTTCCCATTGGGAAGAAGTACAGGATTGGTTCAGGACTTCCCATCATTATGGGTGTCAGCTTCGCATATGTACCAAGTATGCAGGCCATTGCGGACGGGTACGGAATCGACACCATTTTGGGAGCCCAGATTGTAGGCGGTGTTGCTGCCGTTATCATGGGAATTATGGTAAAAAAGATCAGGGTATTTTTTCCACCTCTGATCACAGGAACAGTGGTATTTACCATCGGACTTTCCCTGTATCCCACTGCGATCAACTACATGGCTGGTGGAACCTCTAATCCGGATTATGGCTCCTGGCAGAACTGGCTGGTGGCTTTCTTTACCCTTGCAGTGGTAACGGTCCTGAACCACTTTGGAAAAGGAATCTGGAAGCTTTCTTCTATTCTGATTGGTATGCTGGCCGGATATGTGGTATCCATTCCATTCGGAATGGTGGATCTTTCAAGCGTGGGTAAGGCAAGTGTGTTCCAGGTACCACAGCCGTTGCACTTCGGAGTGCATTTTGAGATTTCTGCATGTGTAGCCATCGGACTGCTTTTTGCAATTAACTCGATTCAGGCAATTGGTGACTACTCTGCGACTACCATCGGTGCTATGAACCGGACTCCCAAGGATTCAGAGCTTCAGGGTGGTATTGTAGCTTATGGTATTACCAATATTCTTGGAGCCCTGTTCGGAGGACTTCCAACTGCAACATACAGCCAGAACGTTGGTATTGTTACCACGACCAAGGTTATCAACCGCTGGGTTCTGGGACTGGCAGCTGCGTTCCTTGGAATTGCCGGATTTGTGCCGAAATTTTCAGCACTTCTGACCACGATTCCCCAGTGCGTATTGGGTGGTGCCACAGTTTCCGTATTTGCATCTATTGCTATGACAGGTATGAAGCTGGTGGCTTCTGCAGAGATGGATTACCGTAATTCCTCCATTGTAGGTCTGGCTGCAGCACTTGGTGTGGGCGTTTCCCAGGCAAATGCAGCACTTGCCACACTTCCTGCATGGGTGACTACCATTTTCGGGAAATCTCCGGTTGTGCTGGCAACGATCATAGCAGTCTGTCTGAACCTGATCCTGCCCAAGTCAAGGGATGAGGAGAAAGAAGAGAAAATTTATGACAGCCAGGTTCAGGAGAAACTGGAAGAAGATCATAAGATGTTTGGAAATGATCAGGAATAAGGCAGAAGAAATCATGGATTTTTGCTGATTGTGTGAAAAATAAAAAAAGTAAGAACTCCTTTGTTCTGTAAGATCAGTTAGAGCCTTTTTTAAACACGCTCTAACTGATCTTATAGAGAAAGGAGTTCTTTTCTTTTTCGTGAGCCACAAGAAAAACATGTAGAATATGTTTCGCCCTGTTTAAATCATGATACCGTATAGGGAGATTCTCTGCAGGGTTTGAACTCAGAACGGCGAGGTTATTTTGTTACTGTCCACTGGTAACGTTATTTTCTGTATACGCAGACCGGAAGTCCGTCTTCGCCCATAGGCAGTTCTACATTTCCCTGAATCAGCGGACGTGCATAATGGATGAAATCCTCTGTCACGTCAGAACCGTCCTGGCTGATCCAGGAAAGGGGAACGGTTTTCTCCTCATTACAGATTTCATTGACATCCTCAAGTCCACATCTCATCTGGTAAACGCCCTTAGAGGTCTCCTGACGGATGAAAGATACCATTTTCCCAGTTTCGCCTTTCAGCGCAGCCTGAACGCCGAAAATACCGGCTGTAATGGCCTCCTGGCGATCCGTGTCAGAGAGCATGGAGGCACTGCAGCGCTGGCTTACATTCAGTTCAATGGAGCGGGCTTTCACGCCAAGTCGGCTTCGCACCAGGTTTTCCAGATATTTGCCGCAGCCTGCCAGCATTTTATGACCAAAAGTATCGGTGCCTACAGAATTGTCATATTCGCAGATAAAAGTTCCCTTATTATCATGAATGCCTTCGGAAACGCAGACAACAACATTACAGTTTTTTTCGAAGCAGGCTTCTGTTTTTTTCAAAAATTCTTCTGTATCGAAGGCTGTTTCAGGAAGATAAATAAGAAGCGGGTTATCGCCGGTATATTTGCGGGCGAGAGCGCTGGCTGCTGTGAGCCATCCGGCATGACGTCCCATGATTTCTACGATGGTCACGGATTTTTTCTCATAAACATTGGCATCCAGGGTGATTTCACGAACTGTGGAAGCCACATATCTGGCAGCACTGCCGAAGCCAGGAGTGTGGTCAGTATGCACAAGATCATTGTCAATGGTCTTCGGCTCTCCGATAATGCGGATGTCACTGCCAATCATGGCTGCGTAGCGGGAAAGCTTGCTCACAGTATCCATGGAATCGTTGCCGCCGATGTAGAAAAACCAGCCGATATTCATCTCCTCAAATTTGCGGAAAAGCTCTGGGTATACCGGATCTTCCAGAGATTCCGGAAGCTTATAGCGGCAGGAACCCAGGTAAGCGCCTGGGGTGTAGGTAAGATATTTCAGCTTTTCCCCGGGAAGTGCTTCTTCAAAGTCAAGGATGGTGCCCTTCAGAAATCCTTCAATACCGTTTATCATGCCGTAAACATGTCCGATTTCTTCCTGTTTTATGCCCTCAGAAACTACACCATAAAGGCTGCTGTTGATAACTGCAGTAGGTCCGCCGGATTGTCCGACGATCAAGTTCTTTTTTTCCATTTTAATGAAACCTCCTGTTGTTCTTAGCGCCTGTTTGAAAAAGGTTTGCTGCAAAATATACCGCAAATTGTGACGCACATCTTGCTGGAATGATTTTTCAAAAACACGCTTTGGTATTTTTATTATAACAGGAGAGAGCGTATGTGGCAAATGAGAAAAATACGATTGTGGGAAAAGGCAGGATGGATTATAATAAGAAGCAGGGAAACTGCAAGAAAGCTGGGATTATATATGGAAGAAGAGCGTGATATGCGGTATGAAAAATTCCAGACAACAGGACAGGAGCGGATTCGGCTTGCCTGCGCTTTGGAAGGATTTTTTTTAACAAATGAGTGCGAAGAAGAGAAAAAAACTGCCTATGGCCAGTATCTGAAGCGAAGAATCCGTCCTGCTATGGAAGCTTTGATCCGGGAAGAGAACGTGGGAAAAATGGAGCTCTTGGAGAGTTTTGGCTGGTTTGGAGCAGAAGAACTGGAGAATTTTATCTGTACTGCCAGAAGAGAGCGAAAGCTGGAGAGCCTGGTGTGGCTGATGAGGTTAAAGGATCAGAAATACGGATATAAAGAGAAAAAATTTGACCTTTAGCAGGAAAGAAAGCGAAACTATGCAGGACAATAAAGAAAGAAAAATGTCTGAAAATACAGGCAGTTTCATAAAGAAAAAAAGGCAATACCAGGAAATGGGAATGAAAATCCTGCATACCTGCAGGAGTGAAATCTGTGCAAGATTTCCATTTTTTTCTTATGCATCAGCAGCCCTTTCGGCGGTTGTGGAGACAAAAATGTTTCCGAACAGCATGGAAAATGAGAACTCTTCGCAGTCCTGGATCCATGGAATTGGAACTGACGGTGAGAGGATAATAGCAGACCCTGTATTCCTGATCTATATCTGGGCAGAGAAGCCGGAAAGGCTGAAAAGAGGCTGCCTGCACATGTTGTTTCACTGTCTTTATCAGCATCCTTTTTCTGACAAAAAGATGGAAGCAAGATTGTGGAATGTGGCCTGTGATCTGGCTGTGGAGCTTCTGATCTGGAAGAATATTCCGGAAAATTTATGGCAATATTCGTCAGAAGAACTGCAAAAAAGAAGACAGATTTTTGAATTTTTTAAAGGCAGAAATTGCTCTGCTCAGGTACTTTATCAGCTTCTGAAACAGGAAAAATTCCCGTTTAATATTGAAGAGCTGGAATCTCTTTTTTCCTTTGATGATCATTCCCTATGGAGTGTAAATCCATGGAAAAGGGAACAAAAACGGAGCAGGTGGGAAAAGATTCTTACATATACCACTCTTGGAAGGGAGCGGCAGAAGCATCGGATCGGAGCAAGTTCTGGAAGTAAAGAAGAGGAATTGGAGGAACTGTACAAAAGCCGATATGATTATCGGAAATTTCTCCGAAAATTTGCTTTTCCAAGGGAAGAAATCCAATTGGATGAGGATAGCTTTGATTATATTTTTTATAATTTTGGAATGGAGCAGTATGGAAATCTGCCGCTGATCGAGCCGTTGGAATACAAAGAAGTGAATCGTCTGGAGGAATTGGTGATCGCCATTGATACCTCTGGTTCCTGTTCCAAGGAGCTGGTCCGGAGATTCCTTGGAGAGACTTACCAGATCCTCAGCACCCGGGAGAATTTTTTTAAGAAAATGAAAGTATATATTGTCCAATGTGACTGTTGTATTCAGTGGTACCAGGTGATCCATTCAGAGGAAGAATGGAAAGAATATATGCAGAAGATAACCATACAGGGACGGGGCGGAACCGATTTCAGGCCTGTTTTTGAACTGATCAGAAAGGAACAGGAGAAGCGGGAATTGCAGAATCTGAAGGCTTTGATCTACTTTACTGACGGAGATGGGATTTATCCGAGACAGAAACCGGATTATGAAACGGCCTTTGTATTTGTGAAAAAGACGGAAAATATGAAACTTGTGCCGGACTGGGCTTATAAACTGGTTATCGGCGAAAGGATAAAAATATGAATATCAAAGACGCAAAAAATGAGATTATCCATACCCTTGCTGCTTATCTGAAAAAGGACGGGAATGGAGTTTATACCTATCCTTTGGTACGGCAGCGCCCAATCCTTCTGATCGGTCCGCCGGGAATCGGAAAAACTGCTGTTATGGAGCAGGTTGCAGCCGAATGCAGAGTGGGCCTTGTGGCTTACACCATCACGCATCATACTCGTCAGAGTGCAGTGGGACTTCCAAAAATTGTGACCAGGAATTACGGTGGTACGGAAATTGATATAACAGAATACACCATGAGTGAAATTATTGCTTCTGTGTATGAGTACATGGAACAAACGGGAAAAAAGGAGGGAATCCTTTTTATAGATGAGATCAATTGCGTGTCAGAGACGTTGACCCCGGCTATGCTGCAGTTTTTGCAGAACAAGACCTTTGGAACCCATAAGGTGCCGCAGGGATGGATTATTGTAGCTGCTGGCAATCCGCCTGCATACAACAAATCGGTCCGGGAATTTGACATTGTTACGCTGGATCGTGTAAGAAAGATTTCCATACAGGCAGATACAGATGTATGGCTGGAATATGCGGGGGAAAAGGGCATACATGGCGCAATTTTGTCCTATCTTTCCCTTAAAAAAGAGAATTTTTATATGGTGGAAAATACAGTAGATGGCAAGTTTTTTGTGACTGCCAGAGGTTGGGAGGACCTTTCCGAAATCCTGAAAAGTTATGAGGAACTGCAGGTGGAAATCGGAGAGGAACTGATTGGGGAATTCCTTCAAAAAGAGGAAATTGCAAGAGATTTTGCCGGTTATTACAGACTGTATGAGAAGTATAAATCTGATTATCAGATACAGGAAATTCTTGATGGAAATGTAACTACCGGGCAGCTAAAGACTTGTTGCGATATGGGAAAAAAAGCATCTTTTGAAGAACGCTTTACTGTAACCGAAATGCTTCTTGAAGCTGTGACAGAAAGAATTTCAGTCTTTCAGAAAACAGATGAAAAGATAGAAAAACTATACGAAAATCTTAAATTGCTGAAGATTTTTTTGCAGGAAAAGAACAGCGTAGAAGCTATGGAACAGTTTGTTGCTTCCAGAAGAAAAGCACTAGATGCGAAAATCTGTTCAGAGCTTCTGACAGCAGAAGAAGCTGCCAGGGAAGAGGAACAGATCAGAATTCTGGAAGAGTATTTTTTCCAGTTGAAAGAGCTGCATATTTCTGACGTGGCAGAAGGAATAGAACAAATCGGCGAAAGGTTTGGCAATGTTTGCAGATTACGAAACGAGAAACTTGAGGAAACGAAGAAGATGCTGGAACAAGCCTTTTCTTTTCTGGAAGAATGCTTTGGGGAAGGGCAGGAATTGCTGTTGTTTGAGACTGGCCTGACAGGAGATGACAGATGCAGTATTTTCATCTCTCAGTATGGCTGTCCTTCTTATTTTAAACATTGTGAACTTTTGCTTTACAGCAAAAAAGAAAATGAGATGCGAAAAGAGTGCAGGGATTTGCTGGAAGAATAAGTGAAGAATGTAGGAATTACTGATGCAGAAGGTATGGCGTGTATAATAATCTGATCGCGAAATCATGCTTTGCATGATCTCGCGCCGCAATTCTCGGGTTTTCTGTGAACTTTGTTCACAAAAAACACCTCGCGGAATGTTACCGGTGAACAGGAACTGTTGCTGTTCACTGGTAATATATCCTGAGACAGAGGTTGCAGGAAAATTTTATAGCCTATATAATATAGAGAGACTTTAAAAGTTTTATATATGCGAAACTTCAGATTATGTGAATGATATTGGTAGAAGGAGGTTGCCATGAGCGAAGATAAGAAACCCAAAAAGAAGAAAAAAGCAGGAGATATATTTCTCACAATTGTACTGATTGCTGCAATCTGTATATTTTGCTACGCGGCATACAATCTTTATCACATTTATACAGAGTATAAGAAAGGCTCAGATGAGTATAATGCGATTGCCAAGATGGCGGTGACAGAGCGTGATCCGGATCAGGACAGTACCAGTGAAAGTGAGGAAGCAGCAGGACCAGACGGACCGTCTCTGAAGGCCCCGCTGGATATTGATTTTGATTCTCTTCGAAGCATTAATACAGATGTGATCGGCTGGATCTATGTGGAGGCACTTGATGGTGTCAGCTATCCGGTGGTAAAGGGAACTGACAATGACCAGTATCTTCATCTGACATATGAGAAGAATTATAATTTTGCCGGAACTATTTTCATTGATTATGAGAATAAGGCAGATTTCAGTGACTGCAATACGCTGGTATATGGTCACAATATGAAGAACGGGACTATGTTTGGACAGCTGAAGAATTTCAGTAAGGATGATTCTGCTTACAATAAGAGCAAATATTTCTGGATCTTTACCCCGGAGAAGACTTACCGGTATGAGATTATTTCTGCGTATACCACAGCGGTAAACAGTGATACATATACACTGTTTAAGGGACCTGGACAGGAGTTTGTGGATTATATGAATAAAATAGTCTCCTATTCTGATGTTAAGACTACACCAGGTGAGTTGGGCGTAGACGACAAGATCGTTACCCTTTCCACATGTACCGGTAATGAGTCTACCCGTTATGTGGTTCAGGGAAAAAGAGTGGATACTTTGGATGTTGTGAAGAAATCAGACAGCACGAAGCAGACAGGTGATAATTAGAATCGGATCTTCTTGAAAAAAGCATGCAGACCTGTAAACGGCCGGGAAATTTCTGCAGGGCTGCAGAGGGATTTTGAGAGAGATATCGGAAAGCATATTACTGAAAAATGTGTACCGTATAATGATTGGAGGAATGGACATGAGTAAGGAAGTGGAAAGGCTTCAGGAGCTGATCGACCAGTACGATAATATTGTATTTTTCGGAGGAGCAGGAGTTTCTACGGAGAGCGGGATCCCGGATTTTCGAAGCCAGGACGGACTTTATAATCAGAAGTATGATTATCCGCCGGAAACTATTTTAAGTCATACCTTTTTCATGGGTCATCCTGAGGAATTTTATCGTTTTTATCAGGACAAGATGCTATGCGATACAGCGAAGCCGAATGCAGCTCATCTGAAGCTGGCAGAGCTGGAAGAAGCCGGAAAGCTGAAAGCAGTTATCACCCAGAATATTGATAATCTGCATCAGATGGCAGGCAGTAAACATGTACTGGAGCTTCACGGAAGTGTATACCGGAATTACTGTATGAGATGCGGAAAATCCTATGACTTTAAATATATGAAAGCAGCGGAAGGGGTTCCAAGGTGCTCCTGCGGTGGAATTATCAAGCCGGATGTGGTTCTTTATGAAGAAGGACTGAATGACCGCACTATCAATGAGTCTGTGCGTGCCATTTCCCAGGCGCAGGTTCTTATTATAGGAGGGACGTCCCTGGCTGTTTATCCTGCGGCAGGATTGATCGATTACTTTTCCGGAGAACATCTGGTAGTGATCAACAAGTCCCCGACACCAAGAGATCGGTATGCAGATCTTTTGATCAAGGAGCCTATCGGACAGGTGTTTTCCCAGATAAAAGTAAAAAAATAGTGTGCTGAAAAAGGTTCTAAAGCAGAAATGAAGCAGGTAAATAAGGAGTTTATATATGGCAGCAGTTGTTTATGAAGTTGGAGATATTGTTACATTGAAGAAGGGTCATCCATGCGGCAGCAAAGAATGGGAAATCTTAAGAGTAGGTGCAGATTTTCGCCTGAAATGTATGGGCTGTGGACACCAGATCATGGTACCGCGGAAGATGGTGGAGAAAAACACAAAAAATCTTCAAAAAAAGGAAAAATAATGCTTTACAGCCTGAAAAAAGTATGTTAGAATCAAAAATCGTGATATATAAAATATCCTTGCTCTTTGACAGGCAAAGGGCCAACAGACCATAAGGAGGTAAGACAAGCATGAACAAGTACGAGTTAGCATTAGTTGTTAGCGCAAAAGTTGAAGACGAAGTACGTGATGCAGTAGTTGAGAAAGCTAAAGGATACATCACTCGTTACAATGGCGTTATCACAGACGTTGAAGAATGGGGTAAGAAGAAATTAGCTTACGAGATTCAGAAAATGCATGAAGGCTTCTACTACTTTATTCAGTTTGAGGCAGACGCACAGTGTCCGGCAGAAGTAGAAAGACATGTACGTATCATGGACAACGTATTAAGATACTTAGTTGTCAGAAAAGACGCATAATCTTTTTGCATAATCGGATTTAGAAAGCACCATTAAGAGCCCGTTCACTTAGTATATTAAGAGAGGTAAGAAGAATGAACAAAGTAATTTTAATGGGACGCTTAACAAGAGATCCTGAGGTAAGATATTCCGCAGGAGAGAATGCACTGGCAATTGCCAGATACACATTAGCGGTAGACAGAAGATTCCGTCGCGACGGAGAAGCAAGTGCTGATTTCATTCAGTGTGTTTCTTTTGGACGTACGGCAGAGTTTGCTGAGAAGTATTTCCGTCAGGGACTGAAGATTGCCGTTACAGGTCGTATTCAGACCGGAAGCTATACCAACCGTGATGGACAGAAGGTTTACACTACAGAGGTTGTTGTGGAAGATCAGGAGTTTGCTGAGAGCAAGGCTTCCAGCGACAGTTATGCTGCTTCCCATCCGCGCACAAGTGCACCGGAGGCATCTATGCCGAACCCGGGAACCGCTGCAGAGGGCTTTATGAACATTCCGGATGGCATTGACGAGGAATTGCCATTTAACTAGAGCTTAGCTCTTAGAACTGAATAAAACAGGAGGAAAACCAACATGGCTTACAATAATAGAAGCGAAAGACCAGATTCTCCAATGAAGAGAAGAGGCGGCCGCAGAAGAAAAAAAGTTTGCGTATTCTGTGGTAAAGAGAATAACGAGATCGATTACAAGGATGTAGCAAAATTAAGAAAATATGTTTCCGAGAGAGGAAAAATCCTTCCTAGAAGAATCACAGGAAACTGCGCGAAACATCAGAGAGCTCTGACTGTTGCTGTTAAGAGAGCACGTCATCTTGCTATGATGCCATACATCCAGGACTAATTTGGAAGTGTTTACCGCCATCCGGAAGGATGGCGGTTTTTCTATCTAGAGCGTGTTTGAAAAACCATTTCCGCAATCTGCACGCCCCACTTTGCGGTATATTTCACCCGAATTCGGTTGCCGTAGCCCACTACGGCGCCCTCATCCGGGCAAAATCTCCCACAAATTGTGACGCACATCTTGCAGAAAGCCTTTTTCAAACACGCTCTAATCTTCTATGGAAAAATCCTCAGAAATCTGTTATACTATCTGGCAAAGGCGTATTTTGCCTGTCACTATGTAAAAGGTACCTGAAGATTTGTAAGTGAGGATAAACTTATGAATAAAAAACTGAAATTCAAGGGATCCATGAAGCAGTTCATGAGGTGGCCACTGTATCTGACCATTCTTCTTATATGGCTGGATATTCTTATTTTTATGGTAAGTGTGAAAGCAGGAATTCTTGCTACACTTGGAATTGTGGTATATATTGTGGCAGCACTTCTGCTTACCCGCTTTCACAGGCCGCTGATTCTCAATGATCTGATTGCGTTTGCCAATCAGTATGAATCTCTTGAGAAGCGTCTTCTGGATGATCTGGCTCTTCCCTATGCCATTATGGACACCAATGGAAGAATGATCTGGTCCAACAAGGTATTTGCAGAGCTTACCGGGAAAGAACAGCTGTATAACAAGCACATTACCACTATTTTTCCGGAGATCACACCGGATAAACTTCCTGTACCTGAGAAACAGGAGATCACAGAGATGAGCACCAACTTTGGTGACAGGATCTATCGTGTTTCCATGCAGCTGGTTACTATGAAAGATGTGGTAAATGAAGCCCGTATTCTGGAAAATGTGGATGCAGACATTAATCTTGTGGCAATGTTTTTCTATGATGAGACAGAGCTTCAGGAATATATTCAGAAGAATGAGGATGATAAGCTGGTAGTTGCTCTGGCATATCTGGACAATTATGAAGAAGCTCTGGAAGGTGTGGAAGAAGTCAGAAGATCCCTTCTGATCGCACTGATCGACAGGAAAATCACCAAGTATTTTTCCAATTTTGACGGACTTGTACGCAAGCTGGAGCGGGATAAATACTTCCTGATCATGCGTCAGAGTTCCCTGGAAGCATTGAAAGAACAGCGTTTTCATATTCTGGATGAAGTTAAGACGGTCAATATTGGTAATGAAATGGCAGTCACCCTAAGTATCGGTATTGGTCTGAACGGCGCAAACTATCTGCAGAATTATGAATATTGCCGTATTGCCATTGAGATGGCTCTTGGACGCGGCGGTGACCAGGTAGTAATTAAGAATGGAGATTCCATCGCCTATTTTGGCGGAAAATCCCAGCAGGTGGAGAAAAATACCCGCGTAAAGGCCCGAGTGAAGGCACAGGCGCTGAAAGAGTTTATGAGCACCAAGGATCGTGTTGTGGTTATGGGACATAAGATCACAGACGTAGATGCCCTTGGGGCTGCAATCGGTATTTATCGCGCAGGAAAGACCCTTGGCAAGCCGGTCCATATTGTAGTAAATGATCCGACCACATCCATCCGTCCGTTGATGGCGGGGTATATCAATAATCCGGATTATGAGCCTTCCATGTTTGTAGATTGTGCCCAGGCAAAGGATCTTGTGGATAATAATACAGTTGTGGTTGTGGTGGACACAAACAAACCAAGTTATACAGAGTGTCAGGATCTTCTTTATCTGACCAGGACGATCGTGGTGCTGGATCATCACAGAAGAGGCAGTGAAGTGATACAGAACGCAGTACTTTCCTATGTGGAGCCATATGCATCCTCCACATGTGAGATGGTTGCCGAGATCCTTCAGTATTTTGACGAGGATCTGCGTCTTCGCAGCCTGGAGGCGGATTGTCTGTATGCAGGTATGGTAATTGATACCAATAATTTTACTACACGCTCCGGCGTGCGTACTTTCGAAGCAGCTGCTTATCTTCGGAGAAATGGCGCAGATATTACAAGAGTCCGCAAAATGCTTCGGGATAACATTGATGCATATAAGGCAAGAGCGGAAGTTGTCCGCACTGCCCAGATTTACAGAAATTGTTTTGCAATAGGAAGATGCCCCAGCGAGGGGTTGGAAAGTCCTACAGTAGTAGGAGCCCAGGCCGCAAATGAGCTTCTGAATATTGCAGGTGTGAAGGCTTCTTTTGTTCTTACTCCATATAATAATGAGGTGTATGTAAGTGCCCGTGCCATTGATGAGGTCAATGTGCAGGTTATGATGGAGAGAATGGGCGGCGGAGGTCATCTGAACATTGCCGGAGCCCAGGTGAAGGCTACGGAAGATGAGACAGAGAAAATGATCAAAGATATTATAGATCAGTTATACCAGGAAGGAGAATTCAAAGAATGAAAGTAATTTTACTGGAAGATGTAAAAGCCCTTGGAAAAAAGGGAGAGATTGTAAACGTCAGTGACGGATATGCAAGAAACATGATCCTGCCGAAGAAGCTTGGACTTGAGGCAACTCCAAAGAACTTAAATGATCTGAAGCTTCAGAAGGCAAATGAAGAGAAAGTTGCCCAGGAGAATTTAGAAGCTGCCAGAGCTTTTGCCAAGAATCTTGAAGATAAAGAGGTTATTCTTACTCTTAAAGTGGGAGAGGGCGGAAGAACATTTGGCTCTGTTTCCACAAAAGAAATTTCAGAAGCTGCCAAGAAACAGCTGAATCTCGATATAGAGAAAAAGAAACTGGTACTTCCAAACCCGATCCGCAATCTTGGCGTAACAAATGTACCGGTTAAGCTTCATCCTAAGGTAACCGGAAGCCTGAAAGTATGGGTAAAGGAAGAGGCATAAGGGCTACTGTGAAGAAGTGTAAACAGTAATGCATAAAGCTGCAGGAGAGGATGTTTTTTACGAAATGGAAGAAGCATTGATCAAGAGGATACTTCCTCACAGCATTGAAGCGGAACAGTCCGTTATTGGTTCCATGATCCTGGACCGTGATGCCATTCTGGTAGCATCAGAGATTCTTACAAGTGATGACTTTTACCAGAGCCAGTATGGTATTATTTTTGATGCCATGGTGGAGTTATGTAATGAAGGAAAGCCGGTGGATCTGATCACTCTTCAGAACCGTCTGAAAGAGAAGGAACTTCCACCAGATATCAGCAGTATGGAATATGTAAGAGATCTGATTTCTGCAGTTCCCACTTCTGCCAACGTAAAGTATTATGCCAATATTGTCAGCGAAAAGGCTGTCCTTCGAAGACTGATCAAAGTGAATGAGGAAGTGGAAAATGCCTGCTATATGGAGAAAGAAGGCACACAAATGATCCTGGAGGAAGCGGAGAAGAAATTGTTTAATGTTCTTCAGAGACGCTCCAGTGATGAGTTTGTGCCTATCCAGCAGGTGGTTTTGAATGCGGTGAACAATATTGAGAAAGCTTCCAAGATGAAGGGAACGGTAACTGGTATTCCTACCGGTTTCGTGGATCTGGATTACAAGACCTCCGGAATGCATGCTTCAGACCTGGTGCTGATCGCAGCCCGTCCGTCTATGGGAAAAACTGCTTTCGTTCTTAATATTGCCCAGTATATGGCATTTCGTAAGGATGTTACGGTAGCGATATTCAGTCTGGAGATGTCCAAGGAGCAGCTTGTAAACCGTCTCCTTGCCATGGAATCTCATGTGGATTCCCAGAATATGAGAACTGGTAATCTGAAAGACGAGGATTGGACCAAGCTGGTGGAGGGTGCAGATATTATCGGACGCTCTAATCTTATTATTGATGATACCCCCGGTATTTCCATTTCCGAGCTGCGTTCCAAGTGCCGAAAATACAAATTAGAGCACAATCTTGGAATTATTATGATTGATTATCTTCAGCTGATGAGTGGAAGCGGACATTCTGATTCCAGACAGCAGGAAATTTCCGATATTTCACGTTCCCTGAAAGCACTTGCCCGTGAGATCAGCGTTCCGGTCATTGCACTTTCACAGCTCAGTCGAGCTGTAGAGCAGCGCCCGGACCACAGACCTATGCTTTCTGACCTGCGAGAGTCGGGAGCTATTGAGCAGGATGCTGATATGGTAATGTTTATCTACCGTGATGATTATTATCATAAGGATACGGAGAAAAAGGGAATTGCTGAGATCATTATAGCGAAACAGAGAAACGGCCCTATTGGTACCGTTGAGCTGGTATGGCTGCCTCAGTATACACAGTTTGTAAATATGAAAAAATAAGGAAATGCTGATTGATTATGGTATTTCTTCGAAAAGGCCGGCATGTTATGTCGACCTTTTTTTCTTGCATTTGAAAGACCTTTTGTTATAATAAAAACAGTGAATTATGCTATTGTCCATACGGATGCTGTCTGGCAGCCAGACCGATTTGTTTTGTGGACAGCAACAATTTCATGAGGAGGGGTAGTATGGAAAAATGCTATACCGTGGCTGAGACTGTGAAGCTGACAGGGGTGAAATCTTATGTCCTTCGTTACTGGGAGGATGAACTTTCCCTTCCTATTCGCAGAAATGAGCTGGGGCATCGCTGCTACACCCAGGATGATATTCAACTGTTTTTGAACATTAAAGAACTAAAGAACAGAGGCTTGCAGCTTCGGGCGATACATGATCTTCTTCCAAAGCTTACCAAAAAAGAAGGAATGGAAGTAATCGTGCCGGAAGAAAAGGATAAAATACATTTACTGGAATCTGAGAGTATAGAAAAAGAAGAGAATGAAACAAGAGATACACTTCGGGAAGAACTGCTGGAGAATGTTCAGAATTTTAAAGCGGAGCCAGATAAAAAGATTCTGGAGTTTCAGGAGATATTAGAACGTCTGATTACTCAGGAGCTTCATGCCAAAAAAGAAGGAGAAGACAGGTGGCGCACTCTGGATGCAGCCATCAGGAGACAGCAGATGGCAAGAAGAGAAGCAGCTGCATCTTCGGAGAAGAAGGGAAAAAAGAAAAACGGAGTGTAGAATGTGTTTGAAAAAGGGGAGCTCCATAGGAAGCTCCCCTTCATGCTATCATCACTTATGTGGGAAAATCAACCCTCGCTGATAGCGCCTGTAGGACAGGCATCAGCACAAGTTCCGCAGTCCATGCAGGAATCTGCATCGATTACGTAATGATCATCTCCCTGAGAAATAGCACCTGCTGGGCACTCGCTCTCGCATGTTCCACAGCTTACGCACTCGTCAGAAATTACATATGCCATTGTTATATCCTCCTTTAATCTCTTTAGTTCCCTTATGATTACTGTTCACAGAGTGAACAGAAACCCTTTCTGGGATATGAGTCTATTCTAATATATATGTCAAAGGATATCAAGTACAAAATTATAAACAAAATTTTAGAATTGTGACGGTTGCGCAAATGTGTATTTGGTATTATAATAGTGGAACGTGGAGAGTTACTGCCGGTTTTGATGTAATGGCAGGAAATTTTTTACGAGAGAAGCAGCTGCTGATCAGGCTTGAACAGTGGCTCGATATAAAAAAGGAGGAAACAGATCATGGCACAGGTGACAAAAGATATGCTGATTGGTCAGCTTCTTCAGTTAGATCCTAATATGGCTGGTATTCTTATGGCATCCGGTATGGGATGTGTAGGATGCCCATCCGCACAGATGGAATCTCTGGAGGAGGCTGCTATGGTACACGGAATTGATGCTGATGTTTTAATCCAGCAGCTGAACGATTATCTTGCAGGCCGTTAGTATATAGTTTCTTGACGGGCTGTTCCGGTTGAGAAGGTAACCCCGACAGAGTATATACGAACTTATAATAAAAAGGACTGGCGATTTGCCAGTCCTTTTTAATAAGGTTTTAGAGTGTGTTTGAAAAAGGCTTTCTGCAAGATGTGCGTCACAATTTGCTGGAATGATTTTTCAAACACGCTCTAGCCTGTTCAAAATGTCTGCGCAGCGTGCAGGCATTTTGGAATTGTCAGTCGGAGAATCCTGCAGGCAGGATTCTTTTTATTTCAGATTTTTGCAAGCTGCTGCAAGGCTTTGCGAGAAATAAGCTCACCATGTTCCTTTAAATGAGCTTCTCCGGCAGCATTAAAAGCGCGTCCGCTGCCGTATTCAGAAAGAATATTGCATACTTTATTGAATTCTTCTGCTGTGCAGGAGGATTGATGTACAATCAGCTGGTAAAGGGAATTTTCATCCTTGTAAAGAGTATTGACGCCTTTATAGAATCCATCCAGTCCATGTGCGGCAGCAATGACATCATCCAGAGTATGGAAAGTATAGAGCCGTATCAGGTTTACCGAAACTTTCCGGGTATTGGAAACAGATTCAGAAGCTTCCGTACTTCTGGAAGTCCTGGAAGCTCCAGATTCTTTGACCTCCTTGTTACTGGAAGAAGCTCCCTGAGAGGCTGCTTTCTGTGTCTCCTCATATAATTTCTGGAAGATATCGATGATATTATCAGCACCATCGAAATGAAGGGTATCCTGCTTGGTTTTTTTATATGGTGAAAATTTGGAGAAACGAGTGTCAAGTTCTTCGGGATCCTCTACCTTGGTGACAATCAGAATGACACTTTCACCGTTTACGGGAATTGCCTCGATCATCAGCGGGATGTTATCAGCTTCAAAGCCAAATTCAATCTGAGCCTGCTGCATCATTTCACGGAAAAGCTTCTTGGCTTTATCTGTGCCGTAGGCAAGCTCGCTGATACGGATCTGGTGGCTGTCCAGATCTTCCTTTGTAAGAGTACAGCGGATTTGATTGTCACTGATTTTTTCTATTTTCATATGATCACATCCTGTTCTTGGAAATAGTGTTTATTATTAAAAGATTACCATAATCAGTTGTTAATGCTCACTTCGCGAATAACAACACACTTCGCGATGCACAGAAATCATGCATTCGCATGATTTCGCGCCGGGTTTCCCAGGTTTTCTGTGAACTATATTCACAAAAAATACCTCGCAGAACATTACCAGTGAACAATAACAATCAGCTATCTTGATTCCTCATTGTATAATATATGTTTCAAAAGTGCAATAGGAAAAAAACAGGTAATTTCAGTTTGTAAATTTCAGTTGCAACTTATTAAATTTTTCGAAACAGAATGGAAAAAAAGAATAAACTGGTCAAAATCTATTGCATAATGGAAAATGAATCCGTATAATGGGGAACAAGAAAAAAGAAATGGATCTGTGACTCACAAGCAATTGAGAACAGAGATAACACAGATTCGTATTAAATATTAACATTAACATCTATTTTTTCTAAAAACAGCGTCGATTTATCATGCAGCGTATCAGCTGGGGCGGTGTTTGCATTCCCTGAAGATGAAATGAGTTCACATTCCGTCTCTTTTTTCTGCAAAATGATTCAGGTGTTTTCTGAATCCATAAAGGAGGAAAGGAGGTTAGGACACGAAGCGTATATCACGATCAGGAAAGGAAGAATCCTGCAGATCGCTGGAGGGTGAGCTGAATCAGTATGAAGAACTGGGAATTGCTCTTTATCTGGAAGGGCTGCCCAGTGATGCCAGAGCCATTGCAAAAGCCTGTCAGATTGCAGATGGCGGAGGATATATGCGGGATTATACAGAGGACGAGAATGGGCATATAGCCCGTGTGGATTTCGATTTTGTAATCGATGATCAGCAGTTGTAAGCCATGAATATTCAGTACATACCGGAATTTCTTCAAGACCAGCAGTTTCCCCCTACTCATGCTTTGGCAGGAAGAAATTTCCGGTGCTGCTGATTGCAGGAATGATTCTAGTACATCGAATATTAAGTAACTGCCATATTGACTTGTCTGATTTTTCATCTGCTGCGTTGTCGTCAGTCGCCGTAGCTACCGCTACGCCTCCTTCCTCCGCCTTGTATATGAGAAAATCATCCTACGTCAATATAGCAGATACTTAATTTTCGATGTACTAGATACCAACATTCAATAATGTAAACAAATTGTAAAAAGTCGAATTATGTAATACAATCCTGAAAAAAAATATGTTATAATGATAATCGACTGTGGAAAAGTCCGCAGCAGATATCAATTAGACGTTCACTGAGAGGATAAATATTTTATGAAGAGAAGAATTAATCCTGTAGTAGTGGTGTGCATGCTGATCGCAGCAGTTACCCTGATCGGAATTGTTACAACCCTGATCATGCGCCGCATTCCTACCAGGAAACAGATGGATTTGACTGAATATTATGGACAGACAGACGATTCAGAAGCCGTAATTATAGTAGGTACCCAGATTCTGGAGCAGAAGGCAGTTATGTCTGGCGAACAGCCATATCTTCCTGTAGATGTGGTGGATAGTTATCTGAACCAGAGATATTACTGGGATGAAGAAGGTCAGCAGATTCTGTACGCTACTCCGTCGGAGCTGATTTATACACCTGCTTCCACTGAGGCGGGCGGTGATGTATGGCTGAAGGACGGAACCGCTTATCTGAGCCTTGATTTTATAAAGAGATATACAGATCTGGATACTTATGTGTACCAGCAGCCAAACCGTATAGCGATTCAGAAGGATTTTTCAGGCGTATCAGTTGTCACAGCAACTAAGGATACATATGTGCGCTACCGTGGAGGAATCAAATCAGAAGTACTATCCAAGGTAAACAAAGGAGATAATCTGATCCTTATGGAAGAACTGGAGAACTGGGATCAGGTAGCCACATGGGACGGTTATATCGGATATATAGAGAAGAGCAGTGTAAGTGATGTTCAGAATCTGAATATGGACAGAAAAGCAGTTGGGGAATCTTATACTTATCTTACCATGGACCAACCAGTGAATCTGGTATGGCATCAGGTAATGTCCACAGATGCCAATGCAGGACTTTCAGAGGCTATTCAGAATATGACCGGAGTGAATGTAATTTCACCAACCTGGTTCTATGTAACTGACAACAATGGTAATATTATCAACAATGCTACAGCTGATTATGTATCTCTTGCCCATGAAAAAGGGCTGAAGGTATGGGGACTTGTGGACAATTTTACGCAGGACATCAGTACTTATGAGGTATTGTCCAGAACAAGTTCCAGACAGAATCTGATTTCACAGCTAGTGAATGCAGCTGTTGGAGCTGGAATTGATGGAATTAATGTGGATTTCGAGCAGCTTAGTGAGGACGTGGGCGTTCATTTCCTGGAGTTCCTCCGGGAGCTTTCTATAGAATGCCATAAGAACAATCTTGTTCTTTCCGTAGACAATCCGGTTCCAGAGGATTTCACCAGTCATTATGACAGGGCTGAACAGGGCAAGGTAGTAGATTATGTCATTATTATGGGATATGACGAGCACTACGTTGGATCCGAGGAAGCGGGCTCAGTAGCGTCTCTTCCATGGGTGGAGAAGGGAATTCAGGATACTATCGCTGAAGTTCCGGCGCAGCGTGTGATTAATGCAGTTCCATTTTACACAAGATTATGGAAAACAGAAGCTGGCAGCTTATCTAGTGAGGCAATTGGCATGGATACTGCCCAGGAAGTAGTAAATACAAATAATGCCCAGGTATACTGGGACAGCGATGTAAGTCAGAATTATGGAAGCTTTGAGAAGGATGGATGCACTTACCAGATCTGGATTGAGGATTCTCAGTCTATTGCAGCGAAGGTACAGCTGATACAGAAATATAATCTTGCCGGTGTGGCAGCATGGAAATTGGGATTTGAGAATAGCAGTATCTGGCAGGTGATCACAGATAATCTGTCTGCGTCTAATTAAAACAGGTACTATTTTACGAAGCATATTGCTGTGAGGGTACTGAACAGTTACGCCTTTTTCAAACATGCTCTAATACACGAATGATAAAAACACTCTCTGAGACATATAAATAATGTGAAGGTCGTGAACAGCGACAAAAGACGAAAGTTTAACGATAACATTATATATTATATGCCAGGGGGTGTTTTATATTGAAAAAGCATATAGTGGAGCTGATTATGGGATGTCTTTTGCTGATATGCTTTTATTATCTTTCCCGCGAGGCGGCAGCAGTATCGGTAGAGATGAATCAGAAGCAGGTAATTGTGGTGGATTGTGGTCATGGAGGAATGGATCCAGGTATGATCGGGATAGACGGTCTGAAGGAGAAGGATGTAAATCTTGCCATTGGCCTGAAAGTGAAAAGTGCATTGGAAAAGAAAGATTTTCAGGTGATTATGACCAGGGAAACAGACGTGGGATTATACGATGAAGACTCTAATAATAAGAAAGTACAGGATATGCAAAAAAGGATTTTTCTTATTCAGGAAGTAAAGCCTGTACTTGCAGTAAGTATCCATCAGAACAGTTACGAAGATTCTGGGGTGAAGGGTCCTCAGGTTTTTTATTATCGGGACTCTGTTAAGGGAGAAGAACTGGCGGAAATAATTCAGGAGAAACTGAATGATTATCTTGAGGTGGAGCGGCCAAGGCAGGCGAAAGGAAATACTACTTATTATCTTTTGAAACGAAGCCCGGGGATATTGAATATTGTGGAGTGTGGATTCCTTACGAACCCGGAAGAAGCCGGAAAACTGTTACAGGATGATTATCAGGAAAAAGTAGCGGCAGCAGTGGCTGACGGTGTGGAAGAATACATAAAAAATAATGAACAATGAGAATCCTCTGTTAATGAAAAAACATTTCAGTTTATCAAAAACTATACACTTTTCAGAAGCTGTGGATTCTGCTATACTGGACTGGAAAAAATAAGCGAGGGAAAATACCATGTTAGGATGTGTTTATCTGATTCTGGCAGCATTATTGGGTAGGGAAATTACCCATAATTTTTTGCCGGAACAAAGAATGAGAGAAAAAGGAATCACGCCCTTGTGGGTGACTTTTGCAGCGTCATTTGGAAGTGGTGTGCTGCTTATGACCTGGGCTGTCTATATAGCAGCATGGCTGCTAAGCGTGTACTCTGAAGCGGAGAACCCCCTCTTTGGAGCAAATCTGATGGTGATGGCAGCTGTGGGGATATTTTTGCTCTTGTGCTGTTATAGAAGAAAAGGTTCTTTTGGGAAATTTATTAAAAGACTTTCCGGCGAGGTTCCTCCAGCGAAAGAAATCGTGTTCTTATTGATTTTACTGGCGGGAATTACCTGGATCATGGTATTTGTATTTCATGTTAGTGACGGATATTTGTATTCCGGATTTACTGTATTTGGAGATTATGCCCCTCATACAGCGATGATGAGATCATTTTCGCTGGGAAATAATTTCCCCACGCAGTATCCTCATTTTGGTGGTGAAGATGTAAAATACCATTTTATGTTTCAGTTTCTGACAGGAAACCTGGAATATCTTGGAATGAGAATTGATATAGCGTACAATGCCGTAAGCAGTCTGTCACTCTGGTGCTTCTTTATCATGCTGTATTCTATGGCGAAAAGGTTCTTTGGCAGTATGAGTGCCGGAGTGCTTTCTGTTTTGTTTGTTGTATTTCGAAGTGGAACTGCTTTTTTCAGATTTGCATATGAACATTTACAGGCTGGTGATTTGTGGGAGACTCTGGCCGGGAATACTGCTTTTATTGGATATACCCCCAATGAGAACTGGGGACTTTGGAATTTTAATGTATATTTGAATCAGCGGCACTTGGGATTTGGTCTTTTGATGGCTGCGCTGGTATTATGGATTTTCCTGGACTGGGTGGAAGAAAGCTGTGCAGAGAAAGATAAGGGAATATTGTGGCTGAAGAACAGATTTCTTACAAAAAAAGCATGGATGTTTAAGAAACCTAATACAGCTCTTTTTGCCGGAATGCTATTGGGTCTGTGTTCATTTTGGAATGGAGCTGCTGTAATTGCATGTCTTCTGATTCTTATGGGATTTGCCTTTTTTTCTGATGGAAAACTTGACTATCTGATTCTGGCAATCGTGACAGTTGTGTTCTCGGAAATTCAATCTAAAATGTTTGTATGGGGAAGTGTTGTATCACCTTCTGTATATTTTGGATTTCTGGCAGAAAAGAAATCACTTCCAGGCATAGCTGTATATTTATTTGAAATAAGCGGCATTGTTTTCCTTGGCGTTTTAGTACTGCTGTTTTTTCTGAAAAGAATGGAAAGAGCAGTTGCAGTGAGTATACTTTTCCCAACAATCTTTGCATTTGTGGCGTCTCTTACACCAGATATAAACGTGAATCATAAATATATTATAATATCTTATGCATTCCTTGCTGTTTTCTGGGGTGGAGCTGTAAGCAGATTGTTCCATTGGAAAGGTGCTGTTGGGAAAATTTTGAGTTTGATTCTGGCACTTAGTCTGACCATAACAGGAATTTATGATTTTGCAGTAATCCTAAAAGATAATGATTCGGGACATCGGGTTTCTGTGAACCTGAACAGTGGACTGACCAGCTGGCTTGCAGAAAATCTGAAAAAAGACGATCTGATTTTGACACCGGAATACAGTATAAATGAAGTCACTATGTCAGGGGTTATGATGTATCTGGGATGGCCTTATTATGCATGGTCCGCAGGCTATGATACTTATTACAGGGCTGCCAGGGCGGTAGAGATCTATACAACAGCCAGCGCACAGGTACTAAAGGAAACAGTTGAGGAAGAACAAATTACATATATCCTTTTTGAGGAAGGTATGAAATTTGAGGAGAAAGAATGCCGCGAAGATGTGATTGCGGATACATATCCTCTGGTGTATCAGTCAGATGACGGGAGAATAAGAATTTATGGAACAAAAGAATAAGAAAAAAATCAGTACACAAACAATAATTAAACTTCTGCTGGCGGTGGTGCTGCTTGGCCTATCTGCATTTTTACTGAAAGGTGATGTGTGGACTTTCTGGACATGGTGGCTTCTGGCGGGAGTGATGGGATTTGCTGCGATGCCTGTTACAGGAAGACTGTTCTGGCGTTTTGAGGACAAAGGATGGATTTTTTCTAAGGTACTGGCGATTGCTGCAACAGGTTTTCTTACCTGGTTTCTGACAGCTATCAGACTAATCCCTTTTAATGCCCTGACTTGTGCTGCTGTAACAATCCTATGCGCAGTTATCTGTTTTTTCCTTCTTCGAAAGGAATCAAAAGAAAAGACAGAATGTTTTCCAGTTGACAGGATTTCTCTGATTTACTGGGAAGAATTATTGTTTTTCCTTGCATTTCTTATGTGGACATATCTGGCAGGATTCCGCCCTGCTGCATATGGAACCGAGAAGTTCATGGATTATGGTTTTATGGAAGCTATGATGAGAAGCACCACACTTCCGGCAAGAGATCTGTGGTATTCAGAAGGACATATTAATTATTATTATGGCGGTCAGTATTTTGCTGTTTTTCTTACCAAGCTTTCCCATACAAAGGTGGAACTGACTTACAATCTTATGCGTACCTTTGTAGCCGGACTGGCTTTTGCAATGCCATTTTCCCTTGTTTACCAGATGATGTCAGACCGTATGAAGGGACTGCAAAAAAGCGAAAAAGTAATAAAAGGACTTCCTTTTGCAGCTGGATTTACAGCTGGTACAGCTGTTTCCATTGCAGGAAATATGCATTACGTAATTTATGCGCAGATCATTCCCCTGATTGAGAAGCTGACAGGTAAGGAAGTGAGCAGCTACTGGTTTCCGGATGCTACCCGCTATATAGGATATAATCCATATCGTGAGGAAGACCGGACGATACATGAATTTCCCTGCTATTCTTTTGTACTGGGAGATCTTCATGCTCATGTGGTAAATATTATGTTTGTACTTCTTGTAATAGCACTTCTTTATGTATGGCTAAGGGGTGTGCGCAAGAAAACAGTACCGGTTGAGACTTCCATGAAAGATGGAAAATTCTGGAAAGAGCAGCTTCTTATGCCTCATCTTCTGGTAATCAGTGTGCTTCTCGGAATGTTTCAGTGGACAAATTTCTGGGATTTTGTGATTTATTATGTAGTAACTCTTGGAACGGTGCTTTTTGCCAATATTATCCGTTTTCAGGGAAAAATAAAGAAAATCATGGTTGTAACTTTTGCACAAATGGCAGAAATCTATCTGCTTGCCTATCTTGTGATCCTGCCATTTACCTTACAGTTTGACACTATGGTGGATGGAATAGGAATTGCCAAGTACCATTCCTATTTCTACCAGCTGTTGGTTCTCTGGGGACTTCCGACAGTTCTTACCATTACATTTGTAATTACTATTCTCTGGGAAAAGCTGCGGGGGATGGAGCACAAGAGCCTGTACCGTCTTATGAAAGCTATCCGCACGGCAGATCTTTTTGCCATTATTATGGGACTTTGCGCTATTGGTCTGGTGGTAATCCCGGAATTTGTTTACGTGCGTGATATTTATGAAAATGGAAATGCCAGGGCAAACACTATGTTCAAGCTTACTTATCAGGCATATATTATGTTTGCACTGACTATGGGATATGGAATTTACAGACTTCTGGCTGTTACCAGACAGAAAGTATTTAAGATCATTTCCGGAATCTGTCTGTTTTTCCTGATCTGGACGGTAGGATATTTTGGAAAAAGTGTGGATTCCTGGTTTGGAAAGGTTTTGAATCCGTCAGGCTATCAGGGGCTTTATGCTCTGGGCTATCTGGATACGGATTTTTCAGAGGATGTGTCTGCAATCCAATGGCTAAAGGAGAATATTAAAGGGGCTCCGGTAGTGCTGGAGGCAAACGGTG
Source organism: Ruminococcus sp. 1001136sp1 (assembly GCF_039841815.1). Classification (NCBI taxonomy): domain Bacteria; kingdom Bacillati; phylum Bacillota; class Clostridia; order Eubacteriales; family Oscillospiraceae; genus Ruminococcus; species Ruminococcus sp. 1001136sp1. The sequence goes on along the minus strand of NZ_JBDPGY010000010.1, from coordinate 144,200 downwards.
ACAGCTACAGCGGTTATGAGCGTGTTTCTGCAGCTACAGGTCTTCCAACAATTCTTGGCTGGTATGTACACGAATGGCTCTGGAGGAATGATACAGATGATCTGAACCGGAAACAGGCAGATATTATGAGTATTTATACTTCACAGGATGAGACCCAGGTAAGAGCTCTTCTTACGGAATATGGTGTTTCCTATATCTTTGTGGGCTCTAAAGAAAGAGAGAAATATGAGGACAGCCTGAATAATGCACTTCTTCAGTCACTTGGAGAAATTGTATTTATGGATGAAGATTCCGGCACTTATATTGTTAAGGTGGATTGACAAGGTTTTTAAACAGGTGTTATATTAAAGAATGCTGAAAAAATAATAGAAAGCTGGACTAAAATGAAAGCAGAAATTGTAGCCATGATGGCAGATGCTATCGACCATGCGGCACTTGCCAGAGGCGGAGAGATATTGAAACAGGGAGGACTGGTGGCATTCCCTACAGAAACTGTTTACGGTCTTGGAGGAAATGCACTGGATCCTATGGCTTCGAAGAAGATATATGCAGCCAAGGGACGTCCTTCGGATAACCCGTTGATCGTTCATATTGCAGATTTAAATGCGCTGGCTCCAATTGTAAAGGAAGTACCGGAGAAGGCGAAGATACTGGCAGAGAAATTCTGGCCTGGTCCCCTGACTATGATTTTTGAGAAATCAGACCTGGTTCCATTGGAGACAACTGGTGGTCTCAACAGTGTAGCTGTGCGTTTTCCAAGTGATCCCATTGCAGCGGAGCTTATTTTGCAGGCAGGGGGATACGTGGCAGCGCCAAGTGCAAATACTTCCGGACGGCCAAGCCCGACTACAGCACAGCATGTTGAGGAGGACTTAGGGGATGCCATTGAGATGATCATTGATGGAGGTCCTGTGGGAATTGGCCTGGAGTCAACGATTGTAGATTTTACCGAGGACGTGCCGGTGGTTTTAAGACCCGGTTATATTTCACTGGAAATGCTCCAGGAGGTTCTTGGTGATGTGAGAATGGACAAAGGTCTTATAAAGCCTGATAGTAAAGTTCATCCCAAGGCGCCGGGAATGAAATATCGGCATTATGCACCGAAAGCAGATCTTGCAATTGTGGAGGGCCCCACAGAAGAAGTAATAAATGCCATTAATCAGTTTGTAAAGGAAGATCAGGCAAATGGACTTCAGGCGGGGATTATTGCCACAGAAGAGACTATTTCCAGATATCCCTGTGGAACTGTGAAGTGTATTGGAAGCAGAGAGGCAGAGGAAACCATTGCTCATAACCTTTATGAGGTGCTGCGTGAATTCGATCAGTGCCAGGTAAGCAAAATTTATTCCGAAGCTTTTTATACCCCCAAAATGGGACAGGCAATTATGAACCGGCTTCTAAAAGCAGCCGGTCACAAAATAATCAATATAAGGAGAGAAGAACAATGAGAGTAGCATTAGGTAGTGATCATGGCGGATTTGAACTGAAACAGGAGATTATCAAATATCTGGAAGAAAAGAATATTGAGTATAAGGATTACGGCTGCTACAGCACAGAATCCACAGACTATCCGATCTATGCAAAGAAAGTTGCACATGGGATTCTGGACGGAGAGTGTGAGCTTGGAATCCTTGTATGCGGAACAGGTATTGGTATTTCTATCACTGCAAACAAAATTAAGGGAATTCGTGCAGCAGTATGTACAGATTGCTTTACTGCTGAAGCAACCAGACTTCACAATGACGCAAACATCCTTGCGCTTGGAGGACGTGTAGTTGGACCTGGACTTGCAGTTAAGATTGTGGATACTTTCCTGAATACACCATTTTCAGGAGATGAGAGACATATCCGCCGAATTGCTCAGATCGAGACGGAATAGGAAGGAGAGCTCTTCTATGGAGAACACAAATCAGAAAAACACCGGGAATATACAGATCGCGCCTGTAAGTGCCGCGGCAGATCTGAACCACAAAAGAGAAGGTTACCTTACCTGGGACGAATATTTCATGGGAGTTGCCATGCTTTCCGGCATGCGCTCCAAGGATCCCAATTCACAGGTAGGAGCGTGTATTGTCAGCGATGATAATAAAATTCTTTCCATGGGATATAATGGTTTCCCAAAAGGCTGTTCAGATGATGAATTTCCCTGGGCAAGAGAGGGAGAGCCTCTGGATACCAAATATCTGTATGTGACCCATAGCGAGCTCAATGCAATTTTAAACTACCGTGGAGGAAGCCTTGAGGGAGCGAAAATGTATGTAACTCTTTTTCCATGCAATGAGTGTGCCAAGGCAATCATCCAGGCAGGAATCAAGACTCTGGTCTATGATTGTGACAAATATGCAAGCACTCCGTCAGTCCTTGCTTCCAAGAGAATGCTGGACTCCGCCGGTGTACGCTATTATCAATACAAGAGAACCGGACGCGAGATTTCGCTGACGGTGTAAGTTAAAGAGGTTTGTTGTGAAAAATACGAAAGAAAATACAGATTTGAATATGGGCAGAGCGAAGAATGACAGATGGAAAAAGATACTGGGAATCATTCTGAACATTGCTTTGCTTCTGCTTATAGATGGATTGTTGGTATATACTTTTATTAACGAAGGAAATCGTATATATAAAGGAACAATCATTAAAATATTACTAATTGTTACAGGAAATATCTTGTTTCTTGTTCTTCTGTTCTGTGGAGAGAAAATCTGCAGTGCAATAAAAAATACCACTTTTTTGAGAATAGCAGATGTCATATTGCTGCTGGCAACTCCTGGAATTGTATTTATGCTTGTCCAGATGGTCACCTGGGTGTCAGGATATAAGAATAAAGCAGTGTCAACATTTAAAGGCCTGGTCAAGATGTCGCTACTGATGGAGCAGCCTTATTTGAGACTGAATCTTATTATTTATGCAATATTTTTTATAATACTTATTATCTTATTCAGGAAAATCAATATTGCTTCTTCTGCGTTGTGTTACCTTTTTATAATCCTTGCAATGGTAAACTATTATGTAATGGAATTTCGTGGAGAACCATTCCAGCTTCTTGACATTGTAGGAATGGGAACGGCAGCAGAAGTTGTTGGAGAATATAGCTTCAAAATCAAACTGATGCTTGGAATTCCACTGATCTATGCCCTGGTATTTGGTGAGTTTGTACTGAAATTCCAGAAACTGGAGCTTGGAAAAAAGAGCAGAAAGAATACAGCTGCCCGGTTTGGTGTACTGGCTGTGATCGTGATTACATTATGTTTTACCATAAGACCTATCCTCCAGAAGCTTGACGCTGTTACTTTATGGCAGATTAACCGTATTTATAAAGAACAGGGCTACATTTCCTCTCTTGTTAAGGAAATCAGGTATTTTTATATCGAGCAGCCAGAAGGCTATTCTGTTGGAAAAACCGTAGAACTGGCACAGGAAATTAAAGATGGGGAAAATATTGTTTCAGAGACAGACAAGAGTGAGTCTGAAGAAAGTGTTGATAATACAGCTGCAGATACTTCTGAAACAGTAACACCGAAAAATATTATCCTGATCATGAATGAAAGTCTTACAGATTTTGAAAATGTAGGTGAAATAAAGTCAAATGTAGAAATTTTGCCATACATAAGAAGCCTTAACAAAAATGTAAAACATGGACAGCTTCATGTACCTACATTCGGAGCCGGAACTGCCCGTTCTGAATACGAGGCTCTTACAGGAAACAGTATGAGCTTTTTGCCATCCGGAAGTGTTCCTTATCAGCTTTATGTGCGGGATCCGGAGTATGGTCTGGCAGATATCCTGAAATCCCAGGGATATTACACAATTGCCATGCATCCCAACAAGGCTCATAACTGGAACCGGGCCTCTGTTTATCCATGCATGGGATTTGATGAATTTATCAGCCTGGAGAACTGGGGAGAGGAACACAGAGAGCTTCTTCGAAATTATGTAAGTGACAAAGCAACATTTGAAAAGATCATCAGCCTTTATGAAGAGAAGGATGCGGATGAAAAATTATTTACATTCTGTGTAACCATGCAGAATCATGGCGGTTATACAGTAGAAGACAGAGCTGGATTTGAACCTACTGTAAAGCTTGGATATGATACAGAGTATCCTCTGGCTGAAACGTATTTATCGTTGGCAAGAGAGTCTGATTCAGCATTTAAGGAATTGCTGGAGTACTTTGAAAAAGTAGATGAGCCTACCATGATTGTTATGTTTGGGGATCACTGGCCTAAGATTGAAGAAGAATTTATGGCGAAACTTTTAGGCGGCAACAGGCAGAGCCTGGGACTTGTTGAAAGCCAGCAGTCCTATACAACTCCCTATGTGATCTGGACAAATTATCCATCTGAGACAGTAGAGGAAGATTTCAGTGCTAATTATCTGGGAAGCTATATGCTTCAGCTGGCTGGTCTTGAAATGCCAGGCTACAACCAGTTCCTTATGAATCTGAAAGAGCAGCTTCCAATCATCGGAGTTGGTGCTGTTTGCGACAAAGATGGAAACTGGTATGCCAATGATGCGCTTCCGGACGATTACAAAAAACTGATGACGGATTACAATATTCTGGAATATAACAATCAGTTTGAGAAAAAGGATGTAATAGAGAGCTTGTTTACATTGAAGTAAAAAAAGTACCCGGACAAAACAGATGCGGTGGATGGTAACTCTGGCTGTTTTTTGTCTGGGTATTTTCTGTTTCGCCACTTGACATATGGGAAAATTTCGCATAAAATAAACAAGACTTAACGAGCAAATTAAATAAATGAAGTGGCAATGAAGAGAATAGTACATGAGGAGCAATCTCAGAGAGAAATCCAGGCCGACAGGCAATGGTGTGAGGATTTTGTGCGCAAGTCATGGAACCGGCCTCAGAGCTCCGCACAATTGAAGTGCGGCGTCTGTCCTACGTTATCAGGATAATTGAGTGAGCAGTGGAGCAGTCATTTCCAGTGTTAATCAGGGTGGTACCGCCGAAGCCTTTCGGTCCCTTTTGCAGGGATGGAAGGTCTTTTTTTATGTGTTTTTCAAATAATACATGGAATTTACCAGATTTCCCTGGCGTTTAAATATTAGAAAATCAAAAAGGAGAAAAATCATGGCAAAAGAAAAGAAAATGGTAGAAGCTATCACATCCATGGATGTGGATTTTGCACAGTGGTATACCGATGTTGTAAAAAAAGCGGAACTTTGCGGCTATACAAGTGTAAAGGGATGTATGGCAATCAAACCAGCAGGATATGCAATCTGGGAGAATATCCAGAAAGAGCTTGACCGCAGATTCAAAGAGACAGGCGTAGAGAATGTATACATGCCAATGTTCATTCCGGAATCCCTTCTGGACAAAGAGAAGGATCACGTAGAGGGATTTGCACCGGAAGTTGCATGGGTAACACACGGCGGACTTGATCCTCTTCAGGAGCGCCTTTGCGTACGTCCTACATCCGAGACTCTGTTCTGTGATTTTTATCAGAAAGAGATCCAGTCCCACAGAGATCTTCCGAAAGTATATAATCAGTGGTGCTCAGTAGTTCGCTGGGAGAAAACAACCCGTCCGTTCCTTCGTTCCCGTGAGTTTTTATGGCAGGAAGGACATACTGCCCACGCTACAGCTGAGGAAGCAAAAGAACGTACCATCCAGATGCTGAACCTGTATGCAGACTTCTGCGAGGAAGTACTTGCAATCCCGGTTATTAAAGGTCAGAAGACAGAGAAAGAGAAATTTGCGGGTGCAGAGGCTACTTACACAATCGAGTCTCTGATGCATGATGGAAAAGCACTTCAGTCTGGAACCAGCCATAACTTTGGCGATGGATTTGCAAGAGCATTCGGCATCCAGTACACAGATAAAAACAACCAGCTTCAGTATGTACACCAGACATCCTGGGGAATGACAACACGTATGATCGGCGCGCTGATCATGGTTCATGGAGACAACAGCGGACTTGTTCTTCCACCAAGAATTGCTCCGGTCCAGGCTGTTGTAATCCCGATCCAGCAGAGAAAAGAGGGCGTTCTGGAGAAAACAGAGGAGCTGACACAGATTCTGAAAGCAGCTGGAATCCGTGTAAAAGCAGACGTTACAGACAAGAGCCCGGGATTCAAATTCGCAGAGCAGGAAATGCGTGGTATTCCGGTAAGAATCGAGTGCGGTCCGAAGGACATCGAGAGCGGACAGGCTGTTATCTGCCGAAGAGATACCAGAGAGAAATATATTGTGAAGTTCGAAGAACTTGCTGCTAAGGTTCAGGAAGTTCTGGACACAATGCAGAAGGAAATGCTGGAGCGTGCAAGAGCCCACAGAGATGCTCACACCTATGTAGCAACAAACTACGAAGAATTCAAGGAGACCATCAACACAAAACCTGGTTTTGTAAAAGCTATGTGGTGCGGCAACCGTGAGTGCGAAGATAAGATCAAAGAAGACGTTCAGGCAACATCCAGATGTATGCCGTTTGAGCAGGAACATTTAAGCGATGTCTGTGTATGCTGTGGAAAACCTGCCAAGAAAATGGTATACTGGGGACGTGCTTATTAATAACAAAAGGGATTGCTGTTTATTTTGCAATCAGTAGTCAAAAAGGGGCAAAATTATTTTGCCCCGCTTTGTTTTTCAGGGCAGAGAAGTGTATGAGGAGAAATTTTGTTTTAAATCAGAGGCAGGTGATAAAGATGGTATTTGAAATTCCACAAAAAGTTGAAATAATTATAAATATTCTGGAAAAAGCTGGTTATGAGGCCTATGCAGTAGGTGGCTGTGTCCGCGATGCCCTTCTTGGAAGAACTCCAAATGACTGGGACATCACAACCTCAGCCAAGCCAGAGCAGGTCAAAGCCCTGTTTCACAGAACCGTAGATACAGGAATCGCTCACGGAACCGTAACAGTGCTGCTTGAAAAAGAGGGATTCGAGGTTACCACCTACCGGGTGGATGGCGAGTATGAAGATGGCCGTCACCCGAAAGAAGTAACCTTTACGGCCTGCTTGGAAGAAGATTTGAAGCGTCGGGATTTTACCATCAACGCCATGGCCTACAATCCCAGGAAAGGGCTGGTGGACCTTTTTGAAGGGCAGAAAGACCTGAAAAACAAGGTGATCCGCTGTGTTGGTGATCCTCTGGAGCGTTTTACAGAAGACGCTCTTCGCATTATGCGTGCTGTACGTTTTTCTGCGCAGCTTGGCTTTTCCCTGGAAGAAGAGACCAGAAAAGCTCTTTCTGTGCTTGCACCAAATTTAAAACATGTAAGCGCAGAGCGGATCCAGGTGGAACTTGTAAAACTTCTGGTGTCCCCTCATCCGGATTATCTGCGGATTGCCTATGAAGCGGGAGTTACCAGTGAATTTCTGCCGGAATTTGACCGCTGTATGGAGACACCTCAGAACACTCCACACCACTGCTATAATGTGGGAGAACACATTCTCCACAGCCTTTTGTATGTGAGGGAGGATAAGGTGTTAAGGCTGACCATGCTCCTTCACGACATTGCCAAACCTGTTGTACGAAAAACAGACGAAAACGGCAGGGATCATTTCAAAACACATGCTTCTGTGGGTGAAAAAATGTCCAAGGAAATTTTGCGCCGTCTGAAGTTTGACAATGACACCATTTCCAGAGTGAGCCGGCTGATCCGCTGGCATGATCTGCGCCCGACTCCGGCACCTGCTGAGGTGCGGAAAGCCATCAATGTAGTTGGGGAAGATCTGTTTCCCATGTGGATGGAAGTCCAGTATGCGGATAACAAAGCGAAAAGTGATTACCGTGGGGAAGAAAAAGCTGCCTGTCAGGCCGGAGTTCGAATGACCTGGGAAGAAATTATGGAAAAAGGCGAATGTGTTTCCATGAAAGGTCTTGCAATTACTGGCAGTGACCTGATCGCAGCCGGAATGAAGCCTGGAAAAGAAATGGGAAGTGTGCTCCATGAGCTTTTGGATGCTGTTCTGGAGAATCCGGAACTGAACAAGAAAGAATCACTTCTTTCCCTTGCTTTTGCAGCCGATAAAAAACTTCTTTAGAATAACATATCCCTCCCACTCATAAGATAGAAGGTATCTGAAGACATTTGGCATATGTGAGTGACGGGGGGATTTTTATTGTATGATTATGGTCTTAGCACCCTGACCCAGTATGGAATTGAAGTGAAATCTTCATCCAGGACCCGGGGAGCATTGGTATGTCGTACAGAACAGGGAATTCTGCTCCTTAGAGAGTTTCACGGCTCCGAAAAAAAACTGCTTTTTCAGCAGGAAGTGTTAAAAAAACTTTCCCAGGAAGGCTGTCTGGTTGATACTTATATTGAAAATCAGGAAGGCTCTTTGGTTACCAGAGATAAGGATAATATTCCCTATACCCTTCAGAACTGGTATGAAGGCAGAGAGTGTGACACCAAGTCCAGGGAAGATATTATAAGAAGTGTGCAGATTCTGGCAAGGGTACATAAATTTATGAATATGCCTGTGGAAAAAGCCTACATGGCGCGTTCCCTTGCAGATGAATATGCAAGGCATAATCAGGAAATCCGCAAGATCCGTAAATTTATCCGCCAGAAAGGTGCCAGTGCCAGATTTGAAAAGGAATTTCTGGGCAGTGTACAGTGGTTTCTGGAAAAAGGGGAAAAAGCACTGGAAATGCTTGTAAAGTCGGACTATGAAAAACTAAGGGACAAGGCGGGCGAAGAGGGACTTCTATGTCATGGCGAATATAACCAGCACAATGTTCTTCTTTGTAAAAATCAGGCTGCTGTGACAAATTTTGGTCACTTCAGCTTTGATGTGCAGATCAGCGACTTGTATTGTTTTATGCGAAAAATCCTGGAAAAATATAACTGGGATGTATTTCTGGCCAGACGGATGCTGGAGCAATATGACAAAATACGTCCTATTTCTTCGGAAGAATGGGAAAACCTGCAAATCCGTTTCACATATCCGGAAAAATACTGGAAACTGGCAAATTACTACTTTTCTCACAACAAAGCATGGATTTCCGGCAAGAATACAGAAAAGCTGGAAAAGGTAATTGCCCAGAAGAAAATATGGGGGGATTTCCCTGAAAACTGCTTTGGAAAATCCCCTTTCTAGAGCGTGCTTGAAAAAGGCTTTCTGCAAGATGGGTGTCACAATTTGTGGGAGATTTTGTCCGGATGAGGGCGCCGTAGCGGGCTACGGCAACCGAATTCGGGCAAAATCTCCCGCAAAGTGGGGCGTGCAGCTTGCGGGAATGATTTTTCAAACACGTTCTAGCGCAAAAACCTTGACAATACAGGGCAAAAGGTATATATATAGATAGAAGAATCTTTAGAGGAGGAAACACCATGAATAAGACTGAATTAGTAGCAGCTATGGCGAAAGAAACCAATCTGTCCAAGAAGGACGTTGAAGCTGTTTTAAAATCATTCATCGACGTTGTATCAGAAGAACTGAAAAAAGGTGAGAAAGTTCAGTTAGTTGGCTTTGGTACATTTGAAGTCAGCGAGAGAGCTGCCAGAGAGGGAAGAAATCCTCAGACTGGTGAGACCATGAAGATCGAAGCTTCCAAGGCTCCGAAATTTAAAGCTGGTAAAGCTTTAAAAGATATGGTAAACGCATAATCGCGTAAGCTTTTACAGGAGGAACTTTATAGTTCCTCCTTTTTTAAACACGCTCTGATATAGGAGAGTATTATGAGATTAGATAAATTTTTGAAAGTATCCCGCCTTATTAAGAGAAGAACTGTGGCAAATGAGGCATGTGATGCAGGAAGAGTGCTTGTAAATGATAAGCCGGCCAAGGCTTCTGCCCAGGTGAAGACAGGAGATACTATTGAGATTCAGTTTGGAAGCCGCAATGTGAAGGTGGAAGTGCTGGATGTGAAAGAGACTGTGAAGAAGGAAGAAGTTGAGAATCTGTACAGGTATGTTTAAGAGTTCTGTGAACGAAGGAAACAGTATTACTTAAGCAGGTTCTAATTTTAAAGAAAATTTCATAGATTATCTGTGAACCCACATATTTGGGAGAGAGGGATTTGGAAGAAAAGGTTGTGAACATTTCCCATAAGCTGATACTGGATAACAGGAAAGAAGCATCTGTCACAGGTGTGAAGGATGTGATTTCTTTTGATGAAAAGGAAATCCTTCTTCAGACTGCTGACGGGAAGCTGCAGATTCGCGGCAGCGGGCTTCATGTAAAAGGACTAAACCTGGAAAAAGGAGAAGCTGCTCTTGCCGGACATGTGGATTCTCTTGTCTATTTGTCTAAAGATTCCCCACGAAAAGAAGAACCATTATTTACAAGGCTGTTCCGTTAAGCTATGAGCATATATATCTACAATGAGATCTGGCTTTTCGTCCGGGCTTTTGCAGGGGGTGCGGTGCTGATCCTTTGCTACAGCCTGCTTCAGGAAATAAGAAGGCTCATTTTCTGCAGTCCGGCAGCAGGAGGGATTTTGGACCTTCTTTATTGGGTGTGCGCAGGACTTCTGGTATTTGCAGGAATTTACCGGATCAACCAGGGAATCCTGCGTAGTTTTCTGTTTTTGGGAATTATATCAGGGGCATTTCTTACATATCTGACAATAAAACCTTTATTTGAAAAAATTTGTTATATAATCCTGGAGGTTCCTGTCAGATTCGTAAAAAAAACTTCAAAAAAATATATAAATTGGTTGCTATTTTTTTGTAAACGTTGTAAAATTTTAGTTAAGCAATCTGCAAATCAGTACAAAAATAGTACCAGAAATCGTTTGCAGATGAGAAGAGGCAGGAAGTTTGGGAAAATCAGGGAAAAAACGAAGAAAAAAGACAATAGGGTATAATCATCTCGGGATGTTCGGTATTTCTCTGATCGTTCTGATTCTGATTCTGACGCTTATGGCACAGAGCCGGGACCTTAAGGAATCTCTTGCCGGCTATGAGACCAGGGCAGAGGCATTAAGCCAGCAGATTGAGGAAGAGCAGGCGCGCACTCAGGAGATTGAAGATCTGAAGCAGTATATGCTCACGGATGAGTACGCAGAGCAGGCCGCCAGAGAGAAGCTGGGTCTTGTGAAGGAGAATGAGATTATTTTTCAGGAGGAGAAGTAAGGTTCTGGGAAAAACGAAGTTTGGAAGTTTCTGACGATATATTTTTCAATATGGTCGTCTTTGTTTGACATATATTTTCATACCTGTCCCCTATAATAGGCATAAGGTGCTGCCGAAGATGATGTGAATGCAGCATTCCTTTGCAAAAACAAGGGCAGCAGTTAAAGACTACATGAACAGTGGGGCGTGCAGCTTGCGGGAATGCTTTTTCAAACAGGCTCTGGCACTGTAAGGCTGTAAAGGGGAGGGGAGAATATGCAGGAATGGATAATTGCCATGCTCGTGATCAGTGTGCTGCTGGTGCTGCGGGACATGGCAAAAGTTTTTTTCAGGGGAAGAAGTTTCCTTAAGGCAGAGCAGCCGGCCGAAGAGAAAAATCCCCAGAAGGAGAAGGTGGAGCGGTATGCGGCTTCTTTTCGGAAGCTTGCAGACAGCTTTTATGGATTACCCTACCGAAAAGACTATTTAAGCAACGGCCAGGTGGATGGAATCATAAGGGAGACCTGTGATGAGATATGCAGCCACTGTTATCAGCGGGAAATCTGCTGGGGCACCCAGTCGCAGGAAATGTACAGAGGAAGCGAGCGGATGATTCGTTCCATGGAGGAGGGAAATCAGGAGAAAATACAGGAGACAAAAAGCGACTGGATGAGTGTATGCAGTCGTTTTTCCCAGTATTATGAGACACTTGGTAACTCTTATATGAGGGAGCGGCAGAAGCTGATATGGGACAACCGGATGATCGAAAGCCGCCTTGCCGTGGCACAGCAACTCCAGGAGATGTCCAGAATCATGGATATGGTGGCAGAAGACCTGTACGACATTTCCATTGCGGATCCTCAGCTTATGACGGAATTGCAGAAGATTCTCAGGAAGCGTCATATTGTGGTGAAGCAGGTCTGGGTGATGGATAAGGTGGAAGGAAGACGTGAGATTTTTCTTACCATGCGTGCCAGAAGCGGGCAGTGCATTTCTGTTAATGAGGTGGCACAGCTTTTGTCTCAGGAATTCGGAACTCCCATGGCGGCAGCAGGAGGAAGAAGAATTGTAAATGGAGAATACCATACGGTTCATTTTGTGGAGGATGTAAGTTATCAGGTACTTTACGGAGTGGCAAAGCTGACCAAGGAAATGGAGAAGGTTTCCGGAGACAATTATATTTGCAGACAGGAAGAGGCAGGCCGTTTTGTAATGTGTCTTTCTGATGGAATGGGCTCCGGGGTGGAGGCATGCCGGGAAAGCGAGGAAGTGGTAGAACTTCTGGAACAATTTCTGGAATCCGGTTTTACCCAGGAGACGGCGGCGAAAATGGTGAACTCTGCTCTTGTGATGAAGGGACAGGAAGGGATTTTTTCAACAGTGGACATCTGCGCAGTGGATTTATATACGGGAATCTGTAACTTCCTGAAAGCGGGGGCTTCCGCCACTTTTATCAAAAGGGATCACTGGGTGGAGGCCATTTCTTCAGAGAGTCTGGCGGCAGGGCTGATACAGCAGGTGGATTTTGAAACATCTTCAAGGAAGCTGTATCACGGGGATTATCTGATCATGATGACAGATGGCGTCTTGGATGCGCTGCCTGCCATGCGGGAGGAGGAGACCATGAAAGAAATCATTATGGATATCCATGAAGAGACTCCCAAGGAGATGAGCCGGGGGATTCTGGAGCGGGTGCTGGGATACAGCGATTACTGCGCCAGGGATGATATGACGGTTCTTGTAGCTGGAATGTGGAAGAAATAGAATGATTATTTTTGAGTAAAAAACAGATATGGAATCATATGAGCATATGAATATGTTTGAAAGAAGTAATATTGTTACGGTTCACGAAAGAATCAGTAACGTATCAGAGGCAGAGCTAGTATGTATCAGAAAGTGAAAGCATATATGAAAGAACATGGCATGGTAGTGGATGGGGATGTGGTCCTTGCCGGAGTTTCCGGAGGAGGAGACTCCATGGCTATGCTGGAAATGTTAAAAAGATATCAGGCTGAAGCAACTTTTTCGCTGTGTGCGGTACATGTGCATCATGGAATCCGCGGCGAGGAAGCTGACCGGGATGAAAGAGTAGTAAGAGAGACCTGCGAAAAATGGACGATTCCTTTTTTATCCTATCATTACCCGGTACCGGAGCTTGCAAAGAAATGGAAAATGGGACTGGAAGAGACAGGAAGAAAAGTCAGACAGGATGCGTTTTCCAGGGCAGAAGCTGATTATTTTGGAAAATCAGAAACGGCTGACCTCCAGGGTGGGGGAAGAGTCTCTGCCGCCAGAGAAGGAAAATTACGGATCCGTATTGCTCTGGCCCACAATGAAAATGATGTGGCGGAAACTTTGCTCCACAATCTTTGCAGAGGAACGGGGCTGAAAGGTCTGGCTTCTATTTTGCCGGTGCGGGATGAAATTATTCGGCCCATTTTGTGTTTAAATAAACAGGAAATTGTCAATTATTTAATAAAAGAACAGATTCCCTATGTAACAGACAGTACCAATCTTACAGATGATTATACAAGAAATAAGATCAGACATCAGATATTGCCTATTCTGGAAGAACAGGTGAATGCTTCTGCTGTCCGCCATATGGCGGAGACGGCCAGTCTTGTTAGTCAGGCAGAGGAGTATTTGTCCCGTCAGGGAGAACGCCTTGTGAAAAAGTATGGGGAAAACAGGGAACGGGGAATTTTCCTGTCAGAAGCATTCTGGCGGGATGAGCCTGCCATAGCTTCTTACGGAGTGCTTCAGGTTTTTGAAGAGCTGGCTGGGAAACGTAAGGATTTTACAGCTGCTCATGTAAAAAGTGTGGAGAGCCTTCTGAAGCTTCAGGTGGGACGACGGATCAATCTGCCTTATGATCTGGCGGCGCTTCGAACTTATGGAGGAATTTTACTGGGAGAAAGACAATTACTGGGAATGTCAGATAGAAATCTGAGTCCAAAAGAGTACGATCCAGTGAAAGCTGAAAAAAATCAGGAGAGGAATGCACTGCAAAAAAGTGTCCAGTTGAGTAAAAAGGAGCTGGAAACTGCTTGTGAACAGGTACTTTTTACAGATAATGTTTTTTATCTGAAAATATTTTCTAATGAAGGCCAGAAGATTGAAGAAAAAAAGTATACGAAATGGCTGGATTATGATAAAATAAAACAGGAACTGTCCATCCGGACCAGACAGCCGGGAGATTTTCTCATTGTAGATGACAAAGGGAGCAGCAAGAAGCTGAACCGTTATTTTATAGATGAGAAGATCCCATCAGAGGAAAGAGACAGCATCTTGCTTCTATGTACCGGCTCTGAGGTTTTGTGGGTGGTGGGAGGCAGAATAAATGAGAATTATAAAATAGCTCCCAGAACCAGGAGAATATTGGAAATACAATACCAAGGAGGAAAAGATAATCATGAGTGAAAAAATCAGAGTTTTACTGGATGAGGAGACTGTGGAGAAGCGTATCTGCGAAGTAGCAGCCCAGATCAGCGAAGAGTACAAGGGAAAAGAAATCCACATGATCTGCGTTCTTAAGGGCGGAGTATTTTTCATGTGTGAGCTTGCCAAGAGAATCACAGTGCCGGTAACTCTTGATTTCATGTCTGTTTCCAGTTATGGAGATGACACCAAATCAAGCGGAGTTGTAAAGATCGTCAAGGATCTGGATCAGCCTCTTGAAGATAAAGAAGTTCTTGTTGTGGAGGATATTATTGATTCCGGAAGAACCTTAAGCTATCTGCTGGACGTTCTGAAGAGACGTAATCCAAACAGCGTGAGACTTTGCACCTTGTTGGACAAACCGGACCGCAGAGTGGTAAAAGGGGTTGATGTGGATTATTGCTGCTTCAATATTCCAGATGAGTTTGTTGTGGGCTATGGTCTTGACTATGCCCAGAAATACAGAAATCTGCCATACATCGGAGTGGTAGAGTTCGAATGAAAGGAGAATTATACAAGTGAATAAGCAGTCAGGCAGAATTGGCTTGTATCTTGTCCTGATCGTAGCTTTGATCGCAGGTTACCTGTATCTGAACAATCAGGCAGCTGTCCAGAGTGATTATACTTATGGACAGCTGGAGCAGGCAGTGACAGACGGAAAGGTGACCAGTGCCACGATCCATCAGAACAGTGAGGTTCCAACAGGTTCTGTGATCGTGAATATAAGCGGCGAGGGACAGAAGCGTATTTATGTGGCAGATGTAAATGAGGCAGAGCAGCTTCTTCGAGAGAGCGGGCTTGATCCTGCTGTTGAAGATGTGCCGAAGCAGAGTGTATTTATGAACTCTGTTTTCCCGGTACTTCTTACCTGTGGTCTTATCATCTTCCTCATGCTGATGATGAACCGTCAGATGTCAGGTGGGGGTGGTGGAACCAATGCCAAGATGATGAATTTCGGCAAAAGCAGGGCAAGAATGTCCATGCCGGATGATAAGAAAGTGACTTTCCAGAACGTAGCGGGCCTGGAGGAAGAGAAGGAGGAGCTGAAGGAGGTTGTAGATTTCCTGAAGGATCCCCAGAAGTATACCAAGGTGGGGGCCAGAATCCCGAAAGGAGTTATCCTTGTAGGACCTCCAGGAACTGGTAAGACGCTTCTGGCCAAGGCTGTTGCCGGGGAAGCGGGCGTTCCGTTTTTCTCCATTTCCGGTTCTGATTTTGTGGAAATGTTTGTTGGTGTAGGTGCTTCCCGTGTAAGAGATCTTTTCGAAGAGGGCAAGCGTCACGCACCTTGTATCATCTTTATTGATGAGATCGATGCTGTTGCAAGACAGCGTGGAACCGGCATGGGAGGCGGTCATGATGAAAGGGAACAGACTCTGAACCAGCTTCTTGTAGAGATGGATGGATTCGGGGTAAATGAAGGCATTATCGTAATGGCCGCTACCAACCGTGTGGATATTCTGGATCCTGCAATTCTTCGTCCGGGACGTTTTGACCGCAAGGTTGGCGTAGGTCGTCCGGATATTAAAGGAAGGGAAGAAATCCTCCATGTTCATGCCAAGGATAAACCTCTTGGCGAGGATGTAGACCTGAAACAGATCGCTCAGACTACAGCTGGATTTACAGGTGCAGATCTTGAGAACCTGATGAATGAGGCGGCTATTGCTGCAGCCAGAAAAGGTCATGTATTTATTCGCCAGAAAGATATTAAGAATGCCTTTATCAAGGTTGGCATCGGTGCAGAGAAAAAGAGCAAGGTGATCTCCGAGAAGGAGAAAAGGATCACCGCTTATCATGAGGCAGGCCATGCAATCTTGTTCCATGTGCTGCCGGATATGGAGCCTGTTTACACCATTTCCATTATCCCTACCGGAATGGGAGCAGCCGGCTATACCATGCCTCTTCCAGAGAATGACGAAATATTTAATACTAAGGGTAAAATGCTCCAGGATATTACCACACTTCTTGGAGGACGTGTGGCAGAGGAGCTGATTTTCGGCGATATTACAACTGGTGCATCCAACGATATCAAGCGGGCTACCAGCGAAGCAAGAGCTATGGTGACCAAGTATGGTATGTCCGATAAGATTGGACTGATCTCCTATGGAGATGATGACGATGAGGTATTTATTGGACGGGATCTGGCGCACACCCGTGGTTACAGCGAGGATGTTGCCAAGGCAATTGACAGTGAGATTCACAGTATCATTGAGGAGTGTCATGACAATGCGAAGAAGATTATTTCTGAGCATATGGAGGTTCTTCATGGCTGTGCCAAGCTCCTTCTCGAGAAGGAAAAAGTTCATCGGGATGAATTTGAAGCACTTTTTACAATGGAAAAATCGGGTGAATCAAATGAAAGTATATAACATGCACAAAAAACAATAGTGATTTTTGTGAAGTTTGTGCACACTTTTTGGTGGACACATGGTACTATATACATCGTAAAAACCCCCCAATACATTATATAGTTTTTGCTACACCCCATAAGAAGAAATACCTTCTCCAAAAAAGACAGCTTTTACCGGCTGTCTTTTTTACGTTAAATGAATAAGGTATTTTAGATCGTGTTTGAAATGTGGTGGGAGTTCTTTGGTGAAAACGTCGGTAAGCTGGGCGGAAATTTGGAGAATAAGCCGAATTTTAACAGTTGTGGGAAGAAATGTTTTCAGTTAAAATATAGGATGTAATTTTTTTGAAAGAGGGATGTTATGGATCGTAATAATGCAGATGTAATGAAAAAAATGCAATATATATTGAATATGAGACCGGTTTTGAATACAGAGGCATTGTTCAGCGATGGTTCTGATTATTACCGTTGTCCGTCAAATCCCAAAGCAGGAGACAAGGTCCGTATCCGCTTCCGCACCAAGCGGAACAACGTAGATATGGTTTATTTAGTATACGATGGCAAGCGTCAACAGATGGAGCGTGTGGCCAAATCCAATGGATTTGATTATTATGAGACTTCTATTATTATGGGAGAGGAGATTGTCCGCTACCATTTTGAGATCACATACGGATGGGTGACCTGTTATTATAATTATCAGGGTGTTTCCATGAACCCGGAGGAGCGTCTGGAGTTTGAGATTTATCCGGATTATGATACACCCCAGTGGGCGAAGGGTGCTGTTATGTACCAGATTTTTGTGGATCGCTTCTGCAATGGGGATCCGACGAATGATGTGGAGGATCGTGAATATTTTTATATTGGCGATATGGCTTCCAGGGTAAGAGACTGGGGAAAAGTTCCGGCAGTAATGGGGGTGCGGGAGTTTTATGGCGGTGACCTGCAGGGAATTATGGATAAACTGGATTATCTGCAGGATCTGGGAGTGGATGTTATTTATCTGAACCCGATTTTTGTTTCTCCAAGTAATCACAAGTACGATATTCAGGATTATGAGTATGTGGATCCCCATTACGGCAAGATCGTGGAGGATATGGATGATGGCCTTCTGAATGAGGGGGACCGCGAGAATGCCCATGCCCGGAAATTTATTAAGCGTGTGACCGATAAGCGGAATCTGGAGGCAAGTAATGAACTGTTTGCAAAGCTTGTGGAGGAAATCCATAAGAGAGGCATGAAAGTAATCCTGGATGGTGTGTTTAACCATTGTGGATCTTTTAACAAATGGATGGACAGAGAGCGGATCTATGAGAACCAGGAGGGATATCCAAAGGGAGCGTATATTTCTGCAGACAGTCCATATAGGTATTACTTTAATTTCTATGACGAGAACCGCTGGCCGTACAATCCTACCTATGATGGATGGTGGACTCATGATACTTTGCCGAAGCTGAATTATGAAGCCTCCAGGGATCTGTATGATAAGATTCTGGAGATTGGTAAGAAGTGGGTTTCTGCGCCTTATAATGTAGATGGATGGAGATTGGATGTGGCGGCAGATCTTGGGCACAGCAACGAATTTAACCATCAGTTCTGGAAGGATTTCCGGAAAGCTGTAAAGGAGGCAAATCCCAATGCGATCATTCTGGCAGAGCATTACGGAAATCCGGAGAGCTGGCTGCAAGGGGATGAGTGGGATACGGTTATGAACTACGATGCCTTTATGGAACCTCTGACCTGGTTCCTGACGGGCATGGAGAAGCACAGTGATGAGTGCAGGGATGACCTTTATGGAAACAGTGATGCCTTTATTGGGGCTATGAAGACTCATATGAGGGCACTTCATATGTCTGCACTTTATACGTCCATGAATGAGCTGTCCAATCATGATCATTCCAGATTTCTCACCAGAACAAACCGCCGTGTGGGAAGGATTTCCTATGCCGGTGCGGAAGCTGCTTCCCAGAACATCAATCCTGCAGTGATGCGTGAAGGTGTTGTGGTGCAGATGACCTGGCCGGGAGCACCAACTGTTTATTATGGTGATGAGGCAGGTGTCTGTGGCTTTACAGATCCGGATAACAGAAGAACTTATCCATGGGGACATGAGGATCAGATGATGATTGCGTTCCACAGAGATATGATTAAGATCCATAAGGAATATGATTTCTTAAGTAATGGTTCCCTTGTGTTCCTATGGAATGATTATCAGGGACTTTGCTTCGGAAGATTTTCCCATGATGAAAGAATGATCGTGATTCTGAATAACCGGAATGAGGATCGGGAGGTTGAGATTGAGGTCTGGAAGACGGGAATCAGCAGACTGAAGGATTCTGTGTTGAAGCGGATCATGCTGTCTTACCGTGATGGATATACTACGGAGGAATATGAATATACAGCCAAGGCAGGTGTGATCAGGGTGCCGATGCCAGCGTTTGGGGCGATGGTGTTGTATCATAAGTGTGAGAATCCGACTATATTTGTGGAAGATTAAGGGACGCCGCGAGGAGGGACCTATGGGCTGACGGCCAGAGCTGCGGTTCCGGGATTTTCCATATACGCTTATTTGCAGGAGGTGGAGCAAACTCGGCCACATGGTGGCCTCAGACAGTGCTCCACCTCCTGCGCGTATATGGAAAATCCCTGGAATCCTCGCAATGGCCGCCAGTCCATAGGCCCCTCCTCGCGGCTGAGTATTCAAGGCGAAAAAAGAACGTTTGGTATCAGGGCGCTGCGCTGCTGATACAGAGAAGAGGGATAAAAAACTCCCAGGTAAAAATATCTGGGAGTTTAGAATATAGTGGATGGAGAAGGATTCGAACCTTCGAAGGCATCGCCAGCAGATTTACAGTCTGTCCCCTTTGGCCACTCGGGAATCCATCCGTGAATGAATTTATTATATACAAAGAAGAAAGTTTTTGCAAGATATTTTTTCAGTTTTTTTGATGTTTTGCGCGCCAGAGCGTGTTTGAAAAATCATTCCCGCAATCTGCCCGCCCCACTTTGCAGTATATTTTGCCTGAATTCAGTTGCCGTAGCCCGCTACGGCGCCTTCATCCGGACAAAATCTTCCACAAATTGTGACGCACATCTTGCAGAAAGCTTTTTTCAAATACGCTCCAGGTGAATGAAAAAAGAATCAATAACTCATTTTTTTTGCAAAGAGGTAGACGAATGGGGAAAAATCTGCTAAACTACAGACAATGGAAATAGTTAAGGTGTTTCCAAAGATAGGAGGAATTTTATCATGTATGAGTTAGTTAATGCAACAGAAATGCTGAAAAAAGCAAAAGCTGGACATTATGCAGTAGGTCAGTTCAATATCAACAACCTTGAGTGGACAAAGGCTATCCTGCTTACAGCACAGGAACTGAACTCCCCGGTTATTCTGGGCGTTTCCGAAGGCGCTGGTAAGTACATGGCTGGTTATAAGACCGTTGTTGGAATGGTTAAAGGTATGATGGAAGAGCAGAAGATCACTGTTCCGGTTGCACTTCACCTGGATCACGGTTCATATGAAGGATGCCTGAAATGTGTTGAGGCTGGATTCTCATCCATCATGTTCGACGGTTCTCATTACCCGATCGAAGAGAACGTTGCTAAGACTAAAGAACTGGTTAAGATCACAAGAGAGCATGGAATGTCCTTAGAGGCAGAGGTTGGCTCCATCGGTGGTGAGGAAGATGGCGTTATCGGTATGGGCGAGTGCGCAGATCCTAAGGAATGCAAGATGATCGCTGATCTTGGTATCGATTTCCTGGCAGCTGGTATTGGTAACATTCATGGTAAATATCCAGCTAACTGGAAGGGCTTAAGCTTTGAGACTCTGGATGCAATCCAGCAGCTTACAGGTGATATGCCGTTAGTACTTCACGGTGGTACAGGTATTCCTACAGACATGATCAAGAAAGCTATCGACCTTGGAGTTTCCAAGATCAATGTTAACACAGAGTGCCAGCTTTCTTTTGCAGATGCTACACGTAAATACATCGAGGAAGGCAAAGATCAGCAGGGTAAAGGATATGACCCACGTAAGCTTCTTGCACCTGGCTTCGATGCAATCAAGGCTACTGTTAAAGAGAAAATGGAAATCTTCGGATCCGTTGGAAAAGCTTGAATATGATTTTTCTCCGCACATGCGGAAAGAGAAAGGGGACTGCGCAAGCAGTCCTCTTTTGCATATATGAGATGTTTCACAGACTGCTTTTTCCAATAGGTTCTGGCTTGTGACCCGAATTATTATTCAAAGTCTGGATCTGATAAAAATTGTAATGTTTTGTACAAGTTGCGACAAAATATCCATATTCAAATATCACTCTCTAAAAAAATGAACATGTTTCTTGATTTTTTATCATGGTTTTTTAACAGAAAAATCAGTATTATATAAACATCTTAAGAAACGGTTTTCAAAGAAAAGGAGAGTAAAATTATGAAGATGAGAAAAATCGCAGCAATGGGACTTAGCGCAGTTATGGCAGCTTCTATGGTACCGGCATTACCGGTTATGGCTGATGATGCAGCTGGAAAGGTTTACTACTTAAACTTCAAACCAGAGCAGGATGAAGCATGGCAGAACCTGGCAGCAAAATATACAGAAGAGACAGGCGTTCCGGTAACAGTTGTTACAGCAGCTTCCGGACAGTATGAGACCACACTTCAGTCTGAGATGGCTAAGAGCGATGCTCCTACACTTTTCCAGGTAAATGGACCAGTAGGACTTAAGAACTGGAAGGATTATTGCTATGATCTGTCCGGATCTGATATCTACTCACAGCTTACATCTGATGCTTACACTGTAAAAGACGGTGATGCAGTTGATGGTATTGCATACGTAATCGAGTCCTATGGACTGATCGTAAACAAAACCTTACTGGAAAAAGCAGGCTACACAGTAGATGACATCAAGAGTTTTGATGATCTGAAGAAGGTTGCTGATGACATCCAGGCAAGAAAAGATGAGCTTGGAGTGAAAGGTGCTTTCACAAGCGCTGGTATGGACGGATCCTCTGACTGGAGATTCAAAACACACCTTGCAAACCTTCCAATCTACTATGAGTATCAGGCAGATGGCATCGATGATACAGATGCAATCAAGGGAACATACCTTGATAACTATAAGAACGTATTTGATCTTTATATTACAGATTCTACTTGCGATGGAGCAGAGCTTTCTGCTAAGACAGCAGATGACTCTCGTAACGAGTTCATCAACGGAGATGCAGTATTCTATCAGAATGGTTCCTGGGAATATGGCGAACTGTCCAAGACATACAGTGATGACGAGTTGGCTATGATCCCGATTTACTTCGGTGTTGATGATGAGAATGAAGGCCTTGCAACCGGTACAGAGAACTTCTGGTGTGTAAACAAAGAAGCTTCCGAGGAAGATATCCAGGCAACACTTGATTTCATGAACTGGTGTGTAACTTCTGAGGATGGAACAAAGGCTATGTCAGAAGATATGGGCTTCACAATTCCTTTCAAAACAGCACAGGAATCCACAAACGTATTTGTAAAACAGGATGCAGAGTATACAGCAGCTGGTCTTACACCTGTATCATGGAACTTCACAACAATGCCATCTGAAGAGTGGAAGAACGGTCTTGGTACAGCACTTACATTATATGCAGCAGGAAGCGGTTCCTGGGATGATGTAGTTTCCGCATTCGTTGACAATTGGGCAACTGAGAAAGCTCTTTCCGAATAATCGTAACAGGTAATAAATTTCTTTCCAACAGCATATAATATGTCCGGAAGAAATTCAGGACATAATATAGAATGGTGAACAGGGTGGGGAGGCGAAATACAGCCTCCCCATTTTAATGGGAAAATGATGTAATGTTTTGGGGTGGCGGATAACCTTCCGCAAAGGTGTCATAACAGGAAAAGGAGGAGTGAAAAATGGTAGGAAAATCTCTGAAAAAATGGTGGCCGGTATTTGTTCTGCCAACATTGGCTGCATTTATTATCGGTTTCTTATGGCCGTTTATCTGGGGTATTTATCTTTCATTTTGTAAATTTTCAACTGTAAAAGATGTAGTCTGGGTTGGACTTTCCAACTACCAGAAAATTTTTATCGGCGGTGACTTCAGTCATGCATTCTGGCTGACCGTTGTATTCGCATTTGTTTCCAGTATTCTGATCAATGTGCTGGCATTTTCCATTGCACTGGCTTTGACAAAAGGATTCAAAGGAACAAACGTGTTCCGTACTGTATTCTTCATGCCGAACCTGATCGGTGGTATTGTACTTGGTTATATCTGGCAGACACTGTTAAACGGTCTGCTTTCCATGTGGGGACAGCCTCTTCTGAAGTTGTCTGCAACAAATGGTTTTATTGGAATGATCATTCTGTTGTTATGGCAGCAGATTGGATATATGATGATCATTTATGTGGCTGGTCTTAATAACGTATCTCCGGATCTGATTGAGGCCGCACAGATTGATGGCGCAACCGCAACACAGATCCTGTTTAAAATCAAGATTCCGATGATCATGCCATCTGTTACAATTTGTACATTCCTTACTCTTACAAACGGATTCAAGATGTTCGACCAGAACCTTTCCCTTACAGGCGGAGATCCTGGAAAACAGTCACAGTTACTGGCACTGAACATTTACGATACATTCTACGGACGAAGTGGTCCTGCATGGAAGGGTATCGGTCAGGCAAAAGCAGTTGTATTCTTTGTACTGGTTGTTGCGATCGCATTGATCCAGCTTCGTGCAACATCATCTAAGGAGGTGCAGGCATAATGGCAGATAAGAAAAAAAGTATTATCCCAACTATAATTCTTTCTATAATTTCAATTATCTGGATCTACCCGATTGTTATGATCCTGTTTAACTCCTTAAAAGTGGAGTCCGCAATTACTACATCTGGTGTTTTCCAGTTTCCTACATCTGAGACCTGGAACGGAATCCAGAACTTTATAGCCAGCGTCACACAGATGGATTTCCTGAAATCCTTCTGGTACAGCCTTGTGATCTCAGTTATGTCTGTTGTTTTGATTCTGCTTTGCTGTTCCATGTGCGCATGGTACATTGTACGTGTAAACGGCTTGCTTTCCAAGGTTCTGTATTACCTTTGCGTATTCAGTATGGTTGTTCCTTTCCAGATGGTTATGTTTACCCTGGCAAAAACAGCAGATACTTTGAAACTGAATAATCCATACACCATTTGCATTGTTTACCTTGGATTTGGTGCCGGACTTGCAGTATTTATGTTTACCGGTTTTGTAAAAGGAAGCCCGCTGGAAATTGAGGAAGCTGCCATGATTGATGGATGCAGTCCTCTGCAGGTTTTCTTTAAGATCTTGATTCCGATTTTGAAACCAACCATTATCTCTACTGCAATTCTGGAGCTGATGTGGGTATGGAACGATTACCTTCTTCCAACACTGGTTCTGGATATTAAGAAGTATAAAACAATTCCAATGGCAATCCAGTATTTCCGTGGAAGCTATGGTCATGTGCAGATGGGACCGATGATGGCAAGTATTATGATCGACATTATCCCGATTATTGTTGTATATCTGGTTTGCCAGAAATATATTATCGAGGGAGTTGTTGCAGGTGCAGTTAAGGGTTGATTTCTTTGGGTAAAAGAACGGTTTTTACCTGAGAAATTTGGAGATTATTCCCTTTTCAATATGATACCAGAATGTTAAAATAAAGATAGTTCTTTGCAGAGATGCGAGGGGCTATCTTTATCTTTATATAAGATTTCATGTGCGCCAGACAGAAAAAAAGAGGCAGAAGCAACAGGCGATATGAAATTTCTGGCTTTTCTGACAGGCGGACATAAATGACAGTTGGAAGAGTTGTCCCGGTGTTAAATATAATAAAAGATCGGAGTACCAATATGTACAGAGTTTTGATAACAGACGATGAGAAAATTGAGCGGGAGGGAATTAAATTCCTTCTGGCACAGGAAGAGGGAGAATACGAGATCCATGAGGCTGCCAATGGCAGGCAGGCACTGAATGTATTGCGAAGTGAAGAGATTGATTTTCTTTTAACAGACATAAAAATGCCTCATATGGACGGTCTGGAGCTGGCAGGCAAGGTCAGAGAAGAGTATCCCAATCTCCCAATCGTAATTTTTAGTGGATACAGTGATTTTGCTTTTGCCCAGGAAGCTATGCGTTACGGAGTGAAGGATTATGTGCTGAAGCCAGTTGATCCGGATACCTTCCACACAACCATCGGGAAAGTAAAAACAGAGCTCCAAAGTATCCGGTCCAAGAAGCAGAAGGAAGAGAAAGGGAAGAATTTTCTTCTTCAGTATTTTCTTCAGACTTACCTGTATTCCGGAAATGAAGAAGTGTTGAAAAAAGCTGGGGAGATTTTAGATGAATCTAACTGGGAGCAGTGGCACTGTGCGATTCTTATCGAATCAGATAAGGCATTTTTTGATAATGTTCCAGATAATATTGATGAGGAACTGATGCAGGGATTGCACCGGAATTTCTTTTACCTGAATCTGAATACCAGACAGTCTGTGCTGTTTTTTTCTGATGTGTACTGCGATTATCAGCTGGTTGCCAAGCATTTATATGACATTTTGAAGCAGAATTACTCTGCAAGTTTTCACCTTGCAGTGAGCAGCCGGTTTGAAGGGCATGAGGCGCTGCCTGAAATTATGTCCCAGTTGGAGCAGACCATGGAGGAGAAATTTTATCATCCAGATGTGCATGTGTTTAATAATGAGGCCTCTGACAGCCAGCCGGTGAATGCGGAGACACAGGATTCCCGTCTGATGGAGAAGATTTCCGAAGACATTTCCCGCAAAGATGTGGAGCAGCTGAAGAAGCATTTTGAGTGTCTGGTGAAGAAATATGAGAATGATACCCGTTTCTCTGCCATGTATGTGAAATTTGTTTTTTCCAATGTGATCCAGGAGCTTTTTCAGGAAAATCAATTCTCTGAGGAGCGGAAGCTGGATCATGAGGTAGAGCGGCTGTACAGTTGTACCAATCTGAAGCAGATCCTTGCAATCACCCAGGAGAATATTAAGGAGTACGAGGAGTTTCTGGAGCGTTCCATGAGTGATTCCAGAGATGAAGTTGCTTCTGTGAAGAATTATATTTACCAGCACTATGCGGAGGATTTAAGTCTTGAGACATTGGCGGAGAAGGTGTATTTGTCTTCTGGCTATCTCAGCTTTATTTTTAAAAAAGAGACTGGTATGAACCTGAACCGCTTTATACGTGTGGTTCGGATGGAAAAGGCGAAGGAGCTTTTGTGTAATTCTAATATGAAGGTGGCACAGGTCAGTGAACAGGTAGGAATCCCCAATGTTTCTTATTTCTGCAGAAGTTTCAGGGAATATTATGGAAGCAGCCCGGAGTCCTATCGGAAAGGAACCGGTGAAGAGGATGAAAATACCGGCAGTCATAAAGAATAAATTTGAGAATATGAAATATCGTCATAAGCTGACTATTCTTCTTGTGACAGCCAGCCTGGTTCCCATGATCCTGCTTGTATTGTATAGTCATGACCGCATGAGCAGTCTGCTCCGGGAAAAAGAAATGGAGGATATGTCTTCCATTCTGGAACAGACCGGAGAGGGAATCGACAGCCAAATAGAAGTTTTTTCCAGTCTTCTGAATTATCTCACTTATTCCCCGGATATTGAGGATCTGATCACTGAGAAAAATATGGATAATTATCAAGCGTATATAAAATATACAGAAGTAGCAGATCCTCTTTTGTCTGTACCAAAGTCTTATCATGATGCCATTATACAGATCCAGTTGTTTGCAGAAAGCATTAAAGTGCGCCATGAGTATACACTTGTGCCTTTGTCAGAGGTGGATAAGGAGTGGTGGTATGACAAACTGGAAGAGGATGTGTCTGTGCAGTGGGTGGTGGACAGCCAGATACCGGAGATTGCAGCTGTAAGGCGGATTTATACTGGCAGAGAGCAGACAGCAGTTCTTTGCGTTACACTGGATTATAATAAGATTTTTCAGCCCTTTGAAAAGATTATTTCTGCAGAATCCGGGGGCATGATCCTGGATAAAGGGGGAAATGTTCTGTTTCAGAAGGAAATGCTGGGTGAAAAGGAAGAAAAGGATTCGGGAGAGGCTGTCTCCAGGGAGTTTCTGGAGTCCGGGCAGGGAGATTATGCTTTTGTAAACCGGAAGAACGCGGCTTGCGGATGGATTTTTTATCTGTATAAGCTGCAATCAGCAGTGGACAGCTCTGTGTCAGGAATCCTGGTCAGCGAGATTCCCCTGATTGCGGCCTGTGTAGCCATAATTCTGGTGTTGGGACTTTCTTTTTCCAGACTTTTTACCAGAAAGATCGAGGAGCTTACCGATAACATGAACCGGGTAAACCAGGGGAGCCGTGAGGTTACGGTGGACAGCAATGCTGGAGATGAAATTGGCCTTCTGGTGCGCAGCTTCCGAAGCATGATGGACGAGATCAATCGTCTGATCCATGAGGTTTATGAGAATAAGATTGCGTTGAAAGAGTTTGAACTGAAGGCACTGACTGCCCAGATCAACCCTCATTTTTTGTATAACTCCCTGTCTGTTATCAACTGGATGGCTATTCGAAGCAATCAGAGGGAAATCAGTAAGGTTACTTTGTCCTTATCTATGTTCTACCGGACTGCTTTGAGTAAGGGGCAGGATATGGTAACTGTGGATAACTGTATTCAGAATATTAAGGCGTATCTGGATATCCAGCTGGTGATGCATGACAATGATTTTCAGGTGATCTGGGACATTGACCCGGAGGTGAAAGGAGATATTGTGCCTAAATTGCTGCTGCAGCCTGTTGTGGAGAATGCATTGGAGCATGGGCTGGACATGAAAGAAGAAGGAGAGAAGATTCTGAAACTGTTTTTTGTAAAGGACGGTGAGGATGTGCTTCTTGCTGTGGAGGATAATGGACCAGGAATGGAACAGGAAGAGGCAGATAAGCTGGTAACTTACAAGGCTTCCGGATATGGTCTTAAAAATGTCAATGACAGAATGCAGCTTCTTTATGGGATGGAGTACGGAATCAAGGTGTTTAGCCAGATTGATCAAGGCACCAGGGTAGAAATGAGAATTCCAAGAGAAAAAGCGGATGAGGAGGCTGTGGCAGCCGGAGAGTTTTCTACGAAAAAGTTTTTGCAGGAACCGGAAGAAGACACAGAGGACACAACAGGAAAGAAAGGTGGAAAAAGTGAAGAAAAAAAATAGAATTCTGGTATTGGGACTGACTTTTTCCATGTTGATTTCGTCTGGTTCATTGACAGGCTGTGATAGCGCAGCTGGAAATATGGGAAAAGAGACAACGGGTGTGGAATACGAAGAAGCAGATTATGAGCTTTCTGAGGAATCATGCAGTGATTCCGGAATTGATGCAGCTGACCCAGGCACTGTAGACAACGAGACGGAAAAGACAGCAGAAAACAGAACGGATGCAGAGAAAAGTACAGAAACAGAAGAATCCCAGACAGATAATTCTACAGATAGCGGATTGTGGAAAAAAGCTTCCACAACTCCGTATGGAAAGTACCCGGAGCTTGTGACTTATACTTTAGGACAGATGAGCGGTGCCAATAATTCCAATCTTCCAGCAGGAAATACCTACGAAGACAGCGCTTATACCAGATATCTGAAAGAGATTCTGAACGTGCAGAATGAAAATGCCTATATGGAGCGGGAGGATCGCTACGACGAGTATGTGAATGTGCTGGTAAATGATCACACTTTGCCGGATGTACTGGTGGTTTCAGACAGGGAGACTTTAAATGTTCTTGTGGAAAATGACATGGTGGAGGATCTGACTGAGGTTTATGCAAACTGTACCTCCCCGAGAATCAAGGCCATGTATAACAGCTATGGTCCCCAGCTTCTCGGTGCAGGAACCTTTGATGGCAAGCTGATGGCGCTTCCGGAAGCAGTAATCGACCACGGTCCCTGTCTTTTGTGGATGAGAAAGGACTGGATGGATCAGCTGGGTCTTGCAGAGCCAGAGACTCTGGAAGAGGCTATGGATATTATCCAGGTTTTTCAGGAAAACAGGATGGGAGCAGAGGAAGGGGAAGATCCTGTGGGACTTGTGTGTGATACCAATTTTGTGTCTACTACCAGTCAGAATTATTCGGTGGAACCTGTTTTTGAGAAATTTTATTCTTATCCAAGAAGATGGATCAAGGACAAAGACGGGGAAATTGTCTATGGTTCTTTGACAGAGGAGACCAGATCTGCCGTTGCTTATTTGCGTGAGCTATATGAAAGAGGAATACTGGATCAGAACTTTGCCCTGCGTGCTCAGAATAATCTCCGTGATCTGGTAGTGGAAGGTAAATGCGGTGCGTTTTTTGGACTTTGGTGGGCACCGAATAATCCGCTTATGGATGTGGCTGAGAATGATCCGGAAGCAGACTGGGAGCCTTATTACCTTACTGCTGAATACCAGGAAAAAGATAACGTTTATGCTTCTTTTCGGGACAACAAATATGTGGTTGTGAGAAAGGGTTACGAACATCCGGAAATTGTAATGAAAATTATCAGTGTTCTGTTTGATTACAGCCGGTTTGAAGATGAGGAAAATGCGGATGAGATCAACAGCTATTTTGCTTTGAATGTGGACCCTACAGCCAGACCGCTGGTTATTAATGTGGATTATAATGAGGCAATTTATAATGTTACGAAGGATATCAGGAGAGTAATGTCCGGCAAGCAGAAGGCAAGTAATTTAAGCGCACTGGAGAAGTCTTACTATGATGCCTGTATGAAGTATTTGAGCGGGAAAAATGTAACTGTAGAGGACTGGGCTGCGTACAAGTCCAGAATTTCAGCAGTGGGCGTGCTGGTTGACGGCCATTATAGTTCGGTGCGCAGACCATATCTGGTTGATTCGGATGGAGAGATTCCCAACATGCTTGCTTCTCTGGAGAAAAATGCCTTTATTCAGATGATCATGGGAGAGCAGTCCATGGATTACTTTGATACCTTTGTGGAAGAGTGGTATGACCAGGGGGGAAGGGAACTGACCGAGAAGATCAGAGAGGAGAATTCGTAATTTATGCGAGAAGAATTATTTAAGAATTGTACCTTATGCCCCCGGAAGTGTAATGTGAATCGTCTGGAGGGCAAAAGAGGATATTGTGGCATGGACAGTACTATAAGGGCTGCCCGTGCCGCTCTTCATATGTGGGAGGAACCTTGTATTTCAGGAAAAAAAGGATCAGGGGCTGTTTTTTTCTCTGGCTGCGGCTTGCGGTGCTGTTTCTGCCAGAACCGGGATATTGCCATTGGGGATTCTGGAAAAGAAATTTCAGTGGAGCGGCTTGCTGAAATTTTTCTGGAATTGCAGGAAAAAGGGGCGGCAAATCTGAATCTGGTCACTGGGGCGCATTATGTGCCGCATATTATTTCGGCGTTGGAGCTGGCCAGAGGAAAGGGAATGAATCTTCCAGTCGTGTACAATTCCAGTGGGTATGAGAGCGTGGAAACTATCCGGAGACTGGATGGTTATGTGGATGTATATCTGCCAGATATGAAATATATGGAGCCTGAATTGGCTGCTGCTTTTTCCAACGCAAGGGATTATCCGCAGGCGGCGCAGAGTGCAATTGCCGAAATGATGCGTCAGACCGGTCCCTGTCAGTTTGCGGAGGATGGATATATAAAACGCGGGACAATTGTTCGTCATCTGATTTTGCCAGGGCATACCAAAAATTCTATTGCAGTATTGAAATATCTGTACCGGACTTATGGGGAGGATATTTTTATCAGCGTAATGAACCAATATACGCCTGTCTGGAAGAATGAGAAATTTCCGGAACTGAATCGGAAAGTGACCAGACGAGAGTATGAAAAGGTGTTGGACGCTGCCATTGAGCTTGGAATCGAAAATGGCTATTTTCAGGAAGGGGAGACCGCGGAGGAAAGTTTTATACCGGCGTTTGATTATGAAGGGGTATGAAAGAAAAAGTATTATGCACGAATCCGATGATATAGTTCCAGAGGATATTTGTGGTGACTTTGAAGTTGAGTAAACGAACAATTGGCATGGGGAGAAAAAGCCTGCTGACTACTGTTTTGAAGCTGCCCAGCAATTGCCGGGCAGTATTAGAGCGTGTTTAAAAAAGGTTTTCTGTGAGATGTGTATTGCTGTTACGGTTATCTTTATGACCAGCAGCATATGCTATTTTGCTTCAGGTGCACAGCTTGCAGAGCAGGGATTGTCAAAGCCTGGATTGAAAGCGTAGAAGTTTTTAGCATCCAACTGTTCCTGGATGGAGCGAAGTGCTTCACCAAATCGCTGGAAATGTACCACTTCCCTTGCACGCAGGAAACGGATAGGATCAGCAACTTCCGGGATATTTCGTACTACACGGAGAATATTATCATAAGTGGAGCGTGCTTTCTGTTCTGCTGCAAGGTCTTCAAATAGATCCGTGATCGGATCACCTTTACTCTGGAATTCGCAGGCATTAAATGGAACGCCTCCTGCTGCCTGTGGCCACACGCCAACTGTGTGGTCAATATAATATGGTCCCAGCCCGGAATTCTCAATTTCTTCCATAGTGAGGTCACGGGTAAGCTGGTGAACCATGGTGGAAACCATCTCCAGATGCGCCAGTTCTTCAGTACCGATATCATTAAGCACAGCTGCAGAGGTTCGGTTCGGCATGGTAAAGCGCTGGGAGAGATAGCGCATAGAAGCACCGATTTCTCCATCCGGGCCACCGGAGTCCGATACCCTATAATAGATAAAATTCACTTGTTTTTTGGAAAAAAGTTAAATCTGAATTAAGAAATAGTACAATCGTAACCTGTGAAAAATTGATATGTCTTAGATGATAATATCAAAATACACCATTTCAGCCTCTTTGTCAAATACAATCTGATCGACTATAGTTCGAATAAAGTTCCCTTTTGTACTACTTTCGGCAGCAGGATCCAGGAGAACATCATACACACTTCGAATCTGCGAAAGGACATTATCCCTGGATGGATCTTCTGGCTTTTGTGCTTCCAGTTCTTTGATATTCTCTAAAAGAGATTCTCTTTGTTTCTGTAGTCTTATCTTGTTTTCTTTGTATTCTTCCAAAGTATCAATCTCATTTTCATAGGCAAGTTTAATTCGCAGCTCCCGGGTTGAAAGTCTGGCCAGTTCCTGCTTCAGCTGTTCCAGTTCCTCATTTTGCGCCGGCGCAGTTGTTTTGGGGACATATTGGAAATCCGCGCCATCCAGAAGCTGCTTCAGGTAATCAATGACAAGCTGCTCCATTTTCTTTACTGAGATGGCCACGGAGGTTTTGTGATAACCCTTTGCGTATTTCCAGCACTGAAAGTAAGGACAGGCTCCGGATCCGGTGTAGGAGAGGGTGGCGCCACAGATGGAGCATTTGATCAGACCGGAAAGCCAGTGCTTACAGGTGGAGGCATTCCGGTGTTTTGCTGGTCTTCGTCTGGCATCCATAAGCTTGATGCGCTTATCAAGCTGTTCTGTGGTATAACGTGCTTCATGGGTTCCCTCAAAAGTCTGTCCATTCCAGTTTACAATGCCGGCATAAAAGGGATTGCGCAGGATATAGTCAATATTGCGCCGCTCAAACAGATTTCCCCGCTTGGTCCGGTAGCCCAGATCATTACATTTTCTGGCAATGGCAGTGGTGTCCTGGCAGTAATCATCATACTGGGACATGATGTAAGAGACAATTTTGAATTCCTTTTCATTGATCTTATATGGCTTTCCGTCCCCGACTGCATCATACCCAAGGGGAGGAGAAATCTGGTACCCCTGTTTTAATGCCTTTTCGCCCATGCCGCGGAGCACTTCACCAGACAGGCGGATAGAGTAGTATTCATCCATCCATTCAATAATACGCTCAATCAGACTGCCGA
This sequence comes from Ruminococcus sp. 1001136sp1, assembly GCF_039841815.1. Taxonomy (NCBI): domain Bacteria; kingdom Bacillati; phylum Bacillota; class Clostridia; order Eubacteriales; family Oscillospiraceae; genus Ruminococcus; species Ruminococcus sp. 1001136sp1. The sequence continues at coordinate 111,525 of NZ_JBDPGY010000010.1, read as the reverse complement.
AAGGTCCGTCAATAACCGGCTCAGACACGCTGATCACGTCCACACGGTCCTTTTTCAGCATACTCTTATAAACGATGGATTCCTCCTGGTTGCGGGCAAATCGGCTGAATTTCCACACCAGAATCACATCATAGGGATGCCCCGGAGACTTGGCCTGTGCAATCATTCGCTGGAACTCTTTTCGCTTCTTCACATTACGTCCGGAGACACTCTCCACAAACACGGCGTCCTTCTGGATCACGATTCCATTACTCTTGGCATAGTCCAGTAGCAGACGCTTCTGCGCGTCCGGAGACAGCTCATCCTGCTCATGGGTGCTGACACGGATATACAGTGCTCCCATGCGCAGATCATCAGATTTTTGTTCGGTCATGGTATCACCTCGATTATAATTATGTAAAAATAAGTACAAAAATAACAGCCAGCGCGAACAAAGGTTCCGCTTGCATGGCTGCTCCGAAGATGATACAATATTTTTGCTGAAAATAAGGTGCATCTTCGGATGTGCTCGCCGGTTCCTGTTGGCGCAGGAGCCGGTTTTTCTTTTATAAAATTAGATTGCTGACTGTAAAGCCGGATAAGCGTAACTGTGCTCATACATGTATTCAGGAGCACAGTCAATGTCCTCATCCATCCATGTAACAATACCATCTACTATTTTGCAATCCTTAAAAATCTTCTCATCAGACAGTGGAGCGAATGCAGGACCATTCAAAATGGTTGCATCAAACAAGCGCTGTTCTCCCGTGGAGAAAGTAAGAAGCATCATCATGTCATCCAAAGGTTTTGCGGAAAGTATCTGGATGTTTTCTGGTTTTTCACTGGCATATACAATTCCATTCAATGTGAACATAAAATTCCCTCCTTACTGTAATGGTTTGATTTTGTCAAAGTGTTCGCCGCGAACTGCTTTGTTCCAGGCCGCATAAGCTTCATCTTCGTGTAGAGCAAGCCAGCCAATCAACATTCTGAATTGCTTCTGAGGAAGTGATCCAGCAAGCAATTCACCATCAATACCTACGGAAGCACGATATTCTCCGTAAGTGACATGTACGTGTGGCTTATTGTGCTGGACAGTATCGTTGAAAAGCATTTTGATAACCATTCCTTCAAATCTACTTAATTCTGGCATAGATATGAGTCTCCTTTCTTTAAGCATCGTCATGTTCAAGTTCTTTTAACAAATCTTCCTGTGATATGGAAGGTTGACACTCTGGATCACCAGCCTTGTAAGCTGTTATTGTAGCAAGATCATCTGTTTCAGAAGCAACTTCTTCTATGTCTGCTAATTCAGAAGAATCATTTAATCCTGAGGTATGTATTAGTTTTATCAAAGAATCTCTATCCCAAAGCACAACTCCAATACCAGAAGCTAGTTCTTGCGCCTGCCGGGTAAAGTATCTATTGGTTAAAACAATGCCTAAATTGGCATGATAATACTTCATTCCGCCTGCTACTTGGTAAACTGCATCAACGCCAATATCTGAAGAGTAGCATTTACATTGAATAGCGTAAGTAATTCCAGATTGTTCAGCAATGATATCTACCCCAAAATCGCCGCTGGTAGGTGTTACCCGAGTAGTGTATCCATTTCCTTGTAAAACCAGAGCACAAAACTGCTCAAAATCATTTCCTGTCATGTAATCGAATTTATTGTTGTACCATTTGATCTTTTCGATGGAGGATTGTTCTTGAACGCCTTGTGGTCCAATTGTACTTTGCATACTGGAAGTATTCTGTTCCCATCTTTCAAGCGCTTTGAAAAATTCAGTTTCATTCATTAATACAGTTCTGGTATTAGATCCATTTTCTAGACTAATTACGCCAGCTTCGCAAAGTTGATCCATAATTTTTGCAGCACGATTAAATCCAATTTTATATGTTCTTTGTAATAACCCAACAGACGCTCTTTTTTGTTGAATAAATAATTGTGCTGCCGATTCAAAATAAACGTCGGTATCATTATTTATTGCAAAGGAATCATTGGTTGTAGAATGTAAAGTTAGCGGTTTATAATTTATCTTTTCGGGAATAATCTTGCAGTATATCAAATCTAAAACAAAAAACACAATAAGAAATAAAATATAAGTTTTTTTAATTTTAGGTATGAATAAATTAAAATCTGCGCACAAATATAATATCCAGAAATATGCAGCCAAAAGTCCAAATGGTGATAAAAGACTAAAAGTTATTTTATATATTTTACGGTCATTTCGGTTAGCAATTGCAAATGCAATGCTCATGAAACAGAAGAATGCCAATGGTAAGGAAATATATAATTTAGTTTTGATAAAAATCATACCTAAAATTATAATAATAAAACTTAATAGTAGAACAAGTTCATTTGTAAAAACAGTATTATTACTTTCTGATTTCATTTCAGCTTACTCCTTGTATATGGTTCAGAAGTAAAAATTTTTACAACTGAAAAAGGTTCGAAATAAATTATATAGTTTTTTACTGTGGTATAAAGACCATATTTAGAATGGTAACACTCCAATGCTTCTTTCAGATACTCCTCTGTGGCATCCAGATATTCAGCCATCTCATATAAATTCTGGCACCCGGCTTCGTAAGCATGCACAATTCCAATCAGCCCGATCTTAAGATTATATCCGTAAAGTCTTGCCCTGTATTCCTGTTTCCGATTGCTAACTTTAGTCTGATCAATAATATTACCGACAGTAGTATAGTGGTGTCCAAGCTCCTCCGCCAGGACACAGGATTTTTCGGCTTGGGTGGAAATGGACTTATTGATTGCTACAGTGCTGTTACAATATAAGCCTTTTATGTTTGGACTATTAAATTCATAGTCCATTACGTCTATACCGTCCGCGCAGGCCTGGTCTTGTAATTCCTCATATGTGCTCATGTAAACACCTCCCGCTCTAGTATATCTCAATACGTGTACAAAAATCTGTACAGCGCTTCCACAAAAAGAAAATTGACAAATATTTTGGAGTGACATATAATATATTTAACAAGGGAGCTGGAAGGTGACTGCACTTCACCCAACCCAGCGAATATAGTTAGCTAAAAAATAGCCGTTGATCTCGCCAAAGATTAGGACGGCTATTTTTTATGTGCATATGTAAGTATGGCTACGATTAAATTAGCAAAAGTCAACATAATCATAAATGTCTCGTAATCGCTCATAAACTTCACCTCCTCCGTAAGGTGTCCGGATTAGGCAAAGAGCACGTCCCCCAGTCCCCTGGGTAAATATATTATATTGTCAATGTACATTCTGGCAGGTCTGCCGATTATTTCCTTTTATTTTTTACAAATTCTGCAAACTGGCGAATTTCGTTGAGCTCGTCTACGGTGTATTCTTCGCCATCAAAATGGGCTGCAAGAGTAGTTGGTTCGTTGGGTTCGTCCCATCCCATTAAATAAGATGGAGAAACATTAAGAGCTTTTGCAATATCTTCCAATTTGTCAACAGGCATATTTTTTATATAACCTGTTTCATATCGTTGAAGAGTAGACTTACTAATTCCTACTTTTTCAGAAAGTGTCTGATACGACATATTCAGCTCTTCTCGTCTTGTTTTCATTCGATTCATAATTTCTTGCATTTTACTACTTATTTCTTTTTCACTCATATCAGCACCTCCGTATAATGCTATTATAAACTATTTTTTCATATTTGCAACATATAATTATAAAAATACAAAAAAATGTTGCATATATGGGTTGACACGCCACGGTGAATGGTGTAATATACAATTATCCCAAATATGCAACGAAAGGAGATTGAAAATGTCTTTTGATAAATTAAAGGGAAAGATGACAGAGGGGCACTTATCGCAAAAGAGCATGGCGGAAGCGCTTGGGATTACTGCGCAGGCTCTTAATGCAAAGTTAAATGGGAGAAGTCAGTTTACCCTTGAAGAAGTAGTAAGAATAACTGATATACTTTCGTTAAAAGATCCTGTAGATATTTTTTTTAATCCAAGCGTCCCAAAAATGCAACACATTGCAACAGAAAACGAACCAAGAGAGAAAGGAGCGTAGGTAAAATGGAAAAAGAAGTCGCTCACCTGCGAAAACAAGTAAAGGAATTAAGAATAGCTTTACTTGTTACGCAGGTGATATCGATCGTAATGACTATTATTTTGGGGTATCAGTGTCTTCGGGCGATTTGGAATTATCAGTACCTTCTTCAACAGGTGAGCATGTGTCTTGAGTCTGTGAATACTGTTTATGCAGCTCTTCGACAGTTTCTTGCAGTTCTTTGATGGTTTGAGCTTCACTGGAAAGAGATACATCTATATTGTGAAGCAATTGCTGCAACATTTCGTTTTGGGCACGCTGAAGCTCAAGTTGTGCTTCTTCAATCTGCACTTGCTTAATTTGCTCTGGCTGTGGTGAATTGGACTGAGCAATAGCAATGGAAATTGTAAGAACTGTACTAACAATTAAGCTAATAAGTTCCAACAAAAAAGATGTAGGCATTTTTATACGACTGTTACCAATAGGGATGTATACAGAATCGGGCAGTTCGTAATTGTTGACCGCCTGTTCGTCAACAATTACGTAATCATCTTTTGGCAGGCCACCTAGATCTTCAGGATAATCAAACGGCTTGGAAGGAATACGCAGTGCGGGAGTAAGATTTAAAATCTGTTGCTGTAGTTCGCGATATGAAAAATCATTTTTTAATGATTCACTCAGAGCACTGTACAAACCAGTGGCTATGTTGTCGCGAATAGTTGAATTTAGAGATTCAGACAATTGGGAAACCTGAGAAGCAAGTGATGAACTCATAATAGAACTATATGACTGAATGAGTTCTCTGCAGGGAGCTGTTAAGGATTCTTGTATTTGCTGAATTTGTGAAGTCATTGCATTGGGCAAAGCATTTCGCACACATTCGAGATGAATGTTAGAAATTCTTTTCATAGTTTCCTGAAACTCTGGACTAAAAAATGGGTTGTATTTCATAAGATCCTCCTTGTTAGTTTACTAGGCATGGCGGGGCCTGTAATTACAGAATAGGAGACTTAAAGAAGAAAGTCAAGCAACACAGTTCGAGACATTTCGACAGAAAGAGGTGATTGAAATAGTTAACTGTAGCACTGAATTAAATGCTTTTTTGAGTTTTCTTCGAACCTGTGAAGAGTCTAATCGGCTGGCAATTCTCACAGAAAATGATATGGATTGCCAGACACAGGATATTTTACATAATATCGAGCTCAACGAGAACAGCCAGTACGACTATATCTGCCAGGGATTTGCCTTGCGGGATATACGACGGAAGCGGAGAAAGGCAAAAGACATAAAAGAAGCAACAGCTCCAATCTGTAACTGGATGAAAGAGAACCGAAAGGTGATCAATGATCTGGAACGTTTGCTTGGAGATGTAAGAAAACAGGAGAAACAAGCTCAGAACCGGTCGTACACAAACCGGACAGGGGTTATGAAAAAGCTGAAGTAACTCCGTACAACCATGATCCATACCATAGTAACGGGGAGGTGATTGTGATAGGAATCAAATTTACTCGCAGATTTATCATAGACGGCGTGCCATACAGGATAGATCAGCTTCCAAAAGCGCAGGTAACGAAGGAACGGGCACTGAAAACTGAAGCGGAGCGAGTTGATCTGGCAATGGCTATATATAATTTCGAAAGAAAGAAAGCTGCCGGGTAAGGCAGCAGAAAGGAGGCAAGCTGTGAAGCGTAACATAATCATATCCGCCATTATAGGTACTTTTGCTACATATCTGCCGTTCTGGCAGTGGGACGGAGCCAGGCCCGCAGGAGCAATGGCATTATCAATGCTTGCATGGATGCTGATACAGGGAACAGAGCCAGAAGGGAGAAAAACATGTTAAGAAAAGAAGTTTCTGAGTTATTTAGTCTGTGTATGCAGGTAACAACCGAGACATCAGCATTCGTTTTATTTCGAATGAGTTCCCGCACGAAGGCCTGTCATATAGAGATTACTGATAAGGGATATGACTATAATGGTAGAACAGATGGTAGTTATTCTATTTACTTTGACAATGAATTGCTTGGGAAAAGTTCCCAAAAAGAGTACGAAGCGGCCATGGAGCATCTTTCCAGGCTGTTAAAAGAAAATGGATCCTGAGAGTGGGAGCTCATCAGGATCCGGTGTCCAATGGACAAAAATAGTTTATCACCCTCTTATTGTAGAGGAGAAAGAGAGAAAAATCAAGTATGAGAAACAGAATTACAATTGCAAATCCAAACGGAATCGGATATAGGATCCCTGGCTGCAGAGCATCTTCTATTCGCTTGGAGTGGCAGCAGGAGCAGACCGTATTGTTTGGAACAGTGGCAGACCGTTTGGGCGAGTATGAAGACCTTGGATCTATAGAAGAATTACGTGAATTAAAGAAAGGAAGATAAGGATGAAATTAAACAGATTAGTATCTACTTCGGGAATGGACCATGCAACGTGGCTGGAATACCGTAAAAAAGGAATTGGTGGATCAGATGCGGGCAGTATCTGCGGCTTAAATCCATATGCAACCGCGATTTCCGTTTACCAGGATAAAACCCAGGAAGAGATTACTGAAAAAGCAGACAATGAGTCTATGAGACAGGGACGTGATCTTGAGGAATATGTAGCCAGAAGATTCATGGAGGAGACCGGAAAAAAAGTGCGCCGCGCCAATTCTATTTTCTATATGGAAGAAAATCCTTTTATGCTGGCCAACGTAGACCGGCTGATTGTAGGAGAGAACGCAGGACTAGAGTGTAAAACAGCTTCCGCCTATTCTGCAGATAAATGGAAAGATGGACATATTCCGGAATCCTATGAAATCCAGTGCCACCACTATATGGCTGTGACCGGAGCTGATGCCTGGTATATTGCCTGTGTGATCCTTGGAAGGGAGTTTGTCTGGCGTAAGATCGAGCGTGATGAGAGCATTATCCAGATGCTGATCACAGTGGAGACGGATTTTTGGAATAACAACGTGCTTGCCAGAAAAATGCCTGCTCCAGATGGCAGTGAGGCTGCTGAAAAGATCTTATCAGAATATTATGGAAAGTCAGATCCGGAGAAAGTCATTCCACTGATCGGGTTTGACGAAAAGCTGAAACGAAGATCAGAGATCCTGGAGCTTCAGGACAAGCTGGACCAGGAAAAGAAGCAGATTGAGCAGGAAGTTAAGCTTTTTATGGAAGATGCGGAGAAGGCTGATTCCGATAAATATTCAATTACATGGAAATCCATTGTATCAAGCCGGGTAGATTCGAAAAAGCTGAAAGCAGATCATCCGGATATCTATAAGGAATATGCCAAAGAGTCATCCGGCAGAAGATTTACTGTAAAAGAGATTGCATAACAGGAGGTAGAGAGAATGGGAGTAAAAGATGCGTTAGCAGAGAAAACAGGAAATAAAGGGGAAGTAAAGCTTACCAAGTCCATGAGCATTGCGGACATGATCAAGGCCATGAAGCCGGAGATTGAGAAAGCCCTTCCGAAGGTGATCACCCCGGAACGTTTTACCAGAATGGCGTTATCCGCCTTAAATACCACTCCGAAGCTACAGGAGTGCAGCCAGATGTCTTTCCTTGGTGCGCTTATGAATGCGGCGCAGCTCGGTCTGGAACCAAACACACCGTTGGGACAAGCATATCTGATTCCATACAAGAATCATGGAAAGCTGGAATGTCAGTTCCAGATCGGATATAAAGGTCTGATCGACATGGTTTACCGCAACGACAACATCCAGACTGTACAAGCACAGTGTGTTTACGAGAAGGATGTGTTTGAGTATGAACTGGGGCTTGAGCCGAAACTGGTGCATAAGCCTGCCATTAAAGACAGGGGAGAACTGATTCTTGTGTATGCACTTTGGAAGGCAAAGAACGGCGGATATGGCTTCGAAGTGATGAGTAAAGAAGATATTGACAATCATGCCAGAAGATTCAGCCAGAGCTTTTCCAGTGGATTCAGTCCATGGAAGACAAACTATGAGGAAATGGCCAAGAAGACCGTTATTAAGAAATGCCTGAAATATGCGCCTCTGAAATCTGACTTTGTAATGCAGCTTTCCAATGATGAGAGTGTGAAGACAGAGCTCAGTGTAGATATGTCCGAGGTGGCAAATGAACAGGAGCCGATTGATGCTGATTACCAGGAAGTATCCCAGGAGGCTCCAGATGGTACAGAAACTGCAGAAGCCGTAAACAACCAGGGCACAGCAGAATAAACAGCAAGTGGTGCTTCCTATCATGGAAATGCGTCATTATATATCACAATACGTTGATACCTGGCAGTACCTGTTCATGCTGCCAGGTAGGAAAGGAGTAAGAAATGCAGCATATTGACATGGAAAAATTCGCAAATGGTGCGTTTACGGAACAGATTAACAGAGAGCTGAAGAAGGTGACGGAGAACATCCAGGATCCGAATACAGACGCAACCGCCAAGCGGAGGATCACTGTTGTGATCGAATTTAAGCCGAATGAGGCAAGGAATTTTGTTACTACTGGAGTACAGGCAAAATCCACCCTAGCACCAGCTCTTGGAGCTGTGACAGCCCTCAGCATGGGCAAGAACATCCGTACAAATGAGGTGGAGGCTGTTGAAATCGGCAGCCAGATCCCAGGCCAGGTGACCATTGAGGAGGTAACGGATTCCTTTGACGAGAGAGAAAAAACACCTCGCCAGGTTGATCCTTCCACAGGGGAGATTCTTGAACAGACGGAGCATTCAGACAATGTAATTGATTTAAGAGCCAGACAGGCATAAGGAGGAAGAAAGATGATCAAAGAAGCAATCAAGTACATTACAGATTTAAAAGCAGAAGCAATGGAACCGAAAGTTGTCACGATTGCAGGCAAGACCTATTGTGATAAGGTCCTGAGCAGATATGACGATGAACCTATGGCAGAGCCAATTGAGGCGTCCAACTTAAGCAGCATGATTGATTATATCTTGAGCTGCACCAAGGAACTCAGAGAGTCCATGATCATTCATGTGATAAGTCCGACAAAAGTAGAACTGTATTCCGGTCTGAATGCAGAGAGAAAAAGAGAGCGCCTGTTTGTGTGCAGGGCTGAGACTCCACGCTTCCGCTATGATGAGTGGTACGATCAGGAGCGTTTTCTCATTGAAATGCAGGCAAACTTTGAAGAGAACACTGATCTGGAAGCTATCCTGAAAGTATCTGGAAATGTTGAGGCAAAAACAACAGCCAATTATGGTGATGACGGCGTTACCCAGAAGACAACCATTAAGCAGGGGATTGCATCAAAAGCAGATGTTCTGGTTCCGAATCCGGTTACCCTTATCCCATACAGGACCTTCCTGGAAGTGAAGCAGCCGGAAAGTGAGTTTGTTTTCCGTATCAAGGACGCTGGTGGTGCTCCGGTATTCAAGATCGTAGAAGCCGAAGGTGGTCTCTGGAAGAATGTTGCAATGAAAGAAATTCGAGATTATTTTGTGCGCAACCTTGAGAGTGAGGAAGATCTTTACAAGCGTTTAACTATTATCGCGTGATAGAACGCTTCCCTGGTCTTAAACAGGCTGGGGAAGTGGAAAGGATGACTTATATTTATGACAGCAATTTGTTTCACAGTGCCTGGCAAGCCTCAGGGAAAAGCCAGAGCACGTACTTACTATAACGCCAAGAAAAAGGCTATGAGCAGCACAACACCGGATAAAACGGTCCTGTATGAGAACTTTATTGCCACCCGGTATATGGAGGCTGCAGGAGAGCAGCGATTCTCAGATGGAGCCTATATCAAAGCGAGAATCCAGGCTTTTTATGAGATTCCCAAGAGCAGTTCAAAGGTGAAAAAGACAGCCATGCTCAGCGGGGAGCTACTTCCTACAAAGAAGCCCGATATTGACAACATCGTAAAAGCTGTTCTGGATGCCCTTAATGAGGTGGCATACCGGGATGATACACAGGTCGTGGAGCTGCAGGTAAGAAAGCAGTACAGCGAAAGACCAAGACTGGAGATCTGTCTGGAAGAACTGGAGGCTTAATCATATATGGCAAGGCGGAAACAGGAAGGAAATCGCTTTTTTCGCCTGGATGTGGATTTCTTCTCAGACAAGAAGGTAAAGATCCTGAAAGCGCGTTATGGGGCTGACGGGGTTACCTTATATCTGTATATCCTATGTGAGATATACAAAGCTGGATATTATTTAAAGATTGATGAGGATTTTGAGTTCATTGTCTCAGATGATCTGAGCATGGACAGCAATAAGGTGAAGCAGGTCTTGAACTTCTTATTGGAACGGTCACTGTTTGATAACACACTTTTTCAGTCGGACAAGGTCTTGACCTCTGCCGGAATACAGCGGAGATATCAGGCAATGGTAAAAGCCAGGGCACTGAAAAATCCGATCACAGTAGAGGGTTTCTGGCTCCTTTCGGAAGAAGAAACGGAGACCTTTATTAAAGTGAACCCTTCTTTAAATAATTCCGAGAATAATCCCGATAATTCCAGGAAAAATGAAGATAATTCCGAGAAAAATGATACAAAAGGAAAGGAAAAGAAAGGAGAGTATATATATACGGCTCCGCCGGGTACATACTTTGAAGATTCTTCTCTGAATGATGCCTTCCTGTTATTCCTGAAGGTAAGACAGAACAATGGAGACAGTCTGACGAAAGAACAGGTACAGCTTCTGCGGGAAGAACTTCTGTCCATGTCTGACAAACCAGAGGAGCTGACTGCCATTGTAAAGAAATCTGCTATGAACGGATGGAAGAGCTTCTACCCTCTGAAAAAAGCAAGAACCAGGAAGACAGAAGCAAAGGGCAGTAAGAACCGATTCAATAACTTTCCACAGAGGGAATATGACTTTGAGGAATATGAAAAACAGCTGTTAAAGAAAAGCCAGGAGGGACAGAACAGAGTTAATGAATGATTTACAGATATTAGAAAAGCCTGGCTCACAAATGTACTGTAGGGATTGTTATTGCAAGACCTGCTTGCGCTGGTGGTCTGACAGATGTGTGTATGGAAAATGCTGGGACGATTTTAGAGCAAAAGAAAACCCGTACAATAAAATATTCCCGGATAAACCGCCGCGTACTGGCTGGAGTAACTGGAATAAACCAGGAGAGCAGGACCATTGGTGTAGGGGAGGTGCTTTTTATCCAGAGCGCAAGTGTGAGCACTATGTTGAATATACTGGCTGCACTATAGAAGATTGTATAGCTGCTCCTATACAGCTATTCCAAGATGGATTTTTGATTTGTACCCTAAAAGATTCTATTGGATGCGAAGCATGTATTGCCCGAGAGGAAGGAAAGAAGATTAATGATTACGCTTGTGAATTTATGACGGACACAGGATGTGAGCGGATGTTTACCGCGAAAAGCCTGATCCTACAGTCAATAATGGAAGGTAACGATATGGAGCCTTGCAGAGAGCAATGCTGCATGGGATGTAAAGCAATATGCGGATTCCGCTGCGGACAAGCGACATAAAGTAAACGAAAGGAGCCAGCCTCCGGCCGGGGCAATGGTATACCGGGCTTCTTGGAAAGAAAATGATTCATGGAGAATTAATTGTGGACAATTTTGCCGGTGGCGGCGGTGCATCTACAGGTATTGAGCTGGCAACGGGATATAGCGTTGACATAGCAATCAACCATGATCCTGAAGCTATTCGGATGCATAAAACCAACCATCCTAACACGAAACATTACTGCGAGGATGTATGGCAAGTGGATCCCGTAGAAGCCTGCAATGGACATCCGGTAGGACTTGCATGGTTCTCACCAGATTGCAAGCATTTCAGTAAAGCCAAAGGTGGAAAACCAAAGGACAAATTCATCCGCGGGCTTGCCTGGGTAGCATGCCGCTGGGCGGGGCTTGTAAGACCCAGGGTAATAATGTTAGAGAACGTAGAAGAATTTAAAACCTGGGGACCACTTAACAGGAGAAAACATCCGATCAAGTCCAAGCAGGGAAAGACATTTGAGAAATTTGTGCAGCAGCTTACAGACCTTGGCTATGAGGTGCAATTTCAAGAGCTGATAGCAGCAGATTATGGTGCGCCGACCATGCGAAAGAGATTCTTTCTGATTGCACGGTGTGATGGCAAGCCGATTGTGTGGCCAGAGCCGACACATGGGGCAGCGGACAGCGAACAGGTGAAGAAGGGCAGCCTAAAACCTTATGTTGGTGCATATACCCAGATAGACTTCAGCAGGCCGTGTCCTTCAATTTTTGATACATCCGAAGAAATCAAAGAGAAATACGGTATTCGGGCAGTGCGTCCACTGGCACCTAAGACAATGGCGAGGATTGCGAGAGGACTGAAAAAGTTTGTGCTTGAGAATCCAGAGCCGTTTATCATTCAGTGTAATCATGGTGGAGAGAGAAGGCCTAATGACATCAGAGAGCCAATGCCGACCATAACAGGGAAGCATGGATATGGAATTGTGGAGCCGTATATGGTTCAAATTGGACAGACAGGTTTTGCAGCAGACAGAAGCAAAGATGTACGGGATCCGCTGACTACTATTGTAAGTAAAAATGAGCATTGCCTTATAAGCCCTCTACTTATACAGTACCATTCTGAAACGTTAAAGGACGAAGTCCGAGGGCAGACCATTGCAGATCCGGTAATGACGGTTGACAGCTCAAACAGATACGGACTGGTAACCTCGTTTCTGAGCAAATTCTATAAATCCGGTACAGGACAAGATGTTCGTGAACCACTGCACACTATAACAACATCAGCTGGACATTTTGGAGAAGTGAGAGCTTTTTTGATTAAATATTACGGCTCAGGCACAGGCCAAGACATAAAGGAACCACTTGACACAGTTACGGCGCAGGATAGATTTGGGCTTGTGGAAATAGACGGAACTGAATACCAAATTGCGGATATTGGCCTGAGAATGTTAGAACCAAGTGAACTTTACGGCTGTCAAGGATTTCCGGAAGATTACATTATAGACCACGATTACACGGGTAAGACATATCCGAGAAGTGAACAAGTCAGAAGGTGCGGGAATGCAGTATGTCCTCCGATACCGGCGGCCTTGGTAAAAAGCAATCTACCAGAACTTTGTGTAGCCACCCGAAATCCTATCTGCAGAAATGACCGCATGAAGGAAGAAACCACAGGACAATTAAGATTTGCGTAGGAAGGAGAGATGCTTAAGATGGATATGCCAAAATACAAAACCTGTAAACACAGTACCGGCAGAGTAGGGGAGCTGATTGTATACGTCCACCCGACCTGTCCGAGGCTGTCAATGATAAAAGGCACCTTATGCAGCAGTAAGATCCGCTGCAGGGAGTGCGGAAACTGGGAGGTGAAAGAAAATGCTGATTAGAAGTCAGAATAGAGAAGTATTGATTAATCTCAATTCTATGGCAGGCATTGAAATTGCGGAAGGACCTATAAAAACAATTATAACATCATACATAACCGGATGCAGTTATCTGCTAGGAGAATATTCCACCAAAGCAAAAGCCATGAAAGTACTGGATATGATTCAAAAAGTCTATGCAAATTCCGAAATTGTCAAAGCTCTCATTCCGGAAATCGGAAAAACGGTCAAAGAAGCACCCCTTACAAAAGAAAATGAATTACTCGCAGGAGTATTAGGAGAAGAACTTGAAAAGAAAATGATTTTCCAGATGCCACAGGATTCGGAGGTAGAAGTAGATGGATAAACTAGTTTTGGATGCAACGTGTGGTTCAAAAATGATTTGGTTTAACCAAGATAATGAATTTGCCGTTTTTGTTGATAAACGTGAATTGGATTGTGAAGCAATATGGACGAGCGGTGACGGAAAAGCGACAAGGTATTGTAGCATTCATCCTGATATTATTGCTGATTTTACAGACTTACCATTTGCAGATGACACTTTTTACCATGTTATATTTGATCCACCACATCTTGTTGATGTAGGAGATAATGCCTGGATGGCAAAAAAGTATGGAAGACTCAGCAAAGATACATGGAGCCAGGTGTTGCATGATGGATTTGCTGAATGTATGCGAGTGTTAAAGCCTCACGGAACATTGATTTTCAAGTGGAATGAAACTCAGATTTCGGTGAAGGATGTTATCGTAGCTATTGGCCACGAGCCTCTATACGGTAACAGATCGGGCAAACAGGGGAAAACACATTGGATGGCATTTCTAAAAGTGAGGTGAAACAGATGTTGACTGTAATCGTTGCAATGGGGATAGGAATTCTGATTGGATTTTTCGGAGCCTGTGCATGGGCACTGACTGAGGCTAAGAAAGATAAGGAGGTGCCGGATGATTGACAACAGAATTGTATTGCAGATGGCAAGAGCCTACGGAATGAATCCGGACAGGGCAAGGAAGCTCCTGGAGGATGCCAGATCAGAACCGGCAATCATGAAGCGGATACATAAGTATGAGCAGCTTGTGGGAGGTGACAGAGGTGGACAAGACGGTGCTGGAGCAGTATGTGGAGCTGAAGGAAGAAATCAAAGACCTACATAACCGCATAGACCGGGACAGGCGCAGACTGGTCAAGATCGAGAATGAGGGTGTTGTATCTGATACCGTAAAAGGAACCAGAAAGGATGGCACTATCGGTCCGATCAAGATAACCGGCTACCCTTTTCCGGAAGTTGACCAGGTGAAGGGCATGATTAAAAAGCGGGTAGCAAAGCTTCACATACTGGAAGACGAACTGCAGGACGCACTGAATGCAGCAGATGATTTTATCCGAGAAATTCCACAAAGCGATCTGAGAATGATGTTTCGTTTTTATTACCTGGATGACATGACATGGGTGGCGGTAGCAGCAAATATGAACAGCCGGTTTCCAAAACGGAAATACACAGAAGACAGCTGCAGAAAACGCCATGACCGATATCTTGAAAAAATATTATAAAATTTTCAAAATGTCCGGTCATGTCCGCTTCGGCTATGGTAGTATGTATACTGAGCTTAGAAGGAAAGACTTCCGATGATGAAATACCCCCACCCATAAGGTATGAACGACTGCCAGGTGTCACAACCTGGCGGTTGCTTAGGGCAGATATCAGCCTGGGGATTGCTGAGGCCACAGCAGCCGAAATGATATCACATAGTGCAGGCTGACACTGGTACGCGGTTCGACTCCGTGTTGTACGAGCCCGGGGCGGTCATGTGTGAGAGAGCTCACTGCACTACCGGAACACCTCCCCGATTGGGAGGGAGCATGAGCCGTTAAGCCGAGCCGCAGGTTCGAGTCCTGGTGTTCCGATTGGCTTCGAGAGAAGCTCCCCCAACTACATACATTTTTTGAAAACGTCCTGTAGAAATACGGGGCGTTTTGTAGTATGATGAAAGAAAATGTATGTGGGAAGGGGTATGCAAGAATGAAAAACGTCATTGCTTTTATGAATATGAAAGGCGGAGTGGGAAAAACAACAATATGTGTGAACTTAGCGGCATATTTAGCAGAATTTGCTAAAAAGAAGGTTCTCGTTATTGATATGGATCCGCAGATGAATGCTTCACAGTATATGCTGTCTCCGCAAAAAATCAAAGAGGCTCTTGAAAACAAGCAAACGCTGTATGAGCTATATAGAGATGATGTTGACATGGATTTAAATTCAGAAAATATAGTAGGGAATCAAGAGGAAAATACTGAAAAAAACTTGATTCAAAAAAATATAAGAGATAATTTGGATTTGATCTGTGGTGATTTAAATATGACGAAGGTAAAAGATGACGGAACTAATTCAGATACTTTATGTGCATATATAGAACGCAAGCATTTAAAAGAACAATATGATTTTATATTTATTGATTGTCCCCCAACACAATCTGTTTATACGATTTCGGCATTTAAAGCATTGGACTTTTATATTGTTGTCATAAAGCCAGATTATTTATCAACAATTGGGTTGGCATTATTTGATCGTTTGGTTAGTAATTATAATAAAAATAGAAATACTCCAGATAAAATAAAATCTTTAGGAATTATTGCTAATTTGACGCAAAAAAGTGCTGATAATTATCATGAAGAAAAAATTCAGGAAATTGCAAAAAGATTTAAATTTACACAGCGAGTATTTGAGAGCAGAATAGGAAATGTAAGTGCAATTGCGAAATCAAGTGAAAAACAAATGTTCATGCATGAAACTAGAGGGTCAAAGAAAGCTATTGCCAAATTGGGAAAAGAATTTTTATCTGTGTATGAGACTGAGGGGGGAAAATAATGAATATTGATGATAATTGCAAAGAACTGTTACTCTTGTTTTTAGATTCTAAGTATAAAATAAAAAAATCAGAGAATCTGGATGATGAAGTAGAAATAAGAAAAATGATTGCAATTAAAATATTAAGTAGCTTAATACTTTCCAAAAAGTTATTTAAAAGAAATAGTGATTTAGGTGTATTTTTGGAAGAGTATTTTGATATCAAACTTTCTAAATCTATGTTGTCATCAAGAACAGTTATTTGTGGAAAAGTAATAAGAGAAATTGAATTACTTGAAGAGGATGATCTTAATGTAGTGTTGGATCAATTATATAATGTTCTTAATAAAATATCAAAAGAAGAAAACTTTGAAGATAAAAATATATATGATGTAATAAAAAAGATGGAGATGTAGTATGGACTTAATTACTGATTATAAAAAAATATATGTGGACAGTTGTAAGAAAACGAAAGATTATTTAAAATCGCTATATATAGATATAGATGAAAAAAATAAGAATGACGCATATTTAGCAATTGATAAATACTACCGTGCAATTTCAATTTGGAAAAGGGTTTTGGATTTAGAAGAAAGAGATGAAAAGCTAGTTAATAATATTTTACTGGATTATTGTTTCCTTTTACATGGGTTTGTTATTTTTGATATTAAAAGTATTAAGTTCCTATTTAGAAATATTATAGAATCTTTTATTAGATTTATTACAAATGACTATGAGGGACGTGACATAGAGCTTATATTTTCTAATATAACGAAAAAATATGAGGGGAAGGAAAAAGTCTATTTAGGAACATATATTTCTCAACTAAAACAAATCTATGACGAGGCTTGTTTGTACATTCATGCAAATACTGATAAAATGAATGAAGAGATTTATACGCTGCTAAGTATTCAAACCAATAATGCTGGAAATGAGATAAAGAAAACGATTGAAGAATTTACAAGAATGAATGTTGCAATGCTTTGTATTATAAAAAAGGAGAATTGTGAAACGTATGATAAAATGAAAGAGAATGCACAGGGATATCTGAATTATATTATCCCATTGGAAGAACGCATAAGAGAAAAGAAATTGAAAGATTAAGTATTACTAAAATGATTATGGCAATGTGATACAATGAAATGATTACACGCACACCAACACAGGCAGCTCCCCGGGGCTGCTTTTGTTGTGCTTAAAAACGAAACGAATGAGAGGTGGTGAGGCTTGGCAAGAGCGCGAGATCCGAATAGAAGCAAGGCTTTTGAGATATACAAGGAGCATGCTGGGAAGATTGATTTAGTTGAGATTGCAAACCGGCTGAACATTTCGCCTGGGACAATCCGTGGATGGAAATCTAAGGATTCCTGGGACGCACAGCTGAACGGAACGCTCCATAAAAATACGGAACGTTCCAAAAGAAAAAGAGGCGGTCAGCCTGGGAACAAAAACGCGGAAGGGCATGGAGGTACCGGTCCACCGGAGAATAAGAATGCAGTTAAGACAGGAGAGTTTGAGACTCTCTTTTTTGATTGCTTAGATCCAGATGAACAGAAGTTGATCCAGACAGTACAGCCGGATAAAGAACAGCTGCTTCTGCAGGAGATCCAGCTGCTGACTGTCCGGGAACGACGGATGTTAAAACGAATTGAAGCCCTGAAGCATCTGGAGCAATCTTCCAATCCGGAAGAAGTCCAAGGGGAGGAGGAGCTTGAAAAAGCACCTTCCGGAATGTCTGCTACAAAGTACAAATCTGGAATGGAGAAAGGCAAGCCAACACTCCTGAGGGAATACGAAGGAATCCTTGGTCAGATCCAGTCCATCGAGGATGCTTTGACCAGAGTCCAGGCCAGACGCCAGAGGGCAATTGAAGCTCTGCATAAGTTTGGTTATGATGATGCTCATCTGGAGCTTGAAACTATGAAGTTCGAGCTGGAGCTTCTGAAACAGGATGGACAGAACGAGGATGATACAGATGACGGCTTCCTGGAAGCCATGAATGCTTCTGCCGAAAATGTCTGGGGTGATGAGGATGTATGAGAAACTAAACAGCCTTAAGAAGCGCCTGCAGCAGATGAAGCAGAACCGGACAACCAGACAGAACGGCCAGACATTTCACTTCTCTCCATTCTCAAAGAAGCAGAAACAGGTACTGACCTGGTGGTGCAAAGAATCCCCAGTCCATGACAAAGATGGAATCATAGCAGACGGAGCTATCAGGTCAGGAAAGACTGTCAGCATGTCGCTGTCCTTTGTTATGTGGGCAATGAGCAGCTTTGCAGGTCAGAACTTTGCCATGTGCGGAAAGACAATCGGCTCCTTTCGGCGAAATGTTTTGTTCTGGCTGAAGCTCATGCTCCGATCAAGAGGTTACTCTATCACGGATCACAGAGCAGACAACCTGGTAGTTGTGCGGAAGAATAGTATTGAAAACTATTTCTACATCTTTGGCGGTAAAGATGAACGTTCTCAGGATCTTATTCAGGGTATTACACTGGCTGGTGTGTTCTTTGATGAGGTTGCACTGATGCCGGAATCCTTTGTCAACCAGGCAACAGGACGTTGTTCTGTGAAAGGCTCCAAGTTCTGGTTTAACTGTAACCCGGACGGGCCGTATCACTGGTTCAAGGTCAACTGGATCGATAAAGCCACGGGCTACCTGGGAAAAGAACAGGTCAGAAAGATCCGCCAGAAGGCAAAAGTAGAAGGCAAGGATCCAGGACTGAAAGAGCTTCTGTATCTGCATTTCACCATGGATGACAACCTGTCTCTGGATGAAGAGGTAAAAGCCAGATACCGCAGCATGTACATTGGCGTATTCTTCAAGCGTTACATCCTGGGATTATGGGCAGCAGCCGAGGGTGTTATTTATGATATGTTTGATGAAGCCAGGCATGTCCGCGATATCAAGGATTTCTTTCAGCTTCTGATCAACGGCAACCGATATGTTTCCTGTGACTATGGTACCCAGAATGCAACCGTCTTCCTGCTCTGGAACAAGGGACGAGATGGAGTCTGGTACTGCATCCGGGAATACTACTATTCCGGCCGAGACAAGGGCAGGCAGAAAACAGATTCTGAGTATGCGGATGACCTAAAAAAATGGCTGGATGGCACGAAGATAAAAGCAATCATCGTGGATCCATCTGCAGCTTCCTTCATTGCAGAGCTCCGCAAGCGCGGGTACAAGGTGCTGAAAGCCAACAATGATGTGCTGGATGGAATCCGGCTGGTAGGAATGCTGCTGAATTTGGAACTGCTGAAATTCGCCAGTTCCTGTACAGAAACCATAAAAGAATTTGCTTCCTACATCTGGGATGAAAAAGCCTTGGAACGTGGGGAGGACAAGCCTGTTAAGCAGCACGATCACAGCTGTGACGCTGTACGGTACTTTGTGAGCACAGTGCTTGGCAGCAAGGTGGCAAGACTTCGAGAAATAAGTAGGTGAGAACAATGTATATATTTACAATTCCAAGAGAAAAATTTGACGAGCGGGCACCGGACAAAAGGATCATCCGTCAGCTGATCAGTAAGCACATCAGCCTGGTTGGAAATCTGAAAAAGAACATGGCTTATTACCAGGGCAAACATAAGATCCTGGAAGATGCCAAGCGGGAAAACAGGCTGGTATGCAACCATGCAAAGGACATTTCAGACACAGCCAGCAGTTATTTTATCGGAAATCCTGTTACTTATAAGTCAGATGCTGATATAAAGGATTTGACAGATTCTCTGGAGACAGCAGGGGCAGATGAGACTGACGGCGATAATGGTCTGGATCTTTCCATCTATGGCCTGGCATATGAATATGTGTATGTGAAGGAAAATGAGAATAATCTACTGACCAAGAACCTGTCCCCGGAAAATACGTTCATGGTAAAAGATGACAGCATTGAGGAAAACGAGCTCTTTGCTGTCTATTATTATGTCCGGAAAGATGATTCGGGGACGGGACCGGAGCATTATATTGCAACCGTGCTGACGCCGAATTACAAGTATGAGCTGGACATCCAGAACAATGAAGTACCACAGCTGACAACAGAACTGCCAGTTCCCCATTACCTGGGAGAAATCCCGATTATTGAGTATTTGAACAATAAGCTTGCCATTGGGGACTTTGAGCTTCAGATTCCTCTGATCGACGCATACAACGCGCTGATGAGCGATCGCATCACAGACAAGGAGCAGTTCATTGATGCCATCCTTGCCATTTATGGTACGCTGCTCTCAGATGAGGATGAGCCTGGTACAGAAGAGGAAGATCAGAACATCAAAAAGGCAAAAGAAAGGCTGAAAAAGTACAAGGTACTGGAAATGCCGGATACAGCTAAGGCAGAGTACCTGACCAGGACGTTTGATGAATCTGGTGTTGAGATTCTGAAGAAGGCTATTGAACAGGATATCCACAAGTTTTCCCATATTCCCTGTATGTCAGATGAATCCTTTGGTGGAAATGTGTCTGGTGTGGCTATGGAGTTTAAGCTCCTGGGAATGGAGAATATCACCAAGATAAAGACCAGATATTACAGAAAAGGTTTAAGAAAGCGCATTCGGATTTTTTGCAATTATCTGGCACTCCATGGCAAGAGTGTGGATCCGGCCGGAATCACAATGACCTTTACCAGGGCACTGCCGAAGAATCTGTTGGAGATCTCCCAGATTGTGGCAAACCTGTGGGGAAAAGTAAGTAGAAAAACACTACTGTCCCAGGTACCATTTGTGGATGATGTGGACGAGGAACTGAAAGCTTTGGATGAAGAGACAGAAGAGAACCTGAAACGGCAGCAGGAGGTCTTTGGCATGCAGGAGAACACACCGCCGCAAGATGGTAATCCGGATCAGAAGGAACCGGATAAATCTGAAAAGGATGATGCTGAATGAATAACTACTGGGAAAGACGCGCCGTGTGGGACTTATACAAGAACCTGGATAACGCAGAAGCCACAGCTGATCTGATCGCAAAAGTGTACAGAAGCGCTTCTATGAATCTGACTTACGCTGCGAAAGATATATTTGAAAAGTATATGACAAAACACAAATTGTCAGAGACAGAAGCCCGCCGGTTATTGGATACCTTACAGGATAAGACTTCTCTGGATGAACTTCTGCGGACACTGAAGAATAAAGATTATTCAGAAAAAACCAAGCAGGAGCTTGTCCAGGAACTGGAATCTCCGGCATACCGTGCAAGGCTTGAAAGACTCCAGGATGTTATGCAGCAGGTAGATAAGCTGATGGAAAATGTCTACCACCAGGAGCAGCAGTTTGATACCAGTTTCCTACGTGATCTGGGAGAAAAGGCTTATTACCAGTCTATTTACAATGTCCAGAAGCGTACCGGTCTTGGCTTCAGCTTTTCCCATATCAGCCAGAAACAGGTTGATCAAGTGCTACGGATGAACTGGTCTGGAAAGCATTACTCAAAGCGTATCTGGAAGAACACAGAAAATCTGGCGCAGACATTGAAAGAAGAAATGCTGGTCAGTCTTCTCACAGGCCGTACTGATCGGGAAACAACACAGATTATCGAAAACAAGTTTGGAACAGGAGCTATCCAGGCAAGACGGTTGGTGAGGACAGAAAGTTGCTTTGTAGCTGGTGAGCTTACCGCTAGGGCTTATGAGGAGTGCGGCGTAGAGAAATACCGGTATCTCGCAACCCTGGACTTACGTACCAGTGAGATCTGCAAGAGTCTGGATGGAAAAGTCTTTTTACTGTCAGAGAGGCAAGCGGGAAAGAACTATCAGCCCATGCATCCCTGGTGCCGTTCTACAACCATTAGTATTATTGATGAAGAAACTCTCGCCCGGATGAAAAAAAACGCCTATAACCCGGCTACAGGCCGTATAGAGAAGGTGCCAGCGAATATGACCTATGACCAGTGGTATGAGAAATACGTGAAAGGGAATGCCAAGGCGGAAGCCCAGGAGAAGGCTACTAAGAACAGTGCATCAGACCGGGAACAGTATGAACGCTATCAGAAAGTCCTGGGAAAAGAAATTCCAAAAAGTTTTGCAGGATTCCAGGAAATCAAGTATAATGAACCTGAGAAATGGAGATTCATGAAGCTGGATTACCAGAGAAGGAATGAGCTTCTGCAGCATCCAGAGTTGAAACTGCCGAATGCAGAAAATGCAATTTTGCCAGAGCCTAAGTTTACGAAATATCTGTTTGATGAGAACAGTGAGAAAGGTTATCCTAAGGGCAGAGCCTTTACAGATCGCTTGGGTTATGGAATAGATAATTGGCAGAAACTTCAGAAAGCGTTGAAAGAAGGCACAACGCAGTATCCGGCCACGTTCAAAGGAAATGAAGGATTTGGTGATAGATATGAACAGAAAATGGTTTTGTATGGCCTTAAGGACACACCAGCAAATGTAATTGTTGCATGGATCAAAAAGGCTGATGGCACAACAAAGCTGACCAGTACGTACATTAAGGAGGCGAAGTAAATGCATATAAAAGAATTTGATACAGTCCTTCTGAAAGATGGACGGAAGGCAGCAGTTGTTGAGATATTAGATGATACACATTTCCTTGTGGATGTAGGGGATTCGCCTGCTGACTGGGATACTATTAACGCAACTATGGATGATATAGAAAAGGTAATTTCTAACTAACAATTGTTAATACCGTTACAAAAAGATTATGATGAACAGGCAGAACGGGCAGCATTTATGATGATCCGAATGCTGGACATTAAAGTAAAACAGAAATATTGATTATTAGGAGAGCTTGGAAACAGGCTCTCTTTTAATATGCAAAAATTGCGCCGGCGCAAGAGGAGGTGAGAACCATGAAGATAAAAGTAATCAAGCGTTACAGCGATATCCGTCTGCACAAGGTAATCGAACCTGGTACCGTCCTGGAGGTGGACGAGGCCAGAGCAGATCACCTGGTGAAGGAAGGGATGGCTGAAATCGTGAAGGAACCAGCTAAGACCGCACAGAGAAAGGAATAGGTGATCCAATTATCTCCCTCTGGGACGCAGGGTGACGCGTCTTATTTTTATGCTCCGAAACGAGGGTAAACTAGAAAATCTGAAACGAATGGCCCGGGCCCTGAAAGGGAATAGGCTGGGCGGAAAGGATAGACATGAGAAATAGAATTGTAAAAGCATTTTGTAAAGTACCAATGAACCTGCAGCTTTTTGCAGAAGGAGGAGACGGCGCTGGGGCTGATGGCGGCAATGGCGGTGGATCTGGCGAGGGCGCAGGCGGTGAAGGTGGAGCTGGTGGAGATACCCCTCCATCTTTTGATGACTTCCTGAAAACAGGCGGCAACCAGGCGGAGTTTGACAGACGTGTCCAGAAGGCGGTCAATACGGCAGTGACAAAAGCCCAGGAGAAGTGGCAGGCACTGGCGGATGATAAGCTTTCCGAAGCCGAGAAGCTCGCCAAGATGACAAAGGAAGAAAAAGCGCAGTACATGCAGCAGAAAAGAGAAAAGGAACTTACTGACAGAGAGGCAGCAATCACACGCAAGGAGCTGATGGCAGAAGCCAAGAACACCCTTGCCAGTGATGGGCTTCCCCAGGAACTTGCAGAGGTACTGGATTATTCGGACGCTGATACCTGCAAGAAATCCATGGAGAAAGTCAAGGAAGTGTTCCAGAGAGCTGTAGAGACTGCAGTGGAGGAAAAGCTGAAAGGCGGCAAGCCCCCGAAGAAGGCACCAGGCGGTGACGCACAGAAAGCCCTGGAAGAGCAGGTGTATAACATCATGATGGGCAATAATTAAAGGAGAGTGAATAAATTATGGCAATTAACACATTAGCAGCTGCAACCTTATTTATGACTATGCTGGATAAGGTCGCAGTACAGGAAGCAACAACCGGATGGATGGACGCCAACGCAGGACGTGTGATCTATAACGGTGGAAATGAAGTAAAGATCCCGAAAATGTCCCTTCAGGGAATGGGAGACTATGACAGGGATAACGGATATACACAGGGCTCCGTTACTCTGAATTACCAGACAAAAACAATGACTCAGGATCGTGGACGTCTGTTCAATCTTGATCCAATAGATATCAACGAGGCGAACTTCATTCCAACAGCGTCTGCTGTTATGGGTGAGTTCCAGAGAATGCATGTAGTTCCGGAGATTGACGCTTACCGTATCTCTAAAGTGGCTACAGAAGCAATCACAGCTGAAAAGGCAGGAATGGTGGATTACGGTTACACTCCGGGAGCCACTGGAACTTCTGCGCTCAGAGCTTTTAAAGAAGGTATCAAGGCGGTACAGGATAACTATACCGGACCTCTTGTATGCCAGGCAACTACTGATTTTATCATGGAGTTGGAACTGGAACTTGCTGGAAAAATCACTGCGACAACCTTTTCAAAAGGCGGCATTGACACACAGGTTCCTTCTGTGGACCGCGTGCCAATTATTCCAACATCCTCTAACCGTATGTATACTTCTATCAAGATCAATGATGGAAAGACAGAGGGGCAGAAACAGGGCGGTTATGAAAAGGGAGCCACCGCAAAGAATATCAACTTCTTTATCTGCCCGGTAACCACACCAATCGCGATTACAAAACAGGATGTCATGAGAATCTTTGATCCGTTAGTAAACCAGAAATTAAACGCATGGCAGCTGGATTACCGTAGATTCCATGATATCTGGATCCTGGAGAACAAACTGGATTCCGTTTATGTGAATATCAAGGAGGCAAAAGCATGAGAGTGATCAGAGAAAATGTGGAACGCGAAGTGGATGCTTCCAAGTGCGAGCAGCTGCTCAAAGATGGCTATAAGTTGGTAGAGACTTCCGGGGATTCCAAAAAGGAATCCTCAGAGGAAAAAGCTCCTGGAGACCTTGACGGCATGAGCCTGGCAGAGCTTCGGGCTGTTGCCAAGGAAAAAGGTCTTTCCGGTTATTCCAGTCTGAGCAAAGAAGAACTGCTTGGTGTCCTGAAAGGGTGATTGGATTGACGGATGAAGAGAAAGCAAAAGCCATAGAGCGTTTGAAAATCCTTACCGGCAACAATGATGAGAAACTGATTGGAGTGTTGATTGACGAGGCAGAAGCGTTTGTTCTGGGGTATACCAACCGAACTAGGCTTGTTACCGGACTTGAGAAAGCTGTGCGCGATCTTGCTGTGATTGCCTTGAACCGTCTGGGAACAGAGGGCGAGACAGGCAGAAGTGAAGGTGGTGAGTCCTATTCTTTTGACAATGCTCCCAAGCAGATCTATGACGTGCTGAACCGGTTCCGGCTGGCCAGAGTGGGAGGCAGAACCTATGAGACTAAGACAAAGCAGACTTGAGACTTATTATCATAGAAAACGGATGGTAAAAAAGGACAGTGAGGGCAGCACTTATGAAGAGTACGGTGCTGCCAGTTCTTTTTCTGGGGAATCCTGGCCTGCTTCCGGGAAAGTCCAGGCGCAGCAGTATGGACAGCGACTTGGGTACATCCGTAATGTGAAAATTGATGGAGGATATGCCATCAAGCCGGATGAAAATGGACGGTTGCATTACATTCTGGATAATGGTATTGATCTGATGGAATTGGATGGAATCTGCCTGTTCGTTAGTGAGAATACTGAGCCGGATTACAGGATTGTTGCAATTAAACCATACCGTTTTCTGACGCTGGAGGTGGAACGGACATGAGCGCGGAAGGTCTGGATGAACTGGAAATAAAGCTGGATCAGCTGGAAGATGTAAATCTGAATAAAGCAATCGGGAATGCTATCCAAATTGTACGAAGCGTAGCCGTTATGAATGTACATCATGTGGATACAGGGGAACTCAGGCAGAGCATTTATGCAGAAGTGGAAGATAACGGCGATACGGTAACTGGTGTCTGCTGGACAAATAAACCTTATGCGACCTATTTGGAATTTGGTACCGGACCGAAAGGTCAGGAGAACCATGCAGGCATTTCACCAGAGATTACGCCAGCCTATACGCAGAATCCCTGGTGGATCCATGAAAGCCAGGTGGATAGGCATGTGGCGGAGAAATACCACTGGTTCTATATAGATACTCCGGATGGGCGTTTTTACCAGTGTACAGGCCAGCCCGCCTATCCGTTTATGTATCCGGCGCTAAAAGATAACCAGGATCAGATTCTGGAAGGAATGAAAACTGAATTTTCGGCAGCAATAAAGGAGAGCATTAAATGAAAAATGTAAAAGATGAAGTATTTGCGGCACTGCTTACTGTTTCAGAGCATGTGTCTGATACATACCCGAAAGAGTGGGCAGGAAATGAACCGACCATTCAATTTACCGAAGAAGACAACAGCGTCTTTGAAGGCAGTGGAAGTGCAGAAGGAATGAGAGAAGATAAATCCAAGGTACGGTACCGCATTGATATCTGGGATTTTAAAAATACCTCACCAACTGCGGTTGCTGTAGATAAGGCTGTGTCCGCTCTTGGGTTAAAGCGTATCGGCTGTGCAGATGTTCCGGATCCATCCGGCATGAAGCACAAGCAGATGAGGTACGAAGGAATTATTGATATGGATTCAGACCAGGTATACTGGCTGAATTAAGAAAGGAGAGCGAAGCATGTTAGCAAATGGTGCAAAGTTAGGATATAAAAAGAAATCTGAAGCAAGCTCCGCGTATAAAGACCTTCCGGGATTGAAAGAGATTCCGGAGCTCGGCTCAGAGCCGGAAAAAGTAGAAAATACAACTCTTACAGACCCTCATAAGATGTATGAGCTTGGAATTGGTGACTTACCAGATATGGTGTATAAGTACAAGTACGATAACACTAAGGCAGACAGCCCGTATCGTGTTATGCGTCAGGCGGCAGAGGACAAAGAAGTATTAAGTTTTGAAGAGTCAGATATAGATGGCACCAAAATCCAGTATGACGCACAGGTCTCCGTAAAACGTACTGGTGGAGGCGTCAACGGTGTGATCGAGTTCGAACTGACTATGATCGTGCAGTCTGATATTGTATACGTGGATCCGGCATAAGGAGGTAGCGCATGGAGAGTTTAGGCGGATTAAATGATGTGTCCGAAAAGGACGAGATGAAAGAGGAAAAGGTTGTAAACCTGGATGAAGAGAAAAAGAAGCGCAAGCCCTTCTGGTACTGGACAGTAAAAGGCAGGGATTACAGACTGAAACTGAAAGCTTCTACAATTGGCAAGCTGGAGAACAAGTATCGCCAGAATATTATGAACCTGGTGGAAGACATGCCCTCCCTGTCGGTCATGCTGACTATTATTCAGGCGGCTATGGAGCCCTGGGAGCATGGGATTGATTACCCGGATATCCAGAAGATTTACGATTCCTGGACAGAGGAAGGTGGAAACCAGGTTGATCTGTTTAAAAAGGTGGTAATCCCTACCCTGGTGGTTTCGGGTTTTTTCCCGGAGAAACAGGCTCAGAGCATCATGGAGGAGCTGGAGAACCAGTAAAGACAACCTCAGAGTTTCTGAGCGAGTTGTACCCATATGCCCTTGATGCAGGTATTTCCATTGACCTGTTTTGGAATTCTTCTGTAAATGAGATCATAGACATGCTGGAAAGCTACGGCAGGAGAAAAGAGCAGGAACGTAAGCTGAAAATTCAGGACGATTTCATTATAGCAGAAGTGATTGCACTTAATATCCTGGCACCTGTTGCTGGTGATAAAGAGGCAATGCCCCATCCCTGGGATTATTATCCAAGCTTTTTTGAGATTGAGAAAAAGTCCTGGGAAGAGAATCATCTGAAACAGCAGATGGAAGATTATAGGGAACGAAGAAAAGCATATATTGCAGAAGTAAACAGACGAAGGCAGTTAGGCTTATAACCCGACTGCCAGTTTTTATGCCCTGAGGAGGTGAAATGAATGGCAGACGATAAGAATCTTGCAACCTTAAAGGTTACCGTGACAGCGGATAAGAGCCCATTGAAAAAAGCACTGGACAGTGCCAAACAGGACACTGCGAAAAGTACATCGCAGATCCAGGGGATGCTGCAGAAAATCAGGAAAACAATGTCCTCTGTTTCTTTAAAGGGAATGGTAAAAGACTTTCAGATAAAATCCGGGATAAAGGTTCCAACGCAGGAGTTTCAGGAGCTTCGGGAGGAAGCAGGCCAGGCAAGAGATGCTTTGGCTGGTTTACTTGAAAAGCAGAAAAAACTGGAGGCACTTGGTGTCAAAGAACAGAGCAGGGAATGGAAATCATTGCAATATGACATCGAAAAGGCAAAGAATGCCGTTGAAGGATATAAAACTGAGATGTCAGAGATGAAAGCAAATGGTGCGGATGTAGAGAGAACGGTATCTCTTCCAAAGCAGGCAATGGGATTGGGAAAATCAGTTGTCGGCGGCATTGGTAAGGTAGCAGGTCTCGGTGCATCAGCGGTTTCGAAAGGCTGGGGTGGACTGGTAAGAATCCTTGGCGGAGTCACCTCTGCATTTTTAAAAGTAGGCGGTGTGATCAGACGTACATCTGGTTTATTCGGTGCACTGATTCAGAAATTCACAAGCGGAATTCCTATCCTAAACCGATTCACTGGTGGAGTAAAAGACAATGGCAGTTCCTTTGGCGGCGGACTGAAAAATCTGCTGAAGTATTCCTTGGGAATTCGAAGCCTGTTTGCCTTGGTGAACAAGCTACGGAGTGCACTGGTGGATGGATTCAAAAATCTGTCTCAATACAGCGGGGATACCAATAACAGCCTTTCCATGCTGATGTCTTCCTTGACTCAGCTGAAAAATGCTTTTGCAGCAGCATTTGCACCGGTACTGAATATTGTGGCACCAATCCTGAATGCAGTAATCCAGAAAATCATTTCTGTGGTAAATGCAATTGGACAGCTTACCAGTGCTTTGACCGGCGCCGGTACCTTTATCAAAGCCAAACAGCTGAACCAGAATTATGCTGCAAGTCTTGACAAGAACACAAAGAGTGCCAACAAGGCAAATGATGCAAATAAAAAGCTGCAGCGCACACTTCTTGGGTTCGACCAGATCAATAAACTGGATGATACGTCCGGTTCCAGTTCTTCTGACAGTGCCGGTACTGGCGGCCTTACTGGAAGGGACATGTTTGAGACACTGAATGTTTCAAACGAAATGAAAGCACTTGCAGCGCAGATCAAGGAAGCCTGGAGAAATGCTGATTTTACCGGAATTGGCAGAATTGTTGGACACAAGCTGAATTCAGCCTTGCAGAACATTCCATGGGATTCTATTCAGAATACCTGCAACCGGATTGCAAAGAGCACAGCTACATTCCTGAATGGTTTCATAGAGGCTACGGACTGGAATTTAGTTGGGAATACGCTATCCCAGGGAATCAACACGGTATTCGGAACTGCTAATACCTTTGCTGAGAATTTCAACTGGGGAAGCCTGGGAAATGCCGTAGGAAACGGTATCAATGGGGCTCTTGGCGGTCTTGACTGGAATCTGATCAATGAGACGGTCTTTAATATTGCAAAAGGTATTACGGATGGACTGAACGGATTTATCCAGACAACAGACTGGGGACTGGTAGGGCATTCGCTTGGAAGCGGGATTAATACAGTTATAGGTTTTATTCATACTACAATAGAGAATTTTGACTGGATCGGAACCGGTAATGCATTGTCTGAATTTGTAAACAGCGCGATCCAGACGGTTGACTTTGCTGGCATTGGAGATACATTCTCCGATGGCTTGAAAGGTCTGCTGGATTTTGGAATAACTGCTCTTGAAGGGATTGACTGGTACCAGCTGGGAGAAAAAGTCTGGGAAGGTCTTGCGGCAATTGACTGGAATGGAATCGCAGACCGTACTTTCGAACTGATCGGTGCGGCTTTTGGAGGTCTTGCGGCTTTCTTGGGAGGCGTAATCAGCGAAAAAGTGCAGGAGGCAAAGCAGTATTTCCAGAAGAAGATTGAAGAGTGCGGTGGAAATGTAGTTGAAGGTATTTTTAAAGGTATTGTTGATGGTGTGAAGGGAATCGGTACCTGGATCAAGCAGCATATCTTTGATCCATTTATCGATGGTTTCAAAAATGCATTCGGAATCCACAGTCCATCGACAGTCATGGCTGAACAGGGTGGCTTTATTATTTCAGGACTCCTGAAAGGTCTGAAGGATAATATCGGTTCTGTCTTAACCTGGATTGGAAAAATTCCAGGAAGGGTGAAGGACAAGCTGTCAGATGCCAAGGACTGGCTGGTTGAGACTGGCGGAAATGTTTTATCTGGTTTAAAAGATGGATTGAGTGAAAAATGGGACAGCATAGGGGACTGGTTTCAGGATCTTCCAAATAAGATCAGCAATGCAATCCCAGATTTGTTCAATACCGGAAAAAATGCAATCCAGAACTTTGCCAGTGGATTTGGTTCCGTACATATTCCGCTACCGCATGTTTCCGTATCCTGGAATAAACACAACGTAGGCCCTGTGAGCTTCTCTACACCAAGCTTTGGATTGAGTTGGTATGCCAAAGGCGGTTTTCCAGAGAGCGGTGAAATGTTCATGGCGCGCGAGAGCGGTCCTGAGCTGGTCGGCCGAATGGGAAGCAAAAATGCCGTTGCTAACAATAATCAGATTATCGAAGGTATCCGTGCCGGTGTATATGATGCTGTAGTAAATGCACTGGAGAGCAGATCACAGTCCAAAGACAGAGAGGCAGAGATCCATATTTACCTGGAAGGTGATGCAGACAAGCTGTTCAAGATTGTCCGAAAAAAGGGACAGCAGTATCAGAAATCTACTGGGAAACCAGTATTTAGTTAGGAGGTGGTCGGTTGAGTGACTTTGTAAGCAGTGGAACAACTACTACAAAAACATCTTCAGATATTGAAATTGATGGAGTACCAATGCCAGGTCTTAAGCTGAATGGTCTTACCGTGACCAAAGAAAAAATATGGTCCCAAAATACCGGACGTGCAGCCAATGGCGAGATGGTGGGAGACCTGATTGCGATTAAATATACTTTGAAATGCAGCTGGCCGCCGCTGACAAGAGAGCAGGCAGTGGTGATTGATAAAGCCGTTTCCCCTGCTTTTTTTAATGTGACTTTCCTGGATCCCGGGACAAATACCAAAGTAACGAAAAGATTTTATGCAGGCGCTCCAGCCTACCCTGTATATACCTACCATAAAGGTGTGAAGACGTACCAGGGTGTGGCTGTGGACCTGATTCAAAAATAGGAGGAAACCAAAATGTTAAAAGGAACAAAATCAGTATCCATGAATTTCAACAGCATGATCAATGACAGACCTGTTGTGTACATGTCTGCACAGATCCCGGAAGCTGGGAACGCAAGCACCAGTATTACCGTCCAGGATCGTGACTTGTATGAGACAAACAAGACAGAGTGCAGAAAAGACATTGAAGCATTTAACCAGTTAGTCTATGCAGCTGAGGACGAGCGTGTAACAGGAGGTACTGCAGATGAAACTGAAAAATAAAGATATATTAAATTTTGTCAATGGCTGTGCTTCCTTAAGGGAGAAGCGGCTGCCGGTAAAGCTTGGCTATGCAATCAAAAAGAACCTGGCAGCAGTCAGTGATGCCGCCAATGCCTATGATGCAGAGCGTCAGGAACTGCTTGGGAAATATGCGGCAAAAGGCGAAGATGGAAAGTTCCTGGTTGAGAACGGGCAGTATTCCATCGAGGACAAAGAAGGCTTTGCAAAAGACCTGGATGAGCTTCTGGCAATCGAGACAGAGGTTAGTATCCATACTGTTTCAGAGGAAGAGATTGAGAAATGCGACGATCCACGTTATGATGCCCTGACAGTGGCTGACCTGGAAACACTTGAGATCATGACAGAGTAGGAGGTGGTCCTGTGTATCAGTCTTCAGAAGCTTTTGGAAACCTGGTACTACAGGATTCCAGAACTTTTAAAGCACTCATCACATATGATGATGTATCCATAACAAATGCGAAAAGCATTAAGTTTACTGGCGGAGCAGAAGGGGAGGATGACTTTTCCCTTGGCTCCACAGTGAGCCAGTACGTTACCATCATAATTCCGGATCCGGGAAAAGCCATTGAGGGGCATGAGCTCCTGGTCCAGATCGGAATGGAAGTGAACGGTCTGGTGGAATACATCCCCATGGGATATTTCACGCCTGGAAAACCATCCAGAAATGAAGAACAGATTGAGTTTACAGCCTATGACCGGATGATGAAAACAGAGCGTGCATTCTCCATGGACGGAGACAGTACGGATACGGCGGCTGTTCTGAAAAGGATCCAGGAAATCACAGGGGTAATGGTTGTAACTGATGGTCTTTCCGGCATTTCCATGGAGGTTCCGAAAGGTTACAGCTGCAGGGAGGTCCTTTCTTACGCAGCACAGCTTCATGGCTGTTTTGCAGTATGTAACAGAAACGGACAGATTGAACTGCACAGGTACGTGGACAGCGGTTATACGGTCAGCACCGGCAGATACTGGGATTCTTTTGAGCACAACGATTACCTGTTCCAGATGGAAAAGCTTACCTGTTACACTGGCCAGGACGAAGAGGGGAAAGATGTTTCTGTTTCATCTGGAGATGGACCAAGGGCAGTGATCTTTTCCAATCCGTTTATGGCACAGGATACCCTGGACAAAGTGATGGATTCCCTGAAAGGTTTTTCCTATATGCCAGGTTCCCTACGGATGATGGGAGACCCACGGCTGGATCCGTGGGACGTCCTCACCGTGGAAGACAGAAAAGGGGGCTCCTACAAGGTTCCGCTGATGAAACTGGAAAGGGAGTATGATGGCGGTTTTACGGATTCTGTGGAGGCTGTGGGTTTATCAGAAGATGAAACAAATGCAAACTGGAAAGGTCCTGCCACAAAAGAAATGGAGCGGTATTATGCACAGCTGGTGATGATCGACCACGCTATGATCAACAAGCTGGATGTGGATACTGCCAATTTGAAATTTGCAACAATCCAGAATCTGAATGCGGTCAATGCGACGGTACAGAACCTGGATGCAGAGTTTGGAAGCTTCAGGGATCTGACTGCTACAAATTTTACTGCCGCCAATGCAAAGATCAATATCCTGGATTCCAGTTATGCCAATATCAAAACTCTGCTTGCTGGTGGTGCCGGTGTGGGGGATTTGCAGAACATCCACCTTACTTCCCAGAATGCTGTGATTGACTCTGCACTGATCAGAACTGCAGTTATGCAGACGGTTTCAGTTGGAGATCTTTTAAGTGGCACCATTTCCACCAATAAATTTATGATCACATCTGATGATGGCGGGATTAAGATCCAGGGGGCAACCCAGCAGTGGAGGGACATAGATGGAACCGTCCGGATGCAGGCTGGCAGGGATGCAAACGGTGATTTTACCTTTTCCCTGTTCGATAAGACCGGAAAAGGGATTCTGCTGGATGCCACAGGCGTGAAGCCTGGAGCTATCGCAGATGGTCTGATCGTGAATAAGATGGTGGCGGATAACGCAGCCATTGCCGGCACTAAGTTGGATATCCCTTCGGTGGTGTCGGCTATCAATGGCAGCTCCCAGAGTATCAAGAGCAGCCGGATCTGGTTTGACGATCAGAACCAGAGCCTGAACCAGTTATACAGCCAGATGAATACCAACATTGTCAGTGCTTCTACGACTGCATCCAATGCCGCCAGTACCGCAAATGCCGCCAGCAACACGGCAAATGCAGCTTCTGACGCGGCGAAGAAAGCCCTGGACACTTTGTCCGGGATTTCCACCCTGGATGCAATCGGGGCTTCCCTGGACAATGATGCGCATGTGGTCCATACCTATACGGATGGTTCCGGTGGGGATTACAGCAGCTGTCATACCACTTTTTCCGTGTATCTGGGTGATACGGATGTTTCCGATCATATTGACCAGATTACGGTGAACGTTTCTGAAGGTGTAAGCGGTACCTGGAACCCGAAAACCAGAACGTATCAGGTCACAGCAATGACTTCTGACAACGGCTACGTGGATATTTCGGGGCTTTACGGACTGGAAGGGAAAGTTCTCCTGGTCGGTGGAAAAGGGCTTGTAGTAGGCGGTAAAACGCTTGTTGTAAAGTCAATGGGCTCCTGGATCACCAAGAGATTTTCCATCAGTAAGGCTAAGGACGGGAAGATTGGTCTCAGCTATGACCTCAGAGTCAGCAGCCAGGTGATCCGGAAACAAAAGGACGGAAAGACTCTGGTTCCGGAAAGCGTGACTTTCTCAGCATTTAAGAATGACAATGGGATCATCAGCAGTTATTCCGGAATTTTTCAGATCGAGGAATCAAAAGACAATGGAAAGACCTATGTTTTGAAGTATGGTTCTTCATCTGCTGAGATCATGAAGATATATGCTCCCTCCGGAGCTGACGTGAACATGATCCGCTGTACTTTATATGATACATCCGGAGCCCAGAACCTGGATACCCAGACCGTCATGCTCCTGGCAGATGCGGAAGGGCTGGCTGATGATATCAAAGCCGCCCAGAATACCGCAGACCAGGCAAAAGCTGCCATTGTTACGACAAACCAGAAAGTAGCCAACATTGAGACAAGCGTGGATGGTTTGAAGATGAATCTGTCCGAGACAACTACAGACCTACACGGTCTGGTGGGAAATTCACTTCTGTACAATGTCCGCTATCATGATAACGAAGACGGCACTACAACTGTGACTGCAGTTGTGTACCAGAATGGAAGCGAGGTCACAAAGAATTATCCGGCAGCATGGTTTTCCTGGCGTAAAAAGACTGAAAGCGGTGAGAGCTTCCTGGGATACGGCTACAGTATCAAAGTAAAGAATGAAGATTACATGTTTGGCGGTGTGGTGATCGGACGATTTACCACATACAAGACTGCAGCGCTCATAGTAGGCGGCAAACTCCTTGTGATCGGAGGGAAAGCTGTCAATCTGAATGTAGATGCGGTATAAAGAAAGGAGATTAAGCTATGGCATTACCACAAGACGGCCAGGACGCAAACGGCCTCACAAAAGTAACACAGATTCCTGCAGGGAAAGAATTGATGTTCATCGATCCCACCACGAATGAGGGTGGGATTATTACGTTGGAGGATTTGACAAAGCAGATTTTGAATGGATTGACCTCACAAACCTTCGGTTTAGACAGCGGAACCCAGACACTACCGGCAGCCATTAACTATTTATATGGCAATCTTGGAAGCCATAATACTTTTTACAAAAATCTTGGGGACGATAATAATCCACTCAGTTCATATGATTTAACATTAAAAGGTGGAGCAAAATCCGATAACGAAATATCATACTTAATATTTATCGGAGATCGTGGATACAGTACGTTTACCAAAACACCTTCCTTGTATATCGCTAGTGGAGGCGTAACTTATGCAAGTGTACAAAGACTTATACTTGGAAGTAACAGCTCTATTGAAGCTTCAATTACAAAAGGAAATCCTTTTACAGTTAGTTTTACAGGATTTGCACCAAAATCCAGCTTACTGATTTGCATACCTCTTGTAAGAGCTTAGGAGTAATTAACTGTACATATTAATAATTATGCCTGTATGACATAATTTCCTGTGATATAAGCTCTTGAAAGATTCGCAGGCTTATATAATTGCATTGTTTGTCCGTTGGGATATAACCATAGGGAGCCAACAGTATCAAAGGGACCTGCACCACTTTTTACATCTACAACTGCGTAAGAATAATTAGGGTTAAAATCTTTAAAATCTTTTGTTATTTCAATTCGTTCCGTATTAAGCGGTAAGTTTTCAAATGCGCCGTATACACCTACCGTATTTATAGTCCTTTTTAGGTAAAGATATCCGTATTCGGTTTGTATTGTGGAAATCTTTGTTTTTGAGTTGCCATATTATATAGTCAGCACTTTGTAGGGTAGACCTTCCTGGTACCGGAAAATATAATGGAATCAGGAAGGGAGGTATTCATTTATGACCGAAAAATTGATTCAAAATGTAATTGTAGCAATGCAGGATAGCCTTACTGACGAACAGCTTCAGAAACTGGAAAACGTTCTTGCAATCAATCTTCATGGCATGGAAGTGAGAGAGGAGTGCACACAGCTGGTTACTTCGGAACGACACTGGGAGCGAATTCTAAAGCTGTACATAGCTAGTAAACGTTTGGAAAACTGCGCAGAATCTACACTACTGGCGTACAATCGGTGCATTACACTACTATTTCAGGGAATTAATAAGAAAATTCACGAAATAACTACCAATGATCTTAGGTACTATTTGGCTGTATACCAGGAACAGAGGAAAATTTCGTTGGCTTACCTTGAAACTTTGCGGCACAATATCAGCGGATTCTTCAGTTGGGCTACGGATGAAGGCTACATAAACAGGAATCCAGCTAGAAGATTAAAACGTGTAAAAGTGCCGCAGAAAATCAAGAAACCTTACACTGCAGAAGAGCGGGAACATCTTAAAGATGTAGCGAAAACGGAAAGAGATGTGGCAATCATGGAGCTCTTATACAGTACGGCTGGGCGTATTGGCGAAGTGGTAGCTCTTAATCGGGATGATGTAGATTTTGTAAACAGAGAAATAATCATTTACGGTCAAAAGGGTAAGAAGGAGCGTAAAGTGTATCTTACAGAAGGTTGTGTTTATCATCTTAAGAAATATCTGGAGAGTAGAGACGATAACAATCCGGCATTGTTTGTGAGAGGAAGGAAGCCGTATAATCGCCTGGGAAGGCAGGCAATACAAGACATGCTCCGGAAACTTGGAGCGGAAGCAGGAGTACATGCGCATCCGCATAAATTTAGAAGAACATTACTTACGGATGCAGGTGCCAGAGGTGTGCCATTACAAGAAATCCAAGCTTATGCTGGGCACGCAAAGTCGGACACAACAATGCTGTACGTAAGTGTTAAACAGGAATCAGTAAAAGCATCCTTTATGCGTCTGATCGCATAGGAAAAGGAAAAAATAAATGTTGGAAAAGCCAGCTGAAAAGGTGGCTCGGGGAAGTGCGGCCTTTGGGAAAACGATTGTATTTTTGAGGGAAAAAGGAGCTTGCGTATAATATGGCAACTCAGCAAAACTGAACGATAATTCTGAGTCAGTTAATAAACATCAGAATATCGGTGAAATACATATACATACCATCACCATCGGAAAACTTGTAGTATTACAAGCATCATTGAAGATAATTGGTGATATTCCATCACGAACACAACTTGTTACCAATATTCCTATTAAGTCACCTCTTATAAATGGTATTTCTGCTAGCTTTGTAGATAATTCCAATTTTGATAAAAAAATATTATTGATAGATAATTATGGCGCTACAGGTGGAATAAGTTTAACTAATGTCGAAAACCTCACCAAAGGAAGCTATAGAGGCGCTATTGTTATGATTACTTGCTAAATAATTTTTATTATTTTGCAAATAAATCTTAGCCCAAAAGATGTACCTGTTGCCTCTTTCAAAATTAAATATACCAAATTCTGGCACTCCTGTTTGCTGGCAACACAACAGAATTGTTACATGATAAAGTAAAATCATTCTTATTTGTAGAAGAAACCACTACTCCAGCACTAAACCCTCCACACAGAATTACCGCTACAATGGTTGTTCCTTCTGGGATATTAGCTTCTATGGGATCAGAATAGTATTCAAATCCTGGATCTGAGTTTTTTATTTTAATTCCACTTATGCTCATAATGACAGATTTTAATGACTTGCCATATTGTTTAGTAAAACAAGAATTCATGCTAAAGGGCACCTCCCAAGGTGTCTTTTATTATGGATTTTTATCCGGAAAGGAGGAAAAACCCGATGATATTCGAGCAACCAGTCAATATATACTCGCAGGATTATGTACTGAAGCGTTTCCAGTCTAATGAAACAGCTGTCCAAGTAGTCAGAGGAAAGATCTCTGCACTGATCAGCGAGTCAGAATTGATTGAGCTGCAGAACAGCAAGGCAACCATGTACAGTAAACTTGCATCAGCCGTACTGGATATAAACAGCCTTCAGCTGCAGTTTTCCGATATCAGCAGTAAATACGATACCGTAACCGGTCAGTACAGTTCCCTGGATGCAAAAGTAGCAGATTACAAAGCAGGCTTGGATGGACTTTCGGTAAACCTGACCAACCTTAGTACCAGGATAAACAGTGACTATTCCACGACTACTGCCATGAATGCAGCCATTAAGGCAAGTGTGGATGGACTGTCAAGTACCGTTTCCCAGACTTATGCGACAACACAAAATGTTAAATCTTCACTGGCAGAAGCTGACACAAGTGCAAAGAAATATGCAGACAATGCCGTGCAATCAGCGGATAAATCCGCAAAGGGATATGCGGATGCGGCACAAAGTGCAGCAGTAAAAGCTGCGAATGCAAATACAGAAGAACTTCTGAAATCGTATCCGACTGTAACTGCTATGGAATCAGCCATTAAGCAGAATGCGGATTCTATCACAGCATCTGTTTCAAAGACTTATGCAACTAAGGAGGGGCTGAGCGACGCCAGTACAAAGATATCAAATCTAGAGACCTGGAAGTCCCAGGCCGCACTGAAGATCACAGATTCCGCAATCGTCAGCACCGTAACCAGTTCCACATCCTGGAGCAAAAAGGCAGACAAGGCCAGCCTGATCTCCCAGATCAACCAGTCTGCAGAAAGTATTTCCATTAACGCGAGCAAGATCAATTTAAACGGTGTGGTAACTGCTAATAGCTATTTTTGCATTTTAACCGATGGAAGTATAAAAAGCACCAAAGGTACGCTGGGAGGATGGACGATATCGTCCGATAAAATTCAGTCACGTTTTGCCGGAATAGATGCGCTGACTATACACTCGGATGGATATTTAAAATTCGGAACGTGTAAAATAAGTTCAACCGGAGGAGCACTTACAGTAAAAAACGGCTTACATCTTTACACAGCTGTAAATACAGATAGCAGTGGTTTTGACGATGGCACGGAGAGATTCAAGATATTCGGATTAGGTCATGTATCGTCTGGAGGACATCTGGTATTTGACAGTGATGGGGCTACGGTTTCTTATTTATCCAGTTCATCCAGAAGATACAAGAACCATATCCGGGACATGACAGATAATGATATACAAAATCTGTATAAGCTTCCAACCGTGTTCTTTGTTTATAAGCCTGGCTATCTGGAAAAAGACAGCGCCGTTCCCATTCCCGGGCTTTACGCAGAGGATGTGGAACAGTACCTTCCATTAGCTGCCAGATACCAGAACGGACTGATTGAAGACTGGAATGAAAGAGCTGTGATCCCGTATCTGATCAAGGCAATCCAGCTGCAGCACGAAGAAATTGAAGCGCTGAAAAGAAAGGTGGCGTGAAAATTATATGAACGAACCCAGGGCGAGACCGTGTAACCGGTCTTATTTTTATACCATAAAATAATATAATAAGAAGGAGAACACATAATTATGAAGGTGATTGATACGTATAATGCCATTGTTGGCGCAGTTGTTGCTGTATTGAGCTATATCTTTGGAGAACATTGGATTCTGTTTGCTCTTTTCCTGGCGTTCAATGTTGCGGACTGGATCACAGGTTGGATGAAAGCCAGACTGACACACAAAGAGAATTCCAAGGCAGGATGGAAGGGCGTTCTGAAGAAACTGGCTTACTGGATTATGATCGCAGTAGCCTTTGGAGCTTCGGCAGTGTTCGTGGAGTTAGGCAAGACGCTTGGAATTGATCTTGGAATCACTACATTGCTGGGGTTCTTTGTCCTGGCATCCCTGTTAGTAAATGAGATCAGGTCTATTTGTGAGAATCTGGTGGAGATGGGAGTGGACGTCCCGAAGATCCTGATCAAGGGGTTGGAAGTGGCAGACAAAGCAATTAATAAAGATGGGGAAGATATTGACGAGGGCGAGTGATCGCCCTCAATTTTTTGACGGAGGAAGATTATGGATATTATTAAAATGCTTACCAAAAAGAAATGTTACGTAGGTCAGAATAAACCTGCTTATGTGGTAATTCACGAGACAGACAACTGGGGAAAAGGTGCGGATGCAAATGCTCACGCAAGAGCCATGAGTAATGGAAACCTGGATGCCACTGTGCATTACTATGTGGATTCCAAAAGCATTTACCAGACCCTGGAACATTCAGACGGCGCCTGGGCGGTGGGAGATGGAAAAGGAAAGTATGGAATTACCAATCTAAACAGCATCAATATTGAAATCTGTGTGAACCCAGAGACGGATTATTATGTGGCCGTAGACAAGGCAGAACAGCTGGCAGCTTATCTTCTGAAACAGTATGGCTGGGGAACTGATCGCCTGAAACGCCACTATGACGCTTCTAGGAAGAACTGTCCAAGAAGAATTATAAAAGAAGGACTGTGGCCATCTTTTATAGAAAAGACAGCAGCATATATGGGAGTAACAGAAAAACGAAATTATCTTCAGAAAGGAGATTCCGGAGATGAGGTCAAACAGCTTCAGCAGAATCTTATAAAGCTGGGATATAACTGCGGATCCGCAGGAGCCGACGGAATCTTTGGAGACGGTACCGAAAAAGCAGTTAAGACATTCCAGAAGAATCAGAATCTGACAGAGGACGGACTGGCAGGAGAAAAGACACAGAACCAGATTAAAAATCTTTTACGGCAGAAAGCAGCTGCCAAGTATTACATCCAGGCTGGAGCCTACGGAACAAAAGAAAATGCAGATGTAATGGTGAAAGTGCTTAAGAAAAAAGGATTTTCAGCAAGTATTCGCAAAGTATCCGGTTCTGTCCCATACCGTGTCCAGGTTGGCACCTACAGAACAAAGAAGGCTGCCAACAAAGTGGTAAAGAAGCTGAAGGCAGCAGGCTTCACTGTACTGGTGAAGAGCCTGTGATGTCGAATGCTGTCGTACTATCTCGCACGATAAAACTCGACAAATAAGAAAGAATCTGGTACAGTAAAACTGAACATGAGATTTCCCTTAGACAAGAAAAGCCTTTACAATCCCGCGAGTTGCCCCTCAGGAGAGTAAAGGCTTTTCTTCCTATTAAATATTGTATCATCAACCGGTTTGAAAAATAACCCTAAAAAGGTGAATATTGTCCTAGTATAGGTTGCTGCACTCCGGGCCACCATACTGGCTCATAATGAACTGAGCCAGCTTCGCATTTGGCGTTTTGATATTGATTGGATACTGTAATCTTTTTTCATAATTCCACATAAACTGTCACGCTCCTTCCTTTTCCCATGGAAATGGCTGCTGAGACCATTTCCATGCATTTTCACTGCTTACAGCTGCACTGTCGATGGTCAGAGGACCGTATTTCTCAGCATATTCGGCCATCAGCTGGTTGCGACGGTCAGAAATATCGGAAAAATAGCGCAATGCTTTTTGATCCTCAGGGTGAGTATCCAGATAAAGAAGCATGTCATTGACAGCGAAACTAACCTCATTGATCTGCTGTAAAAAAGAGCATCTTGGGGAAGGCTGCTTTCTCATCATCTTCGAATACCTCTCTTTCCACAGAATGGTTTACAAAGCTGTGGGAAAATAGTGCCCACAGACAAGGCATAGTCAAGATCATAGGCTGAAGTGAAATTCTGATATGGTACATAGGCCATTGCTGGTGTCAGGTGTTTCAGGTGCTCATACATATTATCTGTTTTTGATGAAACTGGTTTAGTGCAGGGGCAGTTTGGTGTTTGGGAAATTGGCGGATTGTATGAAGACTTCACAGGTATGAAATCACCGGAATTTTTATATGGTCTGGTACAGTCTGAGGACTCACAATTCATTTCGCTGCAAGAAGTCTCTCGCCGCATTTGCGACAGTGGAGCGGGAGAGAAATTCATCATCCCGCAGGTTCTATTATAAGGGCGGCAGCCCGAACGGTTCATCTGATAATTTTCCATAA
The DNA here is from genome assembly GCF_039841815.1 of Ruminococcus sp. 1001136sp1. Lineage (NCBI taxonomy): Bacteria > Bacillati > Bacillota > Clostridia > Eubacteriales > Oscillospiraceae > Ruminococcus > Ruminococcus sp. 1001136sp1. The sequence goes on along the minus strand of NZ_JBDPGY010000010.1, from coordinate 69,628 downwards.
ACAGATCCTTTCCTTATTCCGTAAGGTCTTTCCCTTTATTCTATGTAAAAATATATAAATGTGTTTATATAAGAGAATGTAATAGTTACGTATACTGTTGGTGGTGCAGTGAAAAGAACGGATGGTATTTTTTATTATGGCTTTGGTTTTAAGAGATACACATGCACAAAATAAATCAGTGCGGGAATCAGAAATACAAGATTTACACCGCCTGCCAGGAATTCAGGAACGTTGCCTGCTCCTTGAAATGTAAATTCAAGGAAAAGGTACAGTGCTCCAGCTAAAGTACTTAACATCCAGTTCTCCCAGCCCAGCCAGCCAAGAAGCCCAGCCAGAATCAGGGAAAATTCCCGATAATACTGCAAATAAGTATCCGAAGAAAATGGAAAAACATTTCTTAGAAGATAACATCCAAATAGGATTCCAAGAATATTCATTGCTCTCATTATTTCAAAAATCAGACTTGTACTCTTTAACATAGAGCAGTTGTCCCATAGCTTTACATCTAATTTATTGGCTGCGCTGATAGCTGCCTTGGTGAAAGTGCCATTTGTCATAACGATGCAGCGGTCGCAGTCATAGTATTTGCCCCCGGCATAGACCTCTTGCACGGCTTTATTCCCAACTGGATAAGAATAATATTTGCATTGAACTGCATATTTTGAAAAATGTTTGTAGGCAATGATGTCAACACCCTGGTCACCACTTTTTTTGGTAACTTCTACATGGTGAAATCCCTTTCGGCGCAGCATCCGGGCGCATTTATATTCAAATTTGTGTCCATTCATCTGGTAAAATCCCTTATTTTGAGTTATTGTTTCGTTTTTTTATACAAAAACAGCAGAAATCGTTTCATGATTTTTTCAAAAGTCTTTCACACTTTTATCACATTTGTTTCGTATATTATTAACTGTAGAAAGCACCAAGTCTTTCTTAATTTAATATTTTTCTTTTTCATACGCGCCGGTGCGAAAGCACCGGCCTCCTTCCATTTCTGGGGAAAATATCCTGTTTATAAAGTTAATGGCGAAAGCCAAATTCGGGAAAATGAAATAAAAGTATATTTATAGAGATAAAGTCATTGTACTACATATGAAATAAAAAGTAAACGCCTGTTCGAACAACACGTTGCTGTTCACTCCGTTCACAGTAACGCGCTTCGCGATGCACAGAAATCACGCATTCGCATGATTTCGCGCCGCACTTCCCGGGCTTTTTGTGAACAAAGTCCACAGTTAACTTCAAACACACTCTAAGATTTACTGTAAGAAAATGACTATTTCCAAAAGCATACAGTAGTGCTATAATAGCAGTGTTTAGAATGTTAGGAGCAGACTCGCTTTTTGTCTGTGACCTGACATTTTCCTATTATTTATATATTTGGAGGATTTATGCAAATTATAATTGTCGGGTGTGGAAAAGTTGGACGTACACTTGCAGAGCAGCTTCAGGAAGAGGATACTGATATAACTCTGATCGATATCAATCCGGACAGGATTAATGAGATTATAGATGAAGTAGATGCTATGGGCGTTGTTGGAAATGGAGCAAGTATCAATACTCTTATGGAAGCGGGAATTGAGAACGCAGACATTCTTATCGCAGTTACTGTATCAGATGAGATGAACCTTCTATGCTGTCTGATCGCCCAGAAGACTGGTCACTGCCACACAATTGCCCGTGTGCGTAATCCGATTTACAGTAAGGAGATCGGTTTTATCAAGGAGCGTCTGGGTGTAACCATGATCATCAACCCGGAACTGGCAGCAGCACAGGAAATTTCAAAACTTCTGCGTTTTCCATCCGCCATAAAGATTGATACTTTTGCCAGAGGCAAGGTAGAACTTCTGAAATTTAAAGTAATGCCTGAATTTGAACTGGATGGAAAGAGCATTCAGCAGATTACGGAGCACTTTCGCTGCGATATTCTTTTCTGCGCTATTGAGGGAAAAGATTATACTACCATTCCAGGCGGTACCAATGTGATCCGGAATGGAGATGTGATTTCTATTCTTGCTACCCCGCAAAATGCAGCAGCTTTCTTTAAAAAGATTGGCTTGAAGACCCATCAGGTAAAGAACACCGTGATCGTAGGAGGCGGAACTATTTCTTATTATCTTGCCAAGGCCCTGCTTGCCATGAAGATCAAAGTCAAGGTAATTGAGAAAGATAAGAACCGCTGTGAGTTCCTAAGCGAAGAACTTACAGATGCTACGATTATTAACGGTGACGGCACAGACCGTTCCCTTCTTCTGGAAGAGGGGCTGGAAAGTGCTGAGTCCTTTGTAACTTTGACTAATATGGACGAGGAGAATATTTTCCTTTCCCTTTTCGCAAAGACTATTTCGAATGCCAAGCTGGTTGCCAAGGTAAACAGACTTGCCTATGACGATATTATTGACAGTCTGGACATCGGAAGTGTTATTTACCCGAAATACATTACTGCAGATTATATTTTGCAGTATGTAAGAGCAACTCAGAATTCCATTGGAAGTAATGTGGAGACCTTGTATCACATTCTGGATGGAAAGGCAGAAGCCCTGGAATTTAAGATCTGTGATAATTCACCTATTGTAGGAAGGACATTGTCCGAACTGAATCTGAAGAAGAATCTTCTGGTTGGATGTCTTTACCGGGATGGCAGTGTGCGCATTCCCCGTGGACATGATGCACTGGAAATTGGAGACAGAGTTGTAATTGTTACCACGAACAGAGGTCTTCGTGATATCAACGATATACTTGCAAAGTAAAGGAGTCCGGACATGAATTATTCCATGATATCTTATATTCTTGGCTGGATCTTCAATTTTGAAGCGGCATTTATGATTTTGCCAGGAATAACAGCAATCATTTACCGGGAAAAAAATGGTCTGGCATTTCTGATCACGATGCTGATCTGCCTGACAATCGGAATTCCGCTTACCAGGAGAAAAAGAAAAAGCAAAGTATTCCATGCCAAAGAGGGTGCTGTTACAGTTGCTCTCAGCTGGCTGGTACTCAGTATTGCAGGAGCCCTTCCTTTTATTATTTCAGGAAGTATTCCCCATCCTATAGATGCAATATTTGAGACTGTTTCCGGTTTTACCACGACTGGAGCCAGTATTTTGAGTGATGTGGAGGCTCTGTCTCACTGTATGCTGATCTGGAGAAGCTTTACCCACTGGATTGGCGGAATGGGAGTACTGGTATTTATTCTCTGCCTGCTGCCTCTTACCGGTGGATACCACATGAATCTGATGAAAGCAGAGAGCCCGGGACCGTCTGTCAGCAAATTGGTGCCGAAGGTACAGTCCACAGCCAAGATTTTGTATACCATATACATTATTCTGACTATTGTGGAGATAATTTTCCTTCTCATTGGAAAAATGCCTCTGTTTGATACATTGTGCCTTAGTTTTGGTACCGCAGGTACCGGTGGTTTTGGTATCAAAAATGACAGTATTGCAAGCTACAGCACGTATAATCAGGTGGTGATCACGGTCTTTATGATTCTTTTTGGAATCAACTTTAATGCCTATTATCTGCTTCTGACGAAGAAAGTAATGCAGGCAGCCAAGAATGAAGAGGTACGTTACTATCTGGGGATTATTGGCTTGGCCATTGTAGCTATCGCTATTAATACAAGAGAAATGTTCACAAGCTTTGGAAGAGCTTTCCAGCAGGCTGCTTTCCAGGTGGGATCCATCATTACGACTACTGGATATGCTACCACAGATTTCAATGTGTGGCCGGTATTTTCTAAGACTATTCTGGTTATCCTTATGTTTGTGGGAGCCTGTGCAGGAAGTACAGGCGGCGGTATCAAGGTATCCCGTCTTCTGATCCTGTGTAAATCTGCACGCAAGGAACTGCAGCTGTATCTGCACCCAAATGCAGTGAAGAAGATCAAGATGGATGATAAGGCGATTCCCCATGAGGTGGTGCGAGCTACAAACATGTTCCTGTTTGTGTACATTATGATTTTTGTTACTTCACTGTTGATTATAAGTCTGGACAATCTGGATATGGTTTCCAATTTCACCGCGATCGCAGCCACTTTGAATAATATAGGACCTGGGCTTGGAGCTGTGGGACCTACCGGGAACTTTAATACGTATTCTTATATTTCTAAGGGTGTTATGATCTTTGATATGCTGGCAGGAAGGCTTGAAGTATTCCCGCTGTTACTTTTGTTTAAGAGAGATACCTGGAGAAAGTTCTGAAAACTGACAAATAAAAAACTCCTCAAATTAACACGCTCTAAAGAATGTTAATTTGAGGAGTCTTTATTTGCGTAAGCAACGAACAGGAGCTTGTTTGGTTTTACTTGTCCATAGTATAAGGCTCATCTGCCGGATATCCTCCTGCCGCTTTCTGCATTCCACGCGGCAGTGCATCCTTGGAAGTACGCCAGTCCGCATCTTTATTGCGGTAATCAAACTTATCGCAGAACCAGTCCAGATCATCAGAAAGCCTTTGCATATTCTGTTCCATCATTGGGAAAAGGATAGCGTAAAAGGCTTTTTTCTCTTTATCAGATAAAGCACTTTCAGCTGTTTCAACCAGATCTCCGAAATGGGGAATGCAAAATCCCTTACAGGTTTCAAAAAGTGGGAGAAATTCCTGATTTTTTTTAAACAGTTCAAAAAAAGTATCCAGATATCTTGCATAGGTATCTTTATAAAAATTGCAGATATAGCAGGTATCTTCCTGTTCTTTTACCCATACGCCAAGAGAAGTCTTCGGTGCATCTGTATCTGTGTTTCCTTTCTTAAATCTGGAAAAAACGGAAGCCCTGGAAGGAGCGAAAATCCTGATCTGTTCATGAAGCTCTTTTGTTTTGTACTGAAAATGGGTTTTCAGAATCAGCCCTGTACCCAGACGGTTTCCGTAGTCATACATTTTCTTATAGTGGGTACGGCAAAAGCCCATTTTATCAGTTTCTGCCCGTACATCGTCTTCCATATAAGATGCGCCGGCACCTAAAACGAAATCCATGGCATGCTGTTCCAGCTGGCGCTCCACAAAACAGAAAGGGCATTCGTCCTCTGCTTTAAAAGCATCCATCAGAGGAATGGTATATAATTTTTCTTTCATCTGTAAGGTCTCCTTCAGGATTTTAATGTATAAGTCTATAATTTTTCAACATCTGCTCCATGGATAAATGCCTGCAAAATACAGTCTATCGTTCGATGAAGATAAGGACGGTATTCAGCAAGACAGACTGGCTGGGAGTGAAGAATACAGCTGTAACTTGTGGAACTTACCAGTTCAATAATGGTAAAAAGAAGCAGCTCCGGGGAATCATACTGTACATCAGATTGATCCAGAAGATTGAGATATTCCTGAAAAAATGGAAAATCATCGTCATCTGCCTGTTCCTGAAACGCATCCTTAAAAACTCCCCAGGACAGATTCTTGGAAATAAAGCCAAGCAGATTACTCTCAGTTTCCAGCCTGTCCAGAATATTATCTACAATAAAATGAAGCTGTGCAGTGAAACCGGTAATGTGGGAGGCTTCCAGAGCATCATGCGCCTCGGAAAAAAGTTCGCCGGCTTTGTGAGAGATCAGCTTATTTCGAATATCATATTTATCTTTAAAATAGAGGTAAAAAGTTCCTTTTGCAACACCTGCATTTTCCACAATATCGGAAATGGTTGTCTTGGCAAGCCCCTTAGTGGTAAAGAGTTCAAAGGCAGTGTTGTACAGAGCACTTTTCTTCCTTTTTTTATTTAACTCCAGTTTTCCCATGCCAGTTCCTCCTAAGCTTATGTCTGTCAGACATTCTATAAATAAAAGTTTACTGTCTCTTCCAGCAGCAATAAAAGTCGGTTGTTACAATTATAGCTTCACTATCTGAACTTTTCTTGATAATTATGGTGGTTTATTTCTATTTTAAACAAAAATGACCAAAAGTCAATATCAAAACAGGAAAAGATTTGGGTAAAAAGCAGATATTGACTACTGGTCAGTTTTGTTGTATAACTTTCATAGGCTAAGAGATGACTAACTGATGTCGGGAAAACAGATACGCTGCAGGACAGCGGGGGGAGTTTGCAGACGTCAGATATTTAAGTAAGAATTAAGGAGTTGGCTAACATGAACCGAAATAAAAAGATTCTGAATGTTACAATGGCTGCCGGAATGGCTGCCGTCCTTGGAACTACACCGGTAATTGCTGCAGCACAGGAAGCAGACAATGGAGTATCCAAGGAAGAAACCGTATATGTAAACGCTACTGCAGAAGGTGAAATAAAAGACATCACCGTATCTGACTGGCTGAAGAATTCCGGATCAGCAGAGGGAGATATATCCGATGTATCTGACCTGGAAGGAATCAAGAATGTAAAAGGTGATGAAACCTTTACCCAGGATGGCGACAAGGTTACCTGGAATACAGACAGCAGTGATATTTACTATCAGGGAACTTCCAACAAGGAACTTCCGGTAGATATGAAGATCAAATATTATCTGGATGACCAGGAAATTACTCCAGAGGAGCTTGCTGGCAAGAGTGGACATCTTCGTATGGAAGTTTCTTATACAAACAAATCCAAAAAGACAGTAAAAGTTGATAAAAAAGACGTAGAAGTTTATTCTCCGTTTGTTATGGTAACCGGAATGATCCTTTCTTCCGATAATTTTTCCAATGTTACCATTGATAATGGAAAGGTGATTTCCGATGGTGACAAGGAAATGGTTGTAGGAGTTGCAGTTCCAGGTTTAAAGGACAGCCTGGATTTAAGCGGTGACCTTTCCGATAAGATTGATATTCCGGAAGGATTCACAATGGAGGCTGATGTTACAGACTGTACTATGGGAAATACTTTCACTATGGCGGTTACAGACTTGCTCAGCAGTCTGAATCTTGAGGATTCCGATGATTTGGATGAACTTCAGGATTCTCTGGATGAACTGGATGATGCAGCAGTGAAGCTGGTAGATGGATCTAAGGATCTTTTTGATGGAACTAAGAAGCTTTATGATGGAACGAAAGATCTTTATGATGGAACCGAAGATCTGAAAGACGGAACCAGCCAGCTTTATGATGGAGCCAAGGACCTGGATGACGGAGCCAAGACTCTGAAAGATGGAACCAGCCAGCTTTATGATGGAAGTAAAGACCTGGATGACGGAGCCGGCCAGCTTTACGACGGAGCCAAGACTCTTAATACAGGAGCCGGTCAGCTTTATGATGGAACTACTTCCTTATACAGTGGAACAAAGACTCTGTACGATGGAACCAGAACGCTTTATGGCGGAGCCAATACACTGGCTTCCAGCTACAATGAATTTGATGCTGGTGTGGCAAGTGCCAAGACTGGTGCTTCCCAGTTAAACAGCGGTGCAAAAACACTGCAGAGCGGTATTTCCCAGTATACTGCAGGGGTGGATTCACTGGCTTCTGGTGTGAACAGCTACACAGAAGGTGTTGACACTGTAAACAGCAACATGGCAGAGTATAATAAAGGAATGAAATCCCTGACAGATGGTGTGAACAAATATGTGGCTGGTGGAAATCAGCTGGCAGACGGTGTAACCGCTTATGTAAATGGTGCAACTCAGCTGACTGACGGAGTAAGCACTTATGTAAGCGGTGCAAGTGCACTGGCACAGGGAACCAAGGACTATGTAAGTGGAACATCTGCACTGGTTGAAGGGGTAGGACAGCTGGCACCTGGAATCCAGCAAGCTTCAGAAGGAATCAGCGCTGCTTCTGCAAAACTTACAGAAATTGCCAAGAATGTAGCAGCTGCAAAGCCGGAAACAATGGTGAAGAGCCTGAATCAGTATGCAGATGGAGCTGATTCCCTGGCTGACGGTGTAACGGAATACGTTGGAAAAGTAGGTGAGGCTGCTTCTGGAGCAGCAAGTGTTGCAGAGGGTGCAAAGAGCCTGACTGATGGTACAGCGGCTCTTGTTTCCGGTGCAACTCAGGTAAAAGACGGAATTGGAAAATTAAAAGAAGGAACAAGCTATTCAATCAGTCAGATCGGCGACAGTGCCTCTAAGACAATGAATGATTCAGCAGCAAGTATCCGTGAGGCAGCTGCCCAGATTGAGACTACGGTTACTGCACAGTCCGCAGGGGTATCTACAGATGCTGCAGCTGGTGCAATCAGTGCAACCCAGAGCTCTATGAGCAGTGCAATCGCAACTTTGCAGGGAGCACTTGGAACAGAGGGACTTGACGAAGGAACTGCAGCAGCTATTAATTCTGCAATCGAGCAGTTAAATGCAGGTCTTGGAAATGCTTCTGCCGCCCAGGGTGAGCTAGGTAACATTCAGGCACAGTCACAGGTAGCTGTCCAGGCTGAGACAAACGGAAGCAGTGTTCAGGAATCCTTAAATGCCATTGCGTCCACCCTGGAAGGTGCAGCGGGCAGTATTTCAGAAGCAGCATCAGCGAGCTCCTCAACTTTAGCTGGTGAAGCAGATAAACTGATTGCAGGTGCAGCTGCTGTTGAATCAGGAGCTCAGACCGCAAATGCAGGAGCCGCACAGCTGAGCACAGGTGCTGATTCTCTGAACAGTGGAATGGCACAGCTGAAGGAAGCAGGTGAAGGTCAGTTATCTACAGGAGCATCAAATCTGAAAGCAGCCGGAACGCAGGTAAGAGAGAGTCTGACAGCAGTAAGCAGTCTGATTGCAGGACTTGGAGATCTTTCTTCCATGACAGATTCTGTGAATCAGTTAGCGGAAGGTGCTAAACAGATTTCAAAAGGAAATGAGAAGCTTCAGGCTGGCTATAAACAGTTACAGGATACCAAGGCTGCTGAGACACTTACAAGCGGAGCAGATCAGATCCTTAACAGTGAGAAGACTATTACAGATGGAATCAATACCCTTCAGGGCAAGGATAATGCCAATGCAACAGCACTTCTCAGTGGCGCAAGTACATTAAAGAGTGCAAAGGAGAGCCTTGATGCAGGTATCAGTTCAATCAGCAAAGCAACCGGCAAGCTGGTAACTGGTGTTGGTCAGATTGCAGCAAACAGTGTGGCACTAAGAAGCGGAGCTTCTCAGCTGACAGCAAGCAGTGATACCCTGAACAGTGGAGCATCCCAGCTGACAGCAGGAACCAAGAGCCTTGTAAGCGGAGCAGGTACATTAGCAGCAGCCAGTGGACAGGTAAAATCCGGTATTGCACAGCTAAAGAACGGTGCTGCAGATCTGAGAAGCGGAGCTTCCCAGTTAAGAAGCGGTGCAAACAGTGTTAATAATGGAACTCGTGAATTGAAGAGTGGTACATCTTCTTTAGTAAGCGGAACAAAAGATCTGAAAGACGGAACCAAGACTTTGAAGGATGGAGCTAAGGAGCTGAATGACGGAGCTAAGACTCTGAAAGACGGAACAAGCAGTCTGAAAGACGGAGCTAAGACCCTGGATGATGGAGCAAAAGACCTGAAGGATGGGGCAAAAGATCTGAAAGACGGAGCTAAGGATCTGAAGGATGGAGCAAAAGATCTGAAGGATGGTGAGAAAGAGTTCTACGATGAGGGTATCAAGAAACTGAAAGATACTATGGAAGATGATTTCCAGAGTGTTCTGGATCGCCTGGAAGCACTCCAGTCTGATGATGCTGCTTATACATCCTTCACAGGAAAAGATGCTTCCATGAGTGGCAACGTGAAGTTCATTATTGAAACAGAAGGCTTCGATGATGGCAGTGAAGACTGATCTTAAGCAGGTCAGATATAAATTTCTATAAGGAACCAGAGAAGGGCAGGAGAGTATCCTGCTCTTTTCTATTACGGGATAAACCCTGCAGCCGTTACCATTCACGGAGTAACAGCACCTTTGGGTTGCACCTGCAAAAAGAGTCTGCTATAATGAAAAACAATTAAGGAAATAAAAGAGTTTATATAAAAATGAACAGAAAAAGGTGATAAAGTGGATATTGCGAAAAAGAAAAAAGCAAGTATCCGGTCAGGAAAGAAAAAGGCAGGTCCTGACTATAAGTCCAAGATCAAAATGAAAAAGGCAAAATCAGATTACTATGATTTTAATCTGGTCGCAGTAATCATATTGATCATGTGCTTTGGTCTGATCATGCTTTACAGTACAAGCTCTTATATGGCTCAGATTAATGAAGGGGACGATATGTTCTATTTCAAAAAACAGGCAATGTACAGTATTGGCTGTCTTGTGCTGGCAATTGTAGAGTCCTATTTCGATTATCATATTCTGGCGAAATTTCCGTTTTTGATCTATGGAGCAGCCGCTTTTCTCATGGTGCTGGTAAAGACTCCCCTGGGAGTCACCTCTCATGGAGCGAGAAGATGGCTGAAGCTTGGGGTACAGTTTCAGCCGGCAGAGATTGCAAAGATTGCAGTGATCATCACATTGTCCTATCTGATCGTCAAAATGGGAAAGAGAGTGGAAACCCTGAAAGCTACTATGGTACTTCTGGGAATGGGCGGCATTCAGGCCCTGTTTGCATATGTGTTTACGGATAACCTGAGTACTGCGATGATTATTTTGGGGATTACCGTAGGTCTGGTGTTTATTGCACATCCAAAAACAAAACCATTTGTTATCCTTGCTGTTGTTGCGGTTATTCTGGTGGCAATCCTGGTATACAGTCTTTCCCATATGGATCAGAGCTCTAACTTCCGTTTACGTCGTATTCAGGTATGGCTTCATCCGGAGGATTATGCAAGCGGAGATGGCTATCAGACTCTGCAGGCTTTGTATGCAATTGGTTCAGGAGGTTTCTTTGGCAGAGGTCTTGGAAACAGTATTCAGAAGCTTGGAAGTGTGCCTGAGGCACAGAATGACATGATATTTTCCATTATTTGTGAAGAACTGGGGATTTTTGGCGCGATCATGGTTTTGGCGTTGTTTGGTTATCTGTTGTACAGATTGTTTTTTGTTGCACAGAATGCACCGGATATGTTTGGCTCCCTGCTTGTGAGCGGCGTTTTTGTACATATCGCTTTGCAGGTTATTATGAACGTGGCTGTTGTGCTGAACATCATGCCAAACACAGGTGTCACATTGCCATTTATCAGCTATGGAGGTACCTCCATTTTGTTCCTGATGGCAGAGATGGGACTGGCCTTAAGTGTGGCCAGACAGATTAAATTCCAGGAGCCGGAATTTATCCTATAATTCTCTTGACAAATGAGCCAGCAGATTATATACTTTCCGCAGTGTATGACATACGGCTGATGGAAGCCGGTTTTCGAGATATTTATTAAAGGAGAATGAGCAATGTTAGAAAAGATGAGTGAAATGATCGCAGAGCAGCTTAACTGTGACGCAGAGACAATTACAGCAGATACTTCTTTCAAGGATGACCTGGGAGCAGATTCCCTTGACCTCTTCGAGCTTGTTATGGCTCTGGAAGACGAGTACAACATCGAGATTCCGGCAGAGGAGCTTACAGAGCTGAACACAGTTGGTGATGTGATCGACTATCTGAGAGATAAAGGAATCGATGCTTAATTTTTTTCGCAGATGATGATCTCCCGCTACTGTTCACTGGTAACATTCCGCGAGGTGTTTCTGTGAACAAAGTTCACAGAAACACCCGAGAATTAAGTTTGCGCAGCAAACGCTACTTCTTGTGCTTGTCACAAGAAGGTTCGTCTTTCTGTGCATCGCGAAGCGCGTTACGGTGAACGGAGTGAACGTAACGATCTCCCTGAGGCTGGGCTTCAGGGGGATTTTTTCTATGGACATTTTGAATGGATTAGGTATATAATGTGAAAAGGCAATTGCCATCACGGAATGGCAGCAGAAGATAAGAAAGAATAAACAGGGAGAATAGAGAAGACATGACTAAGATCAGAACCAGATTTGCACCAAGCCCTACTGGCAGAATGCATGTTGGAAATTTACGTACTGCGTTATACGCATATCTTATTACAAAGCATGAAGGCGGAGATTTTATTCTCCGTATTGAGGATACAGACCAGGAGCGCTATGTAGAGGGCGCTGTAGATATTATTTATCGTACTATGGAGAAGACTGGTCTTATTCATGACGAAGGTCCGGATAAGGACGGTGGATATGGCCCATATGTACAGAGCGAGCGCCAGGCACAGGGGATTTACATGAAATATGCCAGACAGCTTGTAGACCAGGGCGATGCATACTACTGCTTCTGCCAGAAGGAAGAATTAGAGAGCATGAAGCGTGTGGTAGCAGGCAAGGAGATTTCCATTTATGACAAACGCTGCCTGAAGCTTTCCAAGGAAGAAGTTCAGCGCCGTCTGGATGCCGGAGAGCCACATGTAATCCGTTTTAACATGCCTACAGAGGGAACTACCACTTTCCATGATGTAATTTACGGAGATATTACAGTAAACAATGAGGAACTTGAGGATCTGATCCTGATCAAATCTGACGGATATCCGACTTATAATTTTGCTAACGTTGTAGACGATCATCTTATGGGAATCACACATGTGGTACGAGGCAATGAATATCTTTCCTCTTCCCCGAAATATAACCGTATCTATGAGGCATTTGGCTGGGATATTCCGGTTTATGTACATTGTCCACTGATCACGGATGAAACTCACGCCAAATTGTCCAAACGTTCCGGACATTCCTCCTATGAGGACCTTCTGGATCAGGGATTTGTTTCCGAGGCAATTGTAAACTATGTTGCACTTCTGGGATGGAGTCCGGCAGATAATAACGAGATCTTCAGCCTCAGGGAACTGGTTGAAAAATTTGATTATCATCACATTAATAAATCTCCGGCTGTATTTGATATCAACAAGCTTCGCTGGATGAATGGCGAGTATATTAAGAAAATGGATCCGGAAGTATTTTATGAGAGAGCACTTCCATACATGAAGGAAGTTCTGAAGGGAGACTTTAACTTTAAGAAAATTGCAGGAATGGTTCAGACCAGAATCGAAACTTTCCCTGACATTCCGGCATTGATTGATTTCTTCCAGGAAGTTCCAGAGTATGATGCATCTATGTACTGCCATAAGAAAATGAAAACAAACGAAGAGACTTCTCTTACAGTTCTGAAAGAAGTTCTTCCGCTTCTGGAGGCTCAGGAGGATTACACCAATGATCCGCTGTTCGCTTCCTTAAGCGAATTTGTCAAGGAGAAAGGTTACAAGAACGGCTATGTAATGTGGCCTCTTCGTACAGCTGTTTCAGGCAAGCAGATGACACCGGCAGGCGCTACCGAGATCATGGAGATCATTGGCAAGGATGAGACAATCCGCCGTGTGAAAGCAGCAATCGCGAAGCTTGAGAATCTGTAATGAAGAATCTGTCTCAATTATGAAGAAAAATCCATCTCAATTAAGGGCAATCGCCCACCTGTCAGGACCTATGATGGTTCTGGCAGGCCCCGGTTCGGGGAAAACTTCAGTGATCGTTGAAAGAACTGCATATATGACTGGTGAGGGGGAAATACCGGCGTCCTCTGTTCTTGTTGTAACCTTTTCCCGGGCTGCAGCAAAAGAGATGAGAGAGCGTTTTTTGAAGTTTACCGGACAGACCTCCACGGCTGTTACCTTCGGAACCTTTCACGGTGTTTTTTACGGAATCCTGAAGCAGGCTTATGGACTTAGTGCCGGCAATATTTTGTCAGAAGAAGAAAAATATGCCATTTTAAAAGAAATGACTCTGGAATTTGGTCAGGAACTAGCGCAGGAGGGAGATTTCCAGGAGGATGTGGCAAAGGAAATCAGCGTGGTAAAAGGGGGGAGGATTTCCTTGGATCACTATTATTCTTCCTGCTGCCCGGATGAGGTATTCCGCCAGATTTATAATGGGTATCAGAAGGCCTTGCGTCAGAGAAGAAAACTGGATTTCGATGACATGCTTCTTTGCTGCTATGAACTTTTTGTCAAGAGAAAAGATATCCTGGCGGCATGGCAAAACAAATTCCAATACATTATGGTAGATGAATTTCAGGATATCAACCATCTCCAGTATGATATTGTAAGGATGCTGGCAAAGCCCAGGGATAACCTGTTCATAGTGGGAGACGATGATCAGTCTATTTATCATTTCCGTGGCGCCAAGCCAGAGATCATGCTGAACTTTACCAAAGATTATCCTAAGGCAGAAACGGTTCTTTTGGACATTAATTATCGTTGTACGAAAAATGTACTTCAGGCAGCCATGAATGTGGTGGGCTGCAATCAGATCCGCTTTAAGAAGAGGCTGTCTACGCCAAATGAGCAGGGAAAACCTGTGAAAGTGATGGAATTTGACAATCCAAGAGAAGAGTATGTGAAGATTGCCGCCTTTTTGAAGAAGCGGCTGGAGGCAGGAGAGAATCTGGAGGATACTGCAGTGCTTTTTCGCACCAATCAGGAGGCAGAGGGGCTTGTTGGAGCGCTGATGGAGTACCAGATTCCTTTTACCATGAAAGAACAGCTGCCCAATCTGTTCCGGCATTGGATCAGCAGAAACCTGATGGCATATCTGAAAATGGCAGCAGGAGACAGGACGCGAAAGCTTTTCCTGGAAATCATGAACCGCCCCAACCGGTATATAGCGAGGGATGCCCTGACTCAGACCACAATCTCATTTTCTGCACTGAGAGATTTCTATAAAGATAAAGACTGGATGTGCGACAGGATTACCACACTGGAAACACATCTTCGTATTCTTTCCACTTTAGCACCCTATGCTGCAGTGAATTTTATCCGAAAAGGAATGGGCTACGAGCAGTATCTGATTGAATATGCCCAGTATCGTAAAATTCGTCCAGAGGAGCTCCTTGAGGTCCTTGACCGCATACAGGAAAGTGCCAAAGGCATGAAAACCCTGGAAGAGTGGGAAAACTACATAGAGGATTACACAAAGAAACTGGCCGAACAGGCGAAAAAACAGGAGACGAAAAGGGAAGGGATTGTAATTTCCACCCTTCATGCGGTAAAAGGGCTGGAATACGATAAAGTTTATATTATGAATGTAAACGAAGGGAGCATTCCCTATAAAAAAGCGGTTCTGGCAGAGTCCTTGGAAGAAGAACGCCGGCTTTTTTATGTAGGCATGACCCGGGCGAAGAAAGAACTTATGCTCTGTTATGTGCGCCGTCAGTACGATAAAGAGCGTGACCCTTCACGGTTTCTGGAAGAAACCGGGCTGTTCTAATTTCCTCTTGTAAACGTAAACCTGATAAAGTATAATGATGTCTGTTGTGAAATTATAACAAAAAAAGAGGTAACTATTCAGGAGACAGTATTCCGCGAGGTTGTTTTTGTGAACACAGTTCACAGAAAGCCCGGGAATTGCGGCGTGAAATCATGGAAAGTATGATTTTTTGTGTATCGCGAAGCATGCAATTGTAAAGCATGTAATTGTGAAGGTACGGAACAGTTACCAAAAGAGTACTATTGCGGAAGCAGTGCAGATAAATGAAGAAAAAGATGAAATGGAGAAACCGCATTTTCTGGCTCAGGATCCTGATCATGGTTCTGGTCATTGTGGGATCTTATCTGGCATATGCCTTTATATACAGAGGCAGAAATGAGCCGCCCACCAAGAGGAAAACCACCAATCAGGAAGCGGCTTACTATACGCTTCGTGGACAGATCCAGATGCTTTCCCAGAAAGAAGAGCTGATGGCATTTGCCTTTGAAGACAGGAAAAAAGAGCGGGAATATGGAACCTATATTATTCCCGGTCTGAAAGCAACACAAACCCTTCTTACCAGTGAAGGTGATATGCCGGCCATGTGTACCACTATGACACCGCAGGGTTTGGCAGTAACAGAGGATTATGTTTTTGTAAGTGCCTATTGTCATGCGAAAAAGCATAATTCTGTGATCTATATGATCAACAAAGAATCGCACCGTTTTATAAAAGAAATTATTTTGCCCGGACAGCCACATGTTGGCGGTCTGGCGTATGACAGTGAACATCAGATTCTGTGGTATTCTTCAAATACGCAGGAGCTTGCCCAGGCAGTGAGTCTTACCATGGAATCCATTGAAAATTATGACTATGATGCGGGTAGGCATCCTATCGCGACCAACCAGATAGCCAGCCTTTACGGAATCGTCCGTGATTCCTTTATGACCTTTTATGATGGGTGTCTGTACGTTGGCTGCTTTACAAAATATACAGACAGTGCAATTGCAAGATATGCAGTAGATGATCAGGGAAACCTGATAAATACTATGGATGAAGGTCTGGGAATGAACTTTGGGATGGCAGTTCCCCTTGATTATTCCACCATTTCCGAACAGGCACAGGGAATGACTTTTTATAACGACAAGCTTCTTTTGTCTCATTCCTTTGGAATTCTGCCTTCCAGAGTGGTATTTTATGAGAAATCCGATAAAAGGCTTTATGTAGATGAAAATTCTGCTGTCAGCTATCGGTTTCCGGAACGAATCGAACAGATTTTTGTGGATGGGGATGACTTGTACGTGCTGTTTGAATCCGCTGCTTATGCATATAGTTCAGCGTCTGTGAATATTGTGGACAGGGTTTTAAAACTGAGCCTTCCCAGAATGGAAGAATACCAGCAGAGCATACAGAGTAATGTGAGCCAGTATTAGAAGGATTTTTCAAACACGCTCTAGAGCCTGTAAATCTGGTGGATTTATTTAAGAATGAATCCGGGATTGTCCACATATATTAAAATTGAGAGGTGATACAACATAGAAGCAGAGCAGATTCAGAACCTGTTTGCGGGCAATATCCGCAGACTGTTGATGAATGCAAACCTTGATTATGACAAAATATATGAGATACGGTTAAGAGTAGGACGACCGCTGTTCTACACCTATGACGGAGGTGAGGGTTTCCTTACCGACCATGATGGCAAATACGTGGTGACAAGGGAAGATCTGAAGGAAACCATGGAATATATAAGTGGTTATTCCCTTTATTCCTATGAAGATGAAATGCGCCAGGGGTTTCTTACTGTTCAGGGAGGTCATCGGGTAGGTGTTACCGGAAAGGTGATTCTTGACGGCAATGAGATCCAGGGAATGAAATATATTTCCTGTATCAATGTACGTCTGGCTCACGAAGTGGTAGGCTGCGCAGACCAGGTGATGCCCTATATCCGCAAAAAAGACTGGGTAGCGCATACTTTGATCGTTTCTCCGCCAAGAGGGGGGAAAACAACCCTGCTTCGGGATATTATCCGTCAGCTGAGCAATGGTGAGGAAAAGAAAAAAATGCCGGGGGTAACGGTTGGCGTTGTAGATGAGAGAAGTGAGCTTGCCGGTTCCTATCAGGGAGTTCCCCAGAATGACCTTGGTATGCGTACGGATGTGCTGGACGGCTGTCCAAAGGCAGAAGGGATGGAAATGCTGATCCGTTCTATGTCTCCGGCAGTTGTGGCCGTAGATGAACTGGGACGGAAAGAAGACTTTAAAGCTGTGGAATCTGTGATTCACAGTGGATGTAAAGTAATCGCCACCGCTCATGGAAATTCCATTGAGGACGTGATCCATCAGCCTTATTTTGAAAGGCTGGTGAGAAGAAGAGTGTTTGAACGGTATATTTTCCTGGACAAGGGAGAACATGCGGGAACCATACTTGGAATTTATGACAGAAACGGGAGGCCTTGTTGAAAACAGCAGGAATCATTCTGATCCTTTTTTCCGGAACAGGTCTTGGATTGTGTAAAAGCATGGAATTGACAGCCAGACTGAAAATTCTGGAAAAACTGGCTCAGCTTCTTCTGTTACTGAAAGGGGAAATCCGCTGCACAGGGGCGACGTTGGAAGATGCCTTTCTTGATGCTGCAGCAAAAATGCCAGGAGAGTACAGGCTTTTTCTCAAAGAAACTGCAGGATGGCTTCAGCAGCGGCCTGGAATTACCTTTGATGAGATTTTCAGGGAATGCGCGGTAAGACTGCTTCCCCTTTACAGACTTTCAGAGGAAGAGAGGGAAAGCTTTCTTTCTCTGGGCGAAAAACTGGGATATCTGGACAGGGAAATGCAGGTGGCACAGCTGACACTTCTGGAGGAGGAACTAGGCTACAGGATAAAGACTCTGAAAAGTGCTATGCCAAAGCAGCAGAAAACATATCAGAGCATGGGAATTCTGGGCGGAATTCTGCTGGCAGTCTTGTTGTGGTAATTTCATATAATATCTGGAAAAATTGCCTGGAAAACGGTTATGTAAGGCAGATAACGGTAAGAAAGGAGGCCCCCTTGGAAGTCAGTATTATTTTCAAAATAGCTGCTGTGGGGATTCTGGTCTCCGTACTTTCTCAGGTTCTGAAGCACAGCGGCAGAGAGGAACAGGCTTTTTTAGTCAGCCTGGCAGGTCTCCTTGTGGTACTCTTCTGGATCGTACCATATATTTATGAGTTGTTTGACAGCATAAAAAAATTATTTGAATTGTGATCTGATTCACCAATATCCTGTCACCTGTGTTCAGGAGGTGGAAAATGGACATTATAAAGATTTCGTTACTAGGCGTATGCGGTGTTATTCTTGGATTTCTTATGAAAGGAACCAAACCGGAATACGCCTGTTTTATTACAGTTGGAATTGGTCTTGTGATCATGGGACTTGCTGTGGGGAAAATTTATTACCTGTTTGAATCTCTGGGGAAAATCCAGGAGACACTTCCAGTGGACACGGAATATATTTCCACACTGGTAAAAATGATCGGAATTACCTACATCGGTCAGTTTGCCTCCGGAATCTGTAAAGATGCAGGCTACAGCACAACAGCGGCGCAGATTGAGCTGTTCTGTAAATTGTCGGTGATGGTTCTGAGCATGCCGGTGCTTATGGCACTTCTGAAGACGATTCAGGAGTTCATGGTATGAGGGTCTGGAGAAAAAAACAAAAATGGCAGGTAATTGCTGCATTGTTGTTTGCAGTATGGATTCTGATGGGAACCAGAAAAATAAATGTAAACGCAGAGAACATGGAAGCAGAGAGTTTTACAGGTGAAACAGCAGTCGAAACAGAGAAAGAGACAACGGAGAAAACGGTAACAGCAGGTATTGGCTATCGTGCAGCTTCCGCTGATTCTGAGGGCATTACGGAGCAGCTGGTTTCTGACATGTCTTTCGAACAGGTACAAACTTTAATGGATGAAATGCTGGGAGAGGACAGCTTCTCCATAGGAACAGCATTAAAAAACATGATAAACGGCGAAACAGTATTTTCAAAAGAGGCGGTGCAGCAATTTCTGCGCAGCCTCTTTTTTGAACGGCTGGAAAAAGAACGGGCTAATTTTTTTCGCATTCTTCTCCTGGTGCTGGCAGCTGCTGTTTTTTCAAATTTTGCAGAGGTATTTGAAAACAGCCAGATTGGAGAGGTAAGTTTTTACATGGTATATCTTTTATTATTTACCATTCTGATGAACAGCTATCAGCAGCTTGGAGTTTCTCTTGGAAAACAGCTGGAATGGATGACTCAGTTTATGAAAGGCCTGGCACCTGCTTATTTCGTGGCAGTTTCAGCAGCATCAGGAGCTGTCACGGCTTCTGTATTTTATCAGGGGGTTCTTCTTCTGGTGTGGCTGGTGGAATGGCTTCTTCTCACTTTGATTCTGCCAGGGGCTAATCTGTATGTTCTTCTTTGTATGGTGAACCATCTTTCCAAAGAGGATATGTTAAGCAAGATGGCAGAACTTCTGGAAACTATGATCAACTGGAGCCTGAAAACCATGCTTGGGGCTGTCCTTGGGCTTCAGGCGGTACGAGGACTGGTTGCGCCTGCCATGGATGCCATCAAACGAACTGCCCTGGGCAGAACTGCCGGAGCGATTCCGGCTGTGGGAAATGCCGTAAATGCGGTAACAGAATTGATTCTGGCAGGGGCACTGCTTGTGAAAAACTGTCTTGGAGCAATGGCGGTGGTGGTTCTGCTTCTTGCAGGAGCCGGACCTGTGATTCATTATGGTCTCCTATCCCTTAGCTTTCGCTTCCTTGGTGCAGTGGCACAGCCTGTATCAGACAAACGAATCGTAGGCTGCCTTGGCACAATGGGAGAAGGCTGTGCCCTGCTTCTGCGGATCATGCTGACTGCGGAAATTCTGTGTGTGCTTACCTTTATAGTTCTCATGGCGTCTGTAGGCGGATAAAAGTAACAGTAAGCGGAAATGAACCATAATAACCTGAGCATATGATTGAGATATGGGACCAAAATGGGATGCGGGAAGTGATATATTATGAAAGAAGCCATCTACAGCTGGATCAAATGCCTTGCCATATTTTATATTCTGTTGACTATGCTCATCCATCTGGTGCCTACCGGGAAATATCAGCGTTATGTGCGTTTTTTTATGGGACTTTTGCTGATGGTTATGCTGATCACTCCCATGCTTTCCATTCTGGAAAAAGCTAAGACACTGCCGGAAAGCTTTTCCAGCCTTTACCAGCAGGAAGAAAAAAAGCGGCTCACTCTTGATCTGGAAAATCTTCAGAAAAGCCTTCTGGAAAAAGGTGTGGAGGAGCAGCTTGAGAAAAATATTCCGGAATCTTTGAAAAAGAAAGGCATAGAAGTGACGGCATGCAAAGTACATATAGAAGGGGAGCTGTTAAAAGTCTGCCTGTGGACGAAGGAGGTGCCAGATGGAGAGCTTGAGAGGGGGATAAAAGATGAACTTGCAGCAAACTGGGGAATCAGGGAAGAAAACTGTGAAGTCCTTGCTTGGGAAAATGGGAAGCAGACAATGGGTGATTCTTCTCCTTTTGGGACTTCTGCTTACGGTAATTGCACTTCCGGTATCCGATAAAAAGGATAGCTCCCCGGAAGTAAAAAGCAGTTCCTTTTTTTCAGCTTCTTCTGAGAAAAATACAGATGCAGAACGGACAGTTCTGGAGAAAAAACTGGAAGATCTTTTATCCCAGACAGAAGGAGTGGGAAAAGTGCGGGTGCTCCTTATGACGGGGGAAGAAAAAGACAGCAGCAGTTTCTACGATTTCGGAAATCAGGCGGTGACCGGAGTGCTGATCGCGGCGGAAGGAGCAGATAATTCTGTGGTTTCCAGGAATATTGTAGAAGGAGTTATGGCATTATTTCAGCTGGATGCCCATAAAATTAAAGTAATGAAAATGAAATGAGGAGAGGTAAAGTGAAAAAGATTCTGAAAAAGAACCAGGTAATCATTACTTCACTGGCGGTTCTGATCGCAGTTGCAGGATACCTGAATTTTGCAGATGTAGATCTTGGCCTGAAAAATAAGGAGGCAAGCGCGGACAGCAGCAGTATTCTGGAGGATGTAGACTATGATCTGACCGATGAAACAGCCCTTCTGGATGAGAACGGGGCGGATAGCAGCCTTACGGATGTGCAGGATCAGACCACCAGCACGCCGGGGGAAGCTGTACTTACTGCGGCTTCTGATTTTGCGGCCCAGGCCAAACTTTCCAGAGAACAGATCCGTTCCCAGAATAAAGCAGACCTGCAGGCTATTATTAACAACCAGGATCTGGGAGATGACCAGAAGCAGGAGGCTGTGAGCACAATGGTTTCCATGGCGGACCTGACGGAAAAAGAGTCGGCAGCAGAACTTCTTTTGGAAGCCAAAGGTTTCGAAAATGTGATCGTAAACCTTACCGGAGAGACGGCAGATGTGGTGGTTCCGGAAGCAGATCTGACAGACGCAAAAAGAGCTCAGATTGAAGATATTGTGAAAAGAAAAACAGGGATTGCGCCGGAAAATATTGTGATCACGCCGTTAAATGAAAGCGAGGAAGAACTGGTAAACAAAGATGAATCATTGGAGACTTCCGTGGATATTGATGATGATACTACAGTAAATCCGTGATAATACTACAGTAAATCCATGATATACCCCCTTGACAGTGCAGCAGTCCTTATACTAGAATAGGAATGCTGCAAAAATGTAAGAATACACGCTCTAGAGCGTGTCTGAAATAGAGAATTCAAATAGGAGGCTAAACGTGTCGAAGTATACGAAAGAAATAGAAAAAAGAAGAACCTTTGCCATCATTTCCCACCCGGATGCAGGTAAGACTACTCTGACTGAGAAATTCCTGCTGTATGGCGGAGCCATTAATCTGGCCGGTAGTGTTAAAGGAAAAGCAACGGCCCGCCATGCAGTATCAGACTGGATGGAAATTGAAAAGGAGAGAGGTATTTCCGTTACTTCTTCCGTATTGCAGTTCCATTATGACGGTTACTGCATCAACATTCTGGATACTCCTGGACATCAGGATTTCTCAGAGGATACTTATCGTACCCTGATGGCTGCAGATTCTGCAGTTATGGTAATCGATGGGTCCAAGGGTGTTGAGGCACAGACCAGAAAGCTGTTCAAGGTCTGCGTTATGAGACACATTCCTATTTTTACTTTTATCAATAAAATGGACCGTGATGCCAACGATACCTTTGATCTTCTTGACGAGATCGAAAAAGAGCTTGGAATCGCAACCTGCCCTATTAACTGGCCAATCGGTTCCGGTAAGAAATTCCGCGGTGTTTACGACCGCAACACGAATAAGATCCTTACTTTCACAGATACCCAGAAAGGTACCAAGGAGGGAACTATTGAGGAAATCGATCTGGATTCTCCTCATGCACTTGAGGTTATGGATCCGGAGCAGAAAGAACAGCTTCTGGAGGAAATCGAGCTTCTGGATGGCGCAAGTGCCGAGTTCGATCAGGAGATGGTAAGTAAGGGAGAACTGACTCCTGTGTTCTTTGGATCCGCTCTTACCAATTTTGGTGTTGAGACTTTCCTGGAGCATTTCCTGAAGATGACTACGTCACCTCTTCCAAGAATGGCAGACTCAGGTCTTGTTGATCCTATGAGCGATGATTTTTCTGCTTTTGTATTTAAGATTCAGGCAAATATGAATAAGGCTCACCGTGACAGAATTGCATTTATGCGTATCTGCTCCGGCAAATTCGATGCCTCCCAGGAGGTTTATCATGTACAGGGGGATAAGAAGATGAGACTTCTTCAGCCCCAGCAGATGATGGCTGAGTCACGCCATGTAGTTGAGGAGGCTTATGCAGGAGATATTATCGGTGTATTTGATCCCGGTATTTTCTCTATTGGAGATACGATCTGTACGCCTGGAAAAAAATTTGCATTTGAGGGCATTCCTACATTTGCACCGGAGCACTTTGCAAGGGTAAGACTTCTGGATACCATGAAGAGAAAGCAGTTTGTAAAGGGAATTAACCAGATCGCACAGGAAGGTGCCATCCAGATTTTCCAGGAGCTTTACGGAAATATGGAAGAGATCATTGTGGGCGTTGTTGGTGTGCTCCAGTTTGATGTTTTGAAATATCGTCTGGAGAACGAGTATAATGTGGAAATTCGTCTGGAAAATCTGCCATATGAGCACATCAGATGGATTGCGAACAAGGATGAGATTCAGGTGGACAAGATCGTCGGAACTTCTGACATGAAGAAGGTTACAGATCTGAAAGGCAATCCGTTGCTTCTGTTTATCAATGCATGGAGTGTGGGCATGACAGAAGACAGAAATCCGGATTTAATATTAACAGAATTCAGTAAATAACTCTTTTCATTTTTGACGCATTTTGCTATAATTAAAGAAAGTCTCGGATAGAAATAGAACTGCGCAGATGCGTGGGATAGTCCGTTTCGTGTAAATACGCCGTAAGGCAGATTTGACGCTGGCCTCGGGGAAAGATGCGAATTTTCCGGCAGCCGGCAGATTAAACCTAGGAGGTTTGTAAGCATGGCAGAGAAGAGAACAACATATAAAATACAGGATATTGAGGGAATCGGTGAGGTTCAGATCGCAGATGAGGTCGTTACTATTATCGCCGGACTTGCCGCTACAGAAGTAGACGGAGTTGCCTCCATGGCAGGTAATATTACCAATGAGCTGGTAAGCAAGCTTGGAATGAAGAATCTCTCCAAGGGAGTTAAGGTTGAAATTGTTGACAGTGTGGTAAGCGTTGACCTTACCCTGAATATTGAATATGGCATGAATATCCTTGAGACCAGCAAGAAGGTTCAGGAGAAAGTAAAAGCAGCCATTGAGAACATGACAGGACTTGAGGTTGCAGATGTCAATATTCATATTGCAAGCGTAGATATGGAGAATGAAAAAAGCAAGTAAACGAAAAAAGGAAAGTAAACCTTTCCTTTTTTTTCTATGAATGTCTGCGTGAGCTGGCATTTCTTTGCAGGGATTTTCGGGAGTTACAGATAGTAGGAGGAAACATGAGAAGAAGGGAACAGAGAGAACATATTTTTAAGCTGCTTTTTATCAGCGAGTTTAATACACAGAAAGAAATGGAAGAGCAGCTGGCTTTATATTTAGCTGATATTGAGAATCTGGAAGAGAGCGACCGGGACTATATCAGCCGCAAATATATGAACATTATGAACCACACAGATGAGCTTGATGAGAAGCTGAACAGCATCAGTATGGGATGGAAGACAAGCCGTATGAACCGTGTTGATCTGACAGTTCTTCGTCTGGCTGTGTATGAGCTTGAATATGAGAAAGAGGAAGTGCCGGTAGGAGTTGCCATCAATGAGGCTGTAGAACTGGCGAAATGCTTCGGTTCTGAAGAGTCCGGTGCATTCGTAAACGGAATCCTTGGAAAGATTGCCAACCCGGATAAGAAGGTTGCTGCAAGAAAGGCATCTTCTAAGAAAGAAGAACAGACCTCTGCAAGACCGAAATCCGGTTTCAAGGTAAAGGATCCTTCCAAAAAGGTGGTAGTTGTCAACCGCAATGTAAGCTCCAGGGCACCGGAAAATAAAAATGAATAATGTCTATTCTGTTGGTCAGGTAAACCGCTATGTGAAGAACATGTTTACCCAGGACTATTTTTTACAGAATATTTATGTAAAGGGAGAGGTATCCAACTGTAAATACCACTCCACAGGACACATCTATTTTACCTTGAAGGACGAAGGCGGCACACTGAAATGCATTATGTTCGCAGGTTCCAGAAAAGGTCTTGCTTTCCGCATGAAAGACGGAGACAAGGTGATAGCCGGGGGCAGAGTAGATGTTTATGAAAGAGATGGCGCATATCAGTTCTATGCGAAGGAGATTACTTTAGAGGGAGCTGGTGCGCTTTATGAAAGATACCTGGCGTTGAAGCAGGAGCTGGAGGATATGGGAATGTTTGCACAGGAGTATAAGCAGCCCATACCGGAATTTGCCCACAGAGTGGGGATTGTCACATCTCCTACAGGTGCTGCGATTCGGGATATTATCAACGTTTCCACCCGAAGAAATCCTTTTATCCAGAGTATTCTTTACCCGGCACTTGTGCAGGGAGAGGGAGCAGCGGCCAGTATTGTACGTGGTATCCGCATGCTGGACGAGGCAGGCGTGGATGTGATCATTGTAGGCCGGGGCGGTGGTTCTATCGAGGAACTATGGGCTTTTAACGAAGAAGAGGTGGCAAGGGCGATTTTTGAGTGCCATACACCTGTAATTTCTGCAGTGGGACATGAGACTGACTTTACCATCGCGGATTTTGTGGCGGATCTTCGTGCCCCTACACCTTCAGCAGCGGCAGAACTCGCCTATTTTGACTGCCGGACTCTTTTGAATTCCATGCAAGGGTATCAGGAACGGCTGGAACGGGCAGTGTGGAATAAAATTGACGTAAACAGGGCAAAACTGGAAAGATATGGAACACGTCTTCAGTATCTGAATCCAGAGAGCCGTCTGCGTGACCGTCAGCAGTATGCGGCAGATGTGCAGGAACGAATCCAGTCTGCCATGGAACAAAAGATAAAAGATAAAAGACACAGACTGTCCCTCTATCTGGAAAGGTTTCACGGTCTTTCTCCTCTTCGGAAGCTGAATCAGGGTTACTCCTACGTTTCTGATAAGGAAGGAAAGACATTGACAAGCGTTTCACAGGTAAAACAAGGGGATGGTCTGCTGATTTATGTTACAGATGGTACAATAGAGGCGTCTGTACAGAATACAAAAGCCAGCAGTTACGGAGCAGATACAGACAGTGAAAAATAAAGTCAGCATGCAGATCGTGCATAGCTAGTAAAAGACTTCTGTGCACAATGTGTGCAGCAATAAAGACGGAGGTGCGGAAGGATGGCTGATGAGAAAAAAGAAGAGAAAACTCTGGAGGAGGCTTTTTCAGAGCTGGATGTTCTGGCGGGAAGGCTGGAAGACCGTGAGACCTCCCTGGAAGATTCATTTCGCCTTTATAAACAGGGAATGGAGCTTCTGAAATATTGTAATGATAAGCTTGATACTGTTGAGAAAAAAATGCTGCAGATGAATGAGGATGGTAGCCTTGGTGAATTTTCAAGATGAATTAAAAAAAAGAACAGAAGAAATTAATAAAGTGATCCAGTCTTATCTTCCGGAAGAGGAAGGTTTTGCGAAGACTATGGCACAGGCAATGAATTACAGTATTCTGGCAGGAGGAAAGCGCCTTCGCCCTATGCTGATCCTGGAAACCTTAAGGCTGTTTGGAGGAGAAGAGAAGCTGGCATATCCTTTTATGGCAGCAATGGAGATGATTCATACCCATTCACTGGTCCATGATGATCTTCCGGCTCTTGATAATGACGATTACCGGAGAGGACGTCTTACTACTCATAAAGTTTATGGGGAAGCTATGGGGGTTCTTAGCGGTGTGGCACTTCTCAATTATGCTTATGAAGTGATGCTTACAGCTTTTGACACGGCAGATACACCAGATTGTCAGGCACATGTGATTCAGGCACTGAAGGTAATGTCCCATAAGACCGGACTTTACGGAATGCTTGGCGGACAGAGTGTGGATGTGGAAAATGACGGCAAGCCTATGAGCCGTGAGATGATTGATTATATTTATGAGAATAAGACTTCTGCACTTATTGAAGCCTCTGTGATGACAGGCGCAATTCTTGGAGGTGCCACGGAAGAAGAGACTGCTATAGTAGAAAAAGCAGCAAAAAATATCGGCCTTGCGTTCCAAATCCAGGATGATATCCTGGATGTGACCAGCACCGAGGAAGAGCTGGGTAAGCCAATTCACAGTGATGAGAAGAACCATAAGACTACTTATGTGACACTTATGGGAATTGAGAAAGCATCACAGCAGGTGAAGAAGCTGTCAGATGAGGCAGTTACTTTGTTTGAAGGACTGAATAAGAAAAATGAATTCCTGTTTACTCTGGTGAACGAGCTGGTGGGACGCAGGAAGTGAAAGAAGGATACAAATGATTCTGGATAAAATAAAAAAGCCCAACGATATTCACAAAATTCCTCTGGCTGAATTTCCGCAGCTGGCAGAAGAAATACGAAGCTTTTTGATTGAATCCGTCAGCAGGACAGGAGGACATCTGGCATCCAATCTTGGAGTGGTAGAACTTACACTGGCACTGCATAATGTACTGGATTTTCCAGATGACAAGCTGATTTGGGATGTAGGCCATCAGGCATACACTCATAAGATCCTCACCGGACGAAAAGGTGAATTTGAGACCCTGCGCAAGGAAGGCGGACTGAGTGGTTTTCCAAAAAGAGGGGAGAGCAATTGCGACTCTTTTGACGCGGGACATAGTTCAGATTCTATTTCTGCAGGCCTTGGTTATGTGCATGCAAGGGATCTTCTTGGAGAGAATTATCATGTGGTTTCTGTGATCGGCGATGGTGCGCTTACAGGCGGTATGGCTTATGAGGCGCTGAATAATGCAGCCGAATTGGATACCAATTTTATAATTGTTTTAAATGACAATAATATGTCAATCTCTCCAAATGTAGGAGGAATGTCAAATTATCTCAGTGCGATCCGTACTGCAGAAGCATACACCGGAATGAAAATGAGCTTGAATAAGGCGGTAAAAAAGATTCCCCGTGTGGGAACCGCTATGGTGGATGCTGTGAGAAGGACGAAAAGCAGCATTAAGCAGCTTTTTATTCCGGGAATGCTCTTTGAAAATATGGGCCTGACCTATCTTGGACCGGTGGACGGGCATAATATGCGCCAGATGATGCGTCTTTTTAATGAGGCAAAGCGTGTGAAGGGACCGGTTGTGGTTCATGTTCTTACAGAAAAGGGACGTGGCTATGAACCTGCAAGACAGAATCCGGATATGTTTCATGGAATCGGACCGTTTGACATCAAGACTGGAAAGCCAACCCAGAAGAAGGTCTGTCCGGGTTATACAGATGTGTTTGCAGATGCTTTGTGCCAGGTGGCAGCAGAAGAAGAGAAGCTGGTTGCCATTACAGCTGCCATGCCTGATGGTACCGGGCTGAAAAAGTTTTCCCAGAGATTTCCAGACCGGTTCTTTGATGTGGGAATTGCAGAAGAGCATGCAGTTTCCTTTGCAGCCGGACTGGCACTTGGCGGAGTAGTCCCGGTGGTTGCCATTTATTCCTCCTTTTTGCAAAGAGCTGTGGATCAGATGCTTCACGATGTGTGCATGCAGAAGCTTCATGTGATCTTTGCAGTGGACAGGGCAGGTCTTGTTGGAGCAGATGGTGAGACACATCAGGGCAATTTTGACATTTCCTATCTCAGCATGATGCCTGGAATGACAGTGATGGCACCGAAGAATGACTGGGAGTTAAAGGAAATGCTTCGCTTTGCTGTGAAAGCGGATGGCCCGGTAGCAATCCGTTACCCAAGAGGTAATGCATATCAGGGGCTGCAGGAATATCAGACAGCTGTGGAGATGGGGAAAAGTGAAGTCCTTCACAGCGGTTGTAAGGTAGCAGTTCTGGCACTTGGAAGCATGGTGGAGATCTGTGCAGAGGTCTGCAGTGAATTACAGAAGGAAGGAATTGATTCTACCTTTGTAAATGTCAGATTTGTAAAGCCATTAGATACAGCTTTGCTGGATCAGCTGGCGCGGAATCACAGCCTGGTGGTAACAGTAGAAGAAAATGTGCAAAATGGTGGCTTTGGACAGCAGGTATGCGGTTATATGGAAGAACATCATCCTGGTATCCAGGTGCTGCCAGTGGCTATTCCGGATCGTTTTGTGCCTCATGGAGGTGTGGACAGTCTTAGGGTACAGCTGGGGCTTAGCGCCAATGCCATTGCAGAGAAGATAAAGAAAATTTCAGGTAACTATTCAGAAGGAATAAGAGAATGAAGAAACGATTGGATATGATGCTGGTGGAGCGCGCTCTTGCACCTTCCAGAGAAAAAGCAAAAGCATATATCATGGCCGGACAGGTTTATGTAGATGGTCAGAAGGAAGATAAAGCAGGCTCCATGTTTACTGAAACGGTGAAAGTGGAAGTCAGAGGAAACACCCTTCCATATGTAAGCCGCGGCGGCCTGAAGCTTGAAAAAGCAATGAATGAATTTGATGTAAGTCTTGAGGGGAAGGTGTGCATGGATGTAGGCGCCTCTACAGGCGGTTTTACAGACTGTATGCTTCAGAATGGCGGTGTGAAGGTATATTCTATTGATGTAGGATATGGCCAGCTGGACTGGAAGCTTCGCAACGACCCAAGAGTTGTGTGCATGGAGAAAACCAACATTCGCTATGTGGTACCGGAGGATATCCAGGAGAAACCTGCATTTTCCTCTATTGATGTTTCCTTTATTTCCCTGACCAAGGTACTGGGACCTGTGCGAAATCTTCTTACAGAGGATGGCGAAATCGTCTGCCTGATAAAACCCCAGTTTGAGGCTGGCAGGGAAAAGGTGGGAAAGAAAGGGGTTGTCCGTGATCCTGCTGTACACGAGGAAGTGATAGAGAAGGTGAGGGATTTCGCCATGAGTATTTCCCTCGAGCCATGCCATCTTTCTTTTTCTCCGATCAAAGGACCAGAGGGAAATATTGAATATCTTCTGCATCTGAAGAAAAGACCGGAGGGAACGGAGGTTCCGGACAGTCTTACTGTGAAAGTGGAGGATGTGGTTGCACAGGCACACGGAGCATTGGATAAACCGGCAGAAAAATAGTATGCAGTTGAATGCTGTTGCTTACAGGGGCAGTAAACAGATACAGGACTTTGGTATGAATAAGTTTTATATTATAACCAACAATGAAAAAGATAAAAATCTGGAATTTACAGACCGGGTAGTGGATTATCTTGGAAAAAGAGGCGGACACTGTGAAGTTCAGCTTGCAGGAAGACAGACTGCAGGTCCGTTCCACTATACGGATCCAAGAAGGATTCCGGAAGAAACACAGTGCATTATCGTACTTGGCGGTGATGGAACCCTTCTTCAGGCTGCCAGAGACATTCAGGCGGCTCACGATAAGAAGCGCAGTCAGATTCCCCTTCTGGGAGTCAATCTTGGAAATCTGGGCTTTCTGGCTGAGGTGGACAGGCAGTCTGTATACCAGGCTCTTGACAAGCTTACGGAGGATGTCTACGAGGTGGAAGAGAGAATGATGCTCTCCGGGACTGTTTACCGGGGAGACAGGGTCATTGGCAAGGATATTGCCTTAAACGACATTGTAATTGCAAGGGAAGGTCCCCTTCGTGTTGTAAGATTTAAAAATTTTGTCAATGACGAATATCTGAACTCTTATAACGCTGATGGAATTATTATTTCCACACCTACAGGTTCGACAGGATACAGCCTTTCTGTTGGCGGTCCTATTGTTTCACCAAGTGGAGAGATGACGATTATGACACCAATCGCGCCACACACTCTGAACAGCCGAAGCATTGTTTTCCCAGCGGAGGATGTGATCACGGTGGAAATGGGAGAGGGACGTCACCAGGATTGTGAAAAAGGACTGGCTTCTTTTGATGGGGATTCTGAAATTCCAATGATCACAGGAGATAAGATTGTGATCCGAAAGGCAGAGGTGAAAACCAGGATTTTGAAGCTGAATCATCTTAGTTTTGTTGAAGTGTTGAGACAAAAAATGAGGGATAGCTGATTTTTATTAATGTATCAGAATACAAATATTATTATAAGTATTGATCATAGTATGGGAATTTTATTGATAATATCATTTTCAGAATGCGTTGCAAAGGTTCATTCAGAGCTTGTTTGAAAAAGGGGTATTGTAAGTGACAGCCTTTTTTAACAGACTTCAGGGCAGAAAATCTTTGCAGGGGAGGTTAAGAAGTGAAATTAGCAAGACATGAGAAAATTATCGAACTGATAAAAGAATATGACATAGATACACAGGAAGAGCTTGCAGCCAGATTGAATGAAGCCGGTTTTAAGGTGACACAGGCTACGGTTTCACGAGATATCCGTGCACTGAAAATGACCAAGGTTGCAGGAAAAGACGGGAAATCCCGCTATGCCATCCTGCAGGATACACAGCCAGGGCTTGGGGACCAGTATACAAGAGTGTTAAATGATGCGGTTGTGTCCATTGAGGTTGGACAAAATCTGGTAGTGATCAAGACAGTTACCGGAATGGCAATGGGAGTTGCCACAGCTCTGGATGCCTTGAAATGGCCGGAAATCCTGGGCTGTATTGCAGGAGATGACACGATTATGTGTGCCTGCAAAAGCTCTGAGCTGGCGGAGGGTGTCATGGAGAAGCTGGGCAGTATTTTGAACAGAAGATAAAAATGGAAACAGTTTGCATGACCGGAATTTTCAATCGGGTTTCAGAGCTGACTGAGAACATAAAGTGGATCGGGCAGGAATTTCCTGCTCGATTGTTACTATCTGAAGGGCATGTGTGGCTTTGAAGCATAGCGTTGCCTGACATTACATATGGCATTTAGACCTGTTTATAAGGGTATGAGAAAAGAGTAAGGAGTTACTGTCCATTTGAATATACAGTAACGTAAGGAGGTCAACCTTGTTAGTACATTTACACGTAAAAAACCTTGCACTCATAGATGAAATTGAAGTGGAATTCGGACCAGGGCTGAATATCCTCACCGGTGAGACTGGTGCCGGTAAGTCCATTCTTCTCGGTTCCATGCAGCTGATCCTGGGAGGAAAGACATCCAGAAGCATGATCAGGGAAAATGCGCCCTATGCACTGGTAGAGCTTTTATTTCAGGTTGAAAATACGAAAGCAAAAGAAGCACTTGCCGCACTTGATATTTATCCGGAGGACGGACAGATCCTCATGTCAAGAAAAATCATGGACGGCAGGAGCATTAATAAGATAAATGGGGAGACAAGCACTGTCAGCCAGATGAAGGCCGCTGCAGCCTGTCTTCTTGACATTCACGGGCAGCATGAGCACCAGTCCCTTCTCTATGAGGAGAAACAGCTGGAAATCCTGGACGCTTATGGCCGTGAGAAAATCTTTCCGGAAAAAGAGAAGGTGAAAGCTGCCTATCAGGAATATAAGAAATGTCAGGCAGAACTGAAATCCCTTGATATGGACGAAGAGCAGAAGAATCGGGAAATGGCTTTTCTGGAATTTGAGATCAATGAGATTGAGAAAGCATCTCTGGTTCCAGGAGAAGACGAAGAATTGGAAAAGCAATATCGAAAGCTCTCCAATGGACGCAGAATTATCGATTCCCTGCAAAGTGCCCATGCCCTTACCGGATATGACGGACAGGGAGCCGGGGAAGCAGTGGGAGAGGCTCTTCGGGAGCTTTCCAGAGTGACAGAGTACGATGAACAGCTGGAATCCCTTTCCCAGACCTTAAGCGAAGTGGACGGACTTCTCAATGATTTTAACAGGGAGCTGTCCTCCTATATGGATGACATGACTTTTGATGAATCCGTATTTTATGAGACAGAGCGCCGCCTGGATCTGCTCAATGGTCTGAAAGCCAAATACGGTCAGCGTATCGAAGAAATTCAGGAATACCAGAAAAAACAGCAGGAAAAGCTGAACAAACTTCAGAAGTATGAAGAAATTTTTGAGGTTGCCAGGGAAGAACTGAAAAAGGCAGAGAAAAAGCTGGAAACAGCCTGCAGCCGTCTTTCGGAAATTCGTAAAGAATACAGCCATCAGCTGGAGAAAAAGGTAATCCAGGGATTAAAAGACTTAAATTTCCTGGATGTACAGTTTGCCATCACGTTTTCCAGAAGAAGCAGTTTTACAGAGAATGGTTATGATGAAATTCAGTATGAAATTTCCACAAATCCGGGAGAAAGTCTGAAGCCCCTTGGTAAAATCGTATCCGGCGGTGAGCTTTCCAGAATTATGCTTGCCCTGAAGGCAATCCTGGCAGATCGTGACCAGATCGAAACACTGATTTTCGATGAAATAGATACGGGAATCAGTGGACGTACTGCTCAGAAGGTTTCTGAGAAAATGGCAGTGATCGGGCATCATCATCAGGTGCTCTGCATTACCCATCTTCCCCAGATCGCAGCCATGGCAGATTCCCATTTTGAGATCGAGAAGCAGGTTGAAGGCACCAAGACCACCACTCAGATCCATCCCCTTGATGAAGAAGCCTCCATCCGTGAACTGGCCCGTCTTCTTGGGGGTGCCCAGATCACTGGCGCTGTGCTGGAAAATGCAAGGGAGATGAAAAAACTGGCCAGGGAGTGCAAGGCATAATTCCTTTTTGTAGATTGAGAAAATGAGTTTTCAAACATGTAAGTTGAAATCCTCTGTGAGACAGGC
Organism: Ruminococcus sp. 1001136sp1; assembly: GCF_039841815.1. Classification (NCBI taxonomy): domain Bacteria; kingdom Bacillati; phylum Bacillota; class Clostridia; order Eubacteriales; family Oscillospiraceae; genus Ruminococcus; species Ruminococcus sp. 1001136sp1. Next base: position 36,310 of record NZ_JBDPGY010000010.1, on the reverse strand, counting down.
TCCTGTCTGACAGGGGATTTCTGAGTATATCAGAAGCTTTTTCAGGCAGGCTCCGGAGCGAGTCTGAAAAATCATTCCCGCAATCTGCACGCCCCACTTTGCGGTATATTTTGCCCGAATTCAGTTGCCGTAGTCCGCTACGGCGCCCTCATCCGGGCAAAATCTCCCACAAATCGTGACTCACATCTTGCAGAAAGCCTTTTTCAGACACGCTCCAGCATGTTTTCAATAAAAATTCCATACCCACTTGCCGCATCCTGGACAAAAACGTGGGTTACCGCACCGATTACTTTTCCATTTTGCAGGATGGGACTGCCTGACATGCCCTGGACAATGCCGCCGGTGGTGTTAAGAAGCCGCTGATCGGTGATATGGATGACGAAACTTTTGTTAGTGTCCTCGTGGTTCATGTCGATTCTGGTGATTTCTGCATCGTATTCTTTTACTCCATTACCTACATCACACAGAATGGAAGCCGGACCGGTCTGTACTTCCTGTTTGTAGCCGATTTTCATCTGGCGGAGGGAAATTGGCAGAGAATCATTTCCGGAAAAACTGTCTGCAAAATCCCAGAAAGAAGTTTTGGACTGGTTAAAGCTTTCAGAAGCATTGACCGTATCATCTGAAGCAGAAGCTGCGGCCTGGAGCTCTGTAATATTATTGCCAGAACTGCTGGTGAAACTGCCGTAAATTCCATTTGAACTATTTACACGAATCTGTCCGATCACATTGTCATTTCTGTAACGGATCAGCCCGGAAAGTTCTCCGGGACTTCCTTTTTCCCCTTTTTGCACTCCGAGAATCTGGGCACAGTAAAGATTTCCTCCCTTTATTGACAAAAGATTTCCTGTGTCGATATCGCTGATTCCATGGCCAAGAGCACCGAAATTTCCGTCTTTTGTTACATAGGTAAGGGTTCCGATTCCCTGGGTGTCATCCCGGACCCAGATTCCAAGCTTGTACTTTCCGGAAGCATCCTGTGCCGGGGAGAGAGAGACCGGAATGGTACTGTTATTTCTTCGCACGCTTACCGTAACAGGCTTTCCATCAATAGTTTCCAGATCGTTAATTAAATCCTGCTTGCAGGATATTTTCTGCTCATTTAGTGCAACAATATAATCGCCAGGCTTTAAAATATTTTTTGCCGGATCCTGCATCTGCCCATTTTTAGAAAGGATTTCTCCGGTGTCGATCACAAGAACTCCGTCTGTTTCCATGTAAATCCCCACTGTGCTGCCGCTGACCAGAATGGTGTCTGCCTCTGTTGGTTTCACTTTAATATTCTTGAAAGCTATTTTTCCAAAAAGTCTGCAAGGCAGTTGGTAGCTGCCTTCTCCGGAAGTAGTGATTGTATCTCCGAAAGATACAAAAGGAAGATTGGAAATCTGGGAAAGGTCAAGTCCTGAATTTTTGTCAATGTGTATTTCATCCGGAATTTTCCGGTCCAGATAACGATATCCCAGAAATACTATTGTCAGAAGGTCAAGGACAAGACAGAGCAGGATAAAATGTTTGTATTTTCGTTTCTGGTACATGTTTTCACATCCTTTTCTTTTGTTTTTCACTGTGCTGGTACAGCAAATATTAAGTAACCGCTATAGTGACTTGTCTGATTTTTCATATACTGTGTCAATATAGCAGAAACTTAATTTTCACTGTACTAGTATGGAGAAAAATCATGATTTCACTCTTGTATTTTTATGAACCTGTTCCATATCTTTCAATCATAAAACGCGAAAAAAATAAACTGTGTTAAATTGAGAGTCGGTGTAAAACGCTGTCTTAATATAAAAATCCCCTCAGAAAAAATGAAATTATTGTCGTTAAAAGACGCAAAAAAGCTCGAAACTAATCGAACGAAAATGCAGTAAAAACGGCAGTTTCGGCTTGATTTCCCCATGGCAATTCCACTATAATAGACGTTGTTACAGCAAAGGAAAATTTTTCTGAAAAATGTGCAAGAGCAAACAGGGCCCTGCTGTTTTGTACAGGTGATAGGAAGATATTGGGAAGAAAAACGCGTTTGCTTCCTGATATCAGAAATATAGCAACTTTCCGGCTGTGGATTGCCGGAGAATTTTCAAAATAGTAGAAGGAGAATGGCCTCATGGAAAAATTGAATGTGGCAATTGCGGACGATAATGAGAAAATGGTGGAGGTACTGAGTAAGATCATTGATCAGGACGAAGAACTGAAACTGGTTGGAAAAGCACATAATGGAGAAGAAATCTGTAACATCATAAAGGAAAAACAGCCTGACGTGGTTGTACTGGATATTATCATGCCAAAAGTAGACGGACTTTCAGTGATGGAGCGCTTCAGTCACGATGAAAATTTGAAAAAAGTGCCGTCATTTATTGTGGTTTCGGCAGTGGGACAGGAGCGGATCACAGAGGACGCTTTTGATCTTGGAGCAGATTATTTTATGCTGAAGCCTTTTGACAACAAAATGCTGCTGAACCGAATCAAACACATCCGCCGGGCGGGAGAGAGACGCGTCAGGGAAATGAACCGTCCAAGACAAAAGGAAGAGGAAAATACTTACAATTCAGGAAATCTGGAAACGGATGTGACAGATATCATACATGAAATCGGAGTACCTGCACATATTAAAGGTTATCAGTATCTGCGGGATGCTATTATTTTATCCGTAAATGACATGGAAATGCTGAATTCTATTACAAAAATTTTATATCCAACCATAGCCAAACGCCATCAGACAACGCCAAGCCGCGTGGAGCGGGCTATCCGACATGCCATTGAAGTTGCATGGAGCCGTGGAAAAATGGATACCATTGACCAGCTGTTTGGCTATACAGTGAGCAATGGGAAAGGAAAACCTACCAATTCCGAGTTTATTGCACTGATTGCTGACAAAATCAGACTGGAATATAAAAATCGTTCTTTCCAATGAGCCGAATTTGGGGTATAATAAAAGACAGAAGCAGGTTACTGGCATTAAGTGGCAGTAACGCTATTTGCTATTACTAAGGAGGGTTTTTTGGATGAAAAGAATTCTTTTTGCAACATCAGAGGCAGTGCCTTTTATTAAGACCGGAGGATTGGCTGATGTAGCCGGCTCACTGCCGAAATGCTTTGATAAACGTTATTTTGATATTCGCGTGATCTTACCGAAATATGCCTGCATGAAGCAGGAATGGAAAGATAAAATGGAATATGTCACACACTTCTACATGGATCTTGGATACAAGAACTGTTATGTAGGTATTCTTCAGATGGAGTATGATGGCATTAAGTTCTACTTTATAGATAATGAGTATTATTTCAGTGGACCGAAGCCATATGACAGTGCTCCGTGGGATCTGGAGAAATTTGCATTCTTCTCCAAGGCAGTGCTTTCCGTACTTCCGGTAATCGATTTCCGCCCGGACATTATTCACTGCCATGACTGGCAGACAGGTCTTGTTCCGGTTTATCTGCACGACAGCTTCCAGCAGAATCAGTTCTTCTGGGGAATTAAGACCATCATGACCATACATAACCTGAAATTCCAGGGTGTATATGATGTGAAGACGATCAAGGAGCTTACAGGACTTTCCGATTACTATTTTACACCGGATAAGCTGGAAGCATACAAGGATGGCAACTTCCTGAAGGGTGGTATTGTATTTGCAGATGCTGTTACTACAGTAAGTAATACATATGCAGATGAGATCAAGACACCGTTCTATGGCGAAGGTCTGGACGGACTGCTCCGTGCACGCTCCAACAGTCTGCGTGGTATTGTAAATGGTATTGATTATAATGATTTTAATCCGGAGACAGATATTAATCTGTCAGCTCGTTATAATGCTACCACCTTCCGTAAGGAGAAGGTTAAGAATAAGATCCAGCTACAGAAAGATTTAGGACTTGAGCAGGATCCGAAGGCTATGATGATCGGTATTGTTTCCCGTCTGACAGATCAGAAGGGATTTGACCTGATCGCTTATATCATGGACGAGCTTTGTCAGGATAGTGTACAGATTGTAGCTCTTGGCACAGGAGATGAGCGCTATGAGAATATGTTCCGTCACTTTGACTGGAAATATCATGGCAAGGTTTCTGCACAGATTTATTACGATGAGAGCATGTCTCACAGAATCTATGCAGCTTCTGATGCATTTCTGATGCCGTCATTGTTTGAGCCATGCGGTCTGAGCCAGCTGATGAGCCTTCGTTATGGTACTCTTCCAATCGTCAGAGAGACAGGTGGTCTGAAGGATACGGTAGAGCCTTACAATGAATTCGAAGGAACCGGAACCGGATTTTCATTCAGCAATTACAATGCACATGAGATGCTTTCCACGATCCGCTATGCAGAGCACATTTACTATGACAAGAAGCGCGAATGGAATAAGATGGTAGACCGGGCTATGGCAAAGGATTTCTCATGGAGTAATTCCGCACGCCAGTATGAAGAGATGTACAACTGGCTGATCGGGGAATAATGATTCTGTAAGAAATATGCCATTTAAAGTACGGATATAGATATATATGGTACATAATATATACGGTACATAATAAGATGAAATTCGGACATACTACTTTCTGTAAAGTGTCCGCCTCAGGATACAGGAGAGATTAATTTTCTCCTGTATTTTGTATATATGGACATTTGAAGGCTGTCGAAAACAAAGGTTCCATACTGTTGGTTTTCGCTACAGAAATATTTTAGTTACTGTTCACTGGTAACATTCCGCGAGGTGTTTTTTGTGAACGTAGTTCACAGAAAACCCGAGAAGTGCGGCGAGAAATCATGCAAATGCATGATTTCTGTGCATCGCGAAGCGCGTTGCTGTGAACGGAGTGAACAGTAACATATTTTAACAGGAGGCAGGTTATATGAACCAAATTTCAGAACTGGATCTACAGAATTTACGTCACCTGATCGGCGGATTTGACACCACCCATTGTAAAATGGAGGAGTATGCAAGTAAGGCTACAGATGCCCAGGTAAAACAGTTTTTCCAGAAGTCTGCCCAGTCGGCAGTGGACTGCAAAAATCAGCTTATGCAGTATTTACAGTAGGAGGTGCCGCAGATGAATGAAAAAGTGATGGTAGCAGATACCCTTGCCGGAATTAACGGTGAACTGACCCGTTATGGGGAGATGATCCCTCAGACAGAGAATCCTCAGCTGAAACAAACCTTAAAACAGATGAGAAATCAGTGCGAGATGTCCCAGGAGGAGATTTACCAGATTGCTCGTGCAAGAGGCTATTATGTGCCGGCAGCTCAGGCAACAAGGGAAGAAGTGGATCATGTCAGAAGCGTGCTTAGCCAGGGATAAGAGGGGCTAGTGTTACTGGTCACGGAGTGAACAGTAATGAGATAGTAAATAACATCCGGGTTGCAGGAAATAATTCTTGTAATTCCGGATGTTTTGCTATATAGTAGAATTACTGACAGGAAAACGACAATATAAAAGTCGTATACGATTCATTTCAAAATTTACCGGAGTTTTGTCTGTCTCCGGGTATACAAGAATTTCACACCCGTATTCCGGGATGATTCCACCGGTGAAAATAACTTTACAGTTCGTTTGGCTTAACATGAAAAATAAAATTTTTATATGGCGAGTAGGGGCTTGACAAGTGAACTGATTTAAGATAGTATGTACTACAGAGAAACGAACATAGGTTCGTATTTGCGCAAGCAAGAAGATCCTGGCTGCTGTTCACTGGTAATGTTCCGCGAGGTGTTTTTGTGAACAAAGTTCACAGAAAACCCGAGAATTGCGGCGCGAAATCATGCTTTGCATGATTTCTGTGCATCGCGAAGCGCGTTACTGTGAACGGAGTGAACAGTAACAGATCCTGGCTGCTGTTCACGGATAAGGTTCTGCCAGGTGCCTTTTGTGAATGGTAACAGGTTATACAGTCCGGTTAATGATTACAGAAATTACTACGGACTTGTCTGATTATTAAGAATAGGAGATCGGAATAATGATAAATGAAGAGAAGAAGAAAGCGCTGGAAGCGGCTCTTGGACATATTGAGAAGCAATATGGCAAGGGCTCTGTAATGAAACTGGGTGAGTCCAGTGCCAATATGCAGGTGGAGACTGTTCCTACCGGTTCCCTGAGCCTTGACATTGCACTTGGGGTAGGCGGTGTGCCGAAGGGACGTATTATAGAAATCTACGGACCAGAGTCCAGTGGTAAGACCACTGTTGCATTACATATGGTAGCCGAGGTTCAGAAAAGAGGCGGAATTGCCGGTTTTATCGATGCCGAGCATGCTCTTGATCCTGTATATGCGAAGAACATCGGCGTAGATATTGATAATCTTTACATTTCCCAGCCGGATAATGGTGAGCAGGCTCTGGAGATTACAGAGACCATGGTTCGTTCCGGTGCAGTTGACATTATCATCGTGGATTCCGTTGCAGCTCTGGTTCCCAAGGCAGAGATTGATGGTGACATGGGAGACAGTCATGTAGGTTTGCAGGCACGTCTGATGTCACAGGCACTTCGTAAGCTGACCGCTATTATCAGTAAGTCTAACTGCGTTGTGATCTTTATCAACCAGCTCCGTGAGAAGGTTGGTGTTATGTTTGGTAACCCGGAGACAACTACTGGTGGACGTGCCCTTAAGTTCTATTCATCCATACGTCTTGATGTACGCCGTGTAGAGACATTGAAGCAGGGCGGCGAGATGGTTGGAAACCACACCAGGATCAAGGTTGTTAAGAATAAGGTTGCTCCGCCATTTAAGCAGGCTGAGTTTGATATTATGTTTGGTACCGGCATCTCCAAGGAAGGGGATATCCTTGATCTTGCTGCTGAGAATTCCATTGTGAATAAGAGCGGTGCATGGTATGCATACGAAGGAAATAAGATCGGCCAGGGACGTGAGAATGCCAAGCTGTTCCTGAAAGAGCATCCGGACATCTGCGATGAGATTGAACGCAAGGTTCGTATCCATTATCACCTTCTTCCAGGTGAGGAAGAAGAGCAGCAGGATGTGAAGCAAGAAGAAACTACACCAGAATCTGACGCTCCGGCAGCAGAAGAGGAATAAAATATGGCGGTTACACCTGAAGAGCAAAAGAATGCCAGAAGAAAGGCAATGCTTCTTCTGGAGCATATGGACCGTACAGAGAAAGGCCTGTCTGACCGGCTGCGTCAGGCAGGCTTTTCAGCAGAAGCCACAGAGGATGCCATGAACTATGTGCGTTCCTATGGGTATCTGAACGATTACCGCTATGCCATGAATTATATTTCCTTCCGCATGGGAACCAAGAGCCGTCAGAAGATTCTCCAGGAGCTTTCCGGGAAAGGAATTGACCGCGAGACTGCCCTTGCAGCCTGGGAAGAGGCAGCAGAGATTGAAGAGCCAGATGAACTGGCCATTCTCCGAACTACAGTAGAGAAAAAGTGTCAGCCTGGTACTGCCCTGGACGAGAAGGGGATGCGCCGCCTCCAGGGATTTCTCCTTCGAAGAGGTTTTTCCTATGGAGATATTTCCCACGTGCTGGAAGACATGAATATTACCTGTGAGAGAAGCTATTGATAAATTGCCGGATTCTTTCTGTGCATCGCGAAGCGTGTTACTGGTCGCGGAGTGAACAGTAACGCTAGACGTTTCTTTGGAAATTTAAATTTTGTTTTTGTGTAGAAAAACTTGACATAATTCTAAAAAAAAGATAAACTTGTATTGTTGTGATTGCACAATGAAAACTAAATATTGAGGAGGTGCTCCTGTGACAACAATTATTGTTGCAGTTGTCGCTGTAGTAGCCACTCTACTGATTGCAGTTCCTATTACTAGTAAAGTTTCTGTGGATAACAAAGTTAAGAAAGACGCAGAAACGATTGGGTCAGCTGAAGAAAAGGCCAGAGGCATCATTGATGAAGCCTTAAAAGCGGCCGAAACAAAGAAACGTGAAACTTTATTGGAAGTAAAGGAAGAATCTCTCCGTACAAAGAACGAACTGGAGAAGGAAACCAAGGAACGTAGAAACGAACTGCAGAAATATGAGAAGCGTGTCTTATCGAAGGAAGAAACCGTTGATAAGAAAGCTGAAGCAGTTGAGAAGCGCGAGGCAGAGTGCACAGCGAGATTTGCTGAATTGCAGAAGAAAGAAAAGCGAGTAGATGAACTCGAGCTGAAAGGAGTACAGGAACTGGAACGTGTTTCCGGTCTGACCTCCGAACAGGCAAAAGAAGAATTGCTCAGATCTGTGGAAGACGATGTTAAAGTTGATGTTGCCAGACTTTACAAGGAACTTGAGAGCCAGGCGAAGGAAGAGGCAGGAAAGAAAGCCAAGGAATATGTGGTAAATGCCATTCAGAAATGTGCGGTAGACCATGTTGCCGAGACTACTATTTCCGTAGTGCAGCTTCCAAGCGATGAGATGAAGGGACGTATTATCGGACGTGAGGGACGTAATATTCGTACTATGGAGACCCTGACAGGTGTAGACCTTATCATTGATGATACTCCTGAGGCAGTAGTTCTCTCATCATTTGATCCTATCAGACGTGAAGTGGCAAGAGTAGCACTTGAGAAACTGATCGTAGATGGACGTATCCATCCGGCCAGAATCGAGGAAATGGTTGAGAAGGCACAGAAAGAAGTTGAAACTCAGATCCGCGAGGATGGCGAGAATGCAGCTATGGATGTTGGAGTTCATGGTATTCATCCAGAGCTTCTGAAACTTCTTGGACGTATGAAATTCCGTTCAAGTTATGGACAGAATGCGCTGAAGCATTCTATTGAAGTAGCACAGCTTTCCGGTCTGCTTGCCGGTGAAATTGGTGTAGACGTGCGTATGGCGAAACGTGCCGGTCTGCTTCATGATATCGGTAAATCTATTGACCATGAAGTTGAGGGATCCCATATTGAGATTGGTGTAAACCTTTGTAAGAAATATAAGGAATCACCTATTGTGATCAATGCGGTAGCAGCACACCACGGTGATGTGGAGCCAGAGAGCCTTATTGCCTGTATCGTGCAGGCAGCAGATGCGATTTCCGCGGCGCGTCCAGGTGCCAGAAGAGAGACACTGGAGACTTATACCAACAGACTGAAGCAGCTTGAGGATATTACCAATCAGTTCAAGGGGGTTGAGAAATCCTTTGCAATCCAGGCTGGTAGAGAAATCCGTGTTATGGTAGTTCCTGAGCATGTGAATGATTCTGAGATGGTACTTCTCGCAAGAGACATAGCGAAGCAGATTGAGGCTGAGCTTGAGTATCCGGGTCAGATCAAAGTCAATGTGATCCGCGAGAGCAGAGCTGTTGATTATGCCAAATAATCGGAGTTAATTTACATTAAGAAATATTAAGAAACCGCTTCCGCATTTTTCATACTATATGAAGGATGCGGAGGCGGTTTTTATTATGAAAGTCCCGGACGGCAGCCATGAACGAGCTATGCTTGCATGGGCTGATTCATGGAAAATCAAAAAGAATTTTTTTATGTAATTCATAATCAAATCATCGCTTGCGTACAATGGTACAGGGTGAATATATGGAAAATTTACTCAGTATCAAAAAGAAAAGTTTTTTTCCAGGACTGACTTTGCTGCTTGCAGGATTTCTTGCAGGAATGCTGATCCCGAACTTTATATACCGTTTTTCCTGGAAGCAGCAGGCATTTTCCGCAGTGTACCTTTTGGAAACCTATGGGAAAACAGAAGCAGGAGGAATCGATTATCTTTTGCAGATTCTCTGGATGCGCGGTGGGATTTTTTTCCTTTCTCTAATCTGTGGTTTTACTGTATTTGGAGTCCCTATGGCAATTATGGCGATGCTTTTTACCGGAATTGGACTGGGAATCGTATTTTCCATGTCTATTCTGCAGTTCGGACTTACCGGAGGCGCAGTTGCCGTAGCACTTCTTTTTCCGCATTATCTGATCTATCTGCCATTATGGGATTCGGTGTATCAGATGGTCTACAGGGAATCTATGGGAATCTGGCGCAATCATGGAATTTTTCCACAGAAAGTAAGCGCTTATCTCCTGAAAGTGCTCTTATATACAGCTTTATACGGTGTGGGAATTCTTTTGGAATGGCGTGTAAATCCATGGATTTTAAACAAAATTCTGGATTTTTCGAAATTTTTTGAATGAGAATAATATGAAAAATACAAGATATAGTATTGGTTACCATAAAAGCGACGCTATTTTGTAAAATAGGCAAAAAAAGCTTGTTTTTATACGATTTTTGGCCGAAAAAAAGGTTTGATTTTATGTCAATTACAAAGTATAATACAAATACATTTTAAGATCAGTTATTGTGGGGAGGTAGCCCGTTCCTGCAATAAAGCGTGAAAGAGCAAATGCAATGGACAATAGGAATTCCGGGCGAAATCTCCCACAAATTGTGACGCACATCTTACAGAAAGCCTTTTTCAAACACGCTCCAGAATCTTTTTCAAACATGGTCTAAAGCAGTATGATCATGGGCTATATGAAATGAATTTATAACAAAAGAGACAGGAAGTAAACAATATGGAACAGGAAATACGCGAGTTTATTGAATACTTACATAATACGAAAAAAACATCCCAGAATACAGAGGTTTCCTATCAGCGTGATCTGAACAAGATGGCTGCATACCTGGAAATGAAGGGGATTATGAAAGCGGAAGATGTCCGTGAATTTGATCTTATGGGATACATGGATTATATGGAGAAAGAGAACTTCGCGTCATCCACTATTTCAAGAAGTGTTGCTTCCATGCGTGCTTTTTTTCAACACATGTTTGCACTTAGGAAGATGGAAGAGAACCCCACAGATAATCTGAAATCTCCAAAGGTAGAGAAGAAGCTTCCGGAGATTCTCAGTATTCAGGAAGTTGACGATCTTTTGAAGCAGCCAGATCTGACTACGCCTAAGGGAATTCGGGATAAGGCTATGTTAGAGCTTTTATATGCCACTGGTATGCGTGTCAGCGAACTGATCCATCTGGAGACCACAGATGTAAACCTTCAGCTTGGCTATGTGGTTTGCCAGGAGAATAAAGAGCGTATCATTCCGATTGGAAATGTAAGCAGGGAAGCGTTGAATCTTTATCTTGAAGAGGGACGTAAGGTATTTGTGAAAGATGATTCAGAGCATGCGCTGTTCACAAATTGCTCCGGTAAGGCCATGAGCCGTCAGGGATTCTGGAAAATGCTGAAAGGCTATGCCCAGGAGGCTGGAATTCACAGAGATATTACGCCACATACATTGAGACATTCTTTTGCAGTACATATGCTGCAGAATGGAGCAGACATCCGAAGCGTCCAGGAAATGCTGGGACATTCCGATATTTCTACGACTCAGGTATATTTAAGCATGAATATTAACCGGATGCGAGATGTGTATATGAAAGCACATCCAAGACATTGAGAAGATCGAATAAGATGATAACTGTCCATGGGAGAGACCTGTGGGCAGTTTTTTATGTAATAGGAAATTCCGTTGGAATTTCCTATTACATAAAAAGCCCTACCGGGCAGGATCGCACTGCGGCGGAAAGGTAGTTGTCGCTCGAGGCGACCCGCCGCAGGCGGAGAAGCCTGCAAGCAGGATTCTTTTTTATGTAATGAAAATTCTGCAAAGTAAGAGTCTTTCTTGTATTATAAAAATGTTTGACCGAAAATTCTATCGAAAGATATTAGAGCGTGTCTGAAAAATCTCCCGCATTCCGAAATCAGAATACAGGAGATAAATAAATTTTATTTCTGAAAATATACCGCAAAGTGGGGCGTGTAGATTGCGGAAATGATTTTTCAAACAGGCGCTAGCACATCTCAGCGATTGTATAAAGCAGCTTCTCAGATTCTTCCCATCCAAGACAAGCATCTGTAATGGATTTACCATATACATGGTTTGGTCCGATCTTCTGATTGCCTGGCTCAATGTAGCTTTCGATCATAAGACCCTTTACCAGCCCACGAACATCAGAATCAACCTGACGGCTGTGAAGAACTTCTTTGGCAATACGGATCTGCTGCTCATACTGCTTGTTGGAGTTGGAATGGTTGGTATCCACGATGGTAGCCATATTCTTCAGGTTCTTAGCGGAATATTTCTCGAAAAGAAGACGAAGATCTTCGTAATGGTAATTAGGAATAGCCTCTCCGTGTTTGTTTACAGCACCACGAAGAATGGTATGTGTCAACTCATTTCCTGTAGTTTCAACTTCCCATCCCCTGTAGATAAATGTATGGCTGCCCTGAGCTGCAACAACAGAGTTCAGCATAACACTGAAGTCACCACTTGTAGGATTCTTCATTCCCGCCGGAACATCCATACCGCTGACAGTGAGACGGTGCTGCTGATCCTCAACAGAACGTGCTCCTACAGCAACATAGGAAAGCAGATCGGAAAGGTAACGCCAGTTCTCTGGGTAAAGCATCTCGTCCGCACAGGTAAATCCGCTCTCTTCAATAGCACGGATGTGCATTTTTCGGATGGCAACAAGACCGGCAAGCATATTAGGTTTTTTCTCCGGATCTGGCTGGTGAACCATTCCTTTATAACCCTCTCCGGTAGTACGAGGTTTATTTGTATAAACACGAGGAATGATTAAAACTTTATCCGCGATCTTGTCCTGAACTTTGCGAAGTCTCAGCAGATAGTCGCATACAGCATCTTCATTATCTGCAGAACAGGGACCAATGATTGCAAGAAATTTATCGGATTTTCCAGTGAATACGTCACGGATTTCCTGATCACGTTTCTCTTTCAGTGCCTTGATCTTTGCATCAATGGGATATTGGTTGCGGATCTCGTCGGGGGTTGGAAGCTTTTTGATGAATTCAAATCCCATGGTATTTTCTCCTTTTATCGGCAAAATTTATTTTCGATTCAATATTATAGACTATGATGGAAAAAATGTCGATAGGCAAATTGCGGGAATGATTTTTCAAACATGCTCCAGTCTGTTTAGATAAATGAAATGAAGCAAGGTAAGAATCAGTTGGGAAAGGAGCATTCCGTAAAAATATCCACGGATTCCAAGCACAGGAATGGAAAAGAAAACAAATCCAATTCGGATACACACTCCTGCAATATTGTGAAAAAGGCAGGTATCCGGGCGCCCGAGGCCGTTCAGAATACTTTCCAGTGCAGTATTTGTATAAAGAAAAGGGCAGATAAAAGCTAACGTCCTTATGTAAATCCCCGAAGTTTCACTGTGAAAAAGAAAATTTCCCAGTGATTTTCCGAAAACAAAGAAAAAGAATGTACAGAAGCCTCCGAAGAAAAAGCAGTTTTCGCAGGTACGGCGGATCACATGACGGATTTTTTTCTCATGACCGAGGGCCTGTAAACCAGCCACAGAAGGCATCAGCATAACAGAGGCAGAATTTGTCAGTGTCGCCGGGAAAAGAATCAGCGGCAGCGCCATTCCGGTAAAAATTCCGTACACAGACAGGGAATCAGTCCGATTTATTCCAGCCAGAAGCAGTCTTTGGGGAATAAGAACCATTTCGATGCCAGAGAGTAAGGTAAGCAGCAGCCGGTTGACAGAGTGGGGAACTGCAATCTGGGCGATTCCTTTTATAAGAGCATTTATGGAAGTGGCAGTATTGTTTTTGACAGAAGCTGGTTGTATATGTGAAATATATTTTACAGCAGAAGGTGAATTTCTGTGAGTGCCTTTGCACATACAGAAAAATACTCGTAAAATACGTCGAAGCAGTCCGGTGACTGGTTTGTAATTTTCCCTGGAAAAATCCAGTCCAAGCGCCAGCATACATGCTACAGTGGCTGTAAGTTCACTGAAAAGTGCACCTCCGGCTGCTATTACAGGGGTAATCTCTTTTTTCTGGGAAATCAGAATCAGGTAGATCACGTAAGTGCTGCCGATCCGGGAAGTCTGCTCAAGAAGCAGGATAAAAGCTGGAATTCCAGTCGTTTTTCTGGCATAATAAAAGCTGTTTACGCATGAATGCAAGGCTGAAAAAGGAAAACTAAAGGCAAGAATACGAAGCAGAACCGCAGTACGCGGCTCTTTTAACAAGGCAGAAGCCACAAAATCTGCATTCCAATAGACCAGAAAAGATAAAAGTCCGCAAAGTGCCATCGAAAGAAATGTTCCAAGAAGCAACGCATCTCTGGACTCTTTTTCTTTTCCAAGGGCAGTGAAAGAGGCACACAGCCTGGAAATAGCAGCCTGAATGCCCATACAGCAGGCTGCCAGTACGATTGCGTGAACCGGAAGCGTAAGCTGGTAAATTCCAACTCCCTGTGCACCAATAGTATGAGATAAGAATATTCTATAGAAGAAACCCATCAGGCGGCTGACAAGGCCGGTAAGAGTAAGAATCAGGGTTCCTTTGATAAAAAGTTTGTCAGACATAAGAATCCGCCTATCCTCTTCATCCTTTTAGTTAGTTTATGCTGTAAATGTGCCTTGACAGAACTGTTATTATCTGGTAAAGTGGGATAGAAATCCAAGCGAAATACTAGGAAATAGAAAAGTACCTAAGGAGATAGATGAAATAACCCTTTCCCGGGAGTCTTTCATATCGAATTGATACCAATAAACCAGGAGGAAGAAAAATGGGAAAAATGATATATCTGGATAATGCGGCTACTACCAAGACCGCTCCGGAAGTAGTAGAAGCAATGCTTCCTTATTTTACCGAAATGTATGGAAATCCATCCAGCATTTACGACTTCGCATCCAAGAGCAAAGAAGGCGTCAGCAAGGCAAGAGGCCAGATCGCAGATGCACTTGGTGCCAAGAAAGAAGAAATCTATTTCACAGCTGGCGGTTCAGAGTCTGATAACTGGGCACTGAAAGCCACCTTTGAAGCATATAAATCCAAAGGAAACCACATCATCACAACCAAAATCGAGCATCATGCAATCCTTCACACCTGCGAATATCTTGAGAAAGAGCGCGGAGCGAAGATCACATATCTTGATGTAGATGAGAATGGTATTGTGAAGCTTGACGAGCTTGAGAAAGCTATTACACCAGAGACGATTCTGATTTCTGTTATGTTTGCGAACAATGAGATCGGATCTATCCAGCCGATCAGGGAAATCGGTGCAATTGCCAAAGAGCATGGCATCCTTTTCCACACAGATGCAG
Source organism: Ruminococcus sp. 1001136sp1 (assembly GCF_039841815.1). Lineage (NCBI taxonomy): Bacteria > Bacillati > Bacillota > Clostridia > Eubacteriales > Oscillospiraceae > Ruminococcus > Ruminococcus sp. 1001136sp1. Next base: position 21,266 of record NZ_JBDPGY010000010.1, on the reverse strand, counting down.
TACAGGCTTTTGGACAGGTGCCGATCAATGTAGATGAGTTAGGAATTGATATGCTCAGCTCCAGTGGACATAAGCTGAATGGACCGAAGGGAATCGGTTTCCTTTACATCCGCAAGGGTGTTAAGATACGTTCCTTTGTACATGGTGGAGCGCAGGAGAGAAAGCGCCGCGCAGGTACAGAGAATGTTCCTGGAATCGTAGGTTACGGCGTTGCTGCAGATCGTGCAGTCCGCACTATGAAAGAACGTACAGACAAAGAGATTCAGGTAAGAGATCATTTCATTGAAAGAATCCTGAAAGAGATTCCGTATGTGAAATTAAATGGTGACCGCACCAAACGTCTTCCGAATAATGTAAATGTAAGCTTCCAGTTCATCGAAGGAGAGTCCATGTTGCTTATGCTTGACAATTATGGCATCTGTGCATCCAGCGGTTCCGCCTGCACATCAGGCTCCCTGGATCCGTCCCATGTACTTCTGGCTATCGGACTCCCACATGAGATTGCACATGGTTCCCTGCGTATGACCTTAAGCGAGGAGACTACCATGGAAGATGCTGATTTTGTAGTAGATAAGCTGAAAGAAATCGTAGCTTACCTGCGATCAATGTCTCCATTATATGAAGATTTTATAAAAAAACAGTAACTGTTCAGTACCTTCACAGTTACACGCTTCGCGATGCACAGAAATCATGCTTTGCATGATTTCGCGCCGACATTCTCGGGTTTTCTGTGAACTACGTTCACAAAAAACACCTCGCGGAATAGTGCCTGCTGAATAGTTAAAAAAAATAAAAAATTTGATTAAAACACTTGCCAGGAGGAAAAAAAGATGTATAGTGAGAAAGTAATGGATCATTTCCAGCATCCACGTAATGTTGGAGAAATAGAGAATGCAAGCGGTGTCGGTACAGTAGGAAATGCCAAATGCGGCGATATTATGAGAATTTTCCTGGATATCGATGACGAGACACATATTATCAGAGACTGCAAATTCAAAACCTTCGGCTGCGGTGCCGCAGTAGCAACCAGCAGTATGGCTACTGAGATGGTAAAAGGTAAAACTATTGAGGAAGCCATGAAGCTTACCAACAAGGCTGTTATGGAGGCTCTTGACGGACTTCCGCCAGTGAAAGTACACTGTTCTCTTCTTGCAGAGGAGGCTGTACATGCTGCACTGTGGGATTACGCACAGAAGCATCACATTGAGATCGAAGGTCTGAAGAAACCGAAGTCTGACATTCACGAGGGTGAAGAGGCAGAGGAAGAAGAGTATTAATAGTTACTGCGAACTGCAGTAATTATAAAGTGTCGTCATCGATACAAAAGAATAATATTTTTTACAGGAAACCGAATCCTTAAGCAGATTTATTTCGTTACAGATAAATAGGTGGTAAAGATGAGGCAGACCGTAAAGAGAATTCATCAGGGCGGATGTTATCATCTGCCCTATTTTAATACAATGGCACGAACGGTTTTTTGACCTTTTGACACTGGTATCATACAATGGGAAAAAGAGTAAAACGGAAACATCCTTAAATAAAACATAAGAATGAAGGAAGTAACGATGACAGGACTGACAAACGAACAGGTACAACAAAGAATTGAAGAGGGGAAAATCAATGTCAATGAGAATCCCAACACAAGGAGCTATAAGCAGATCGTAAGGGAGAATGTGCTTACATTTTTCAACTTTCTGAACCTGGCTCTGATGATTATGGTATTGCTGGTTGGTTCCTATAAGAACTCCATGTTCATGGGAATTATTGTGATCAATACGGTGATCGGAATCATCCAGGAAGTGCGTGCGAAAAAGACGCTGGATAAGCTGGCTATCCTTACAGAGAGCAAGGCAGTGGTCTTGCGTGAAGGGAAAAAATGGTCCATCTCCACGGAGAAGCTGGTTCTGGATGATATCCTTTTTCTGAAAACAGGAGATCAGGTGCCCGCAGATGCCAGGGTGCTTGAGGGCAGTATTGAGGTCAATGAATCCCTGCTGACAGGAGAATCTGACAATCTTCAGAAAAATGAAGGGGACGAGCTTTTTTCTGGAAGTTTTGTTACATCCGGAGAGGCCTGCTGTCAGGTTATCCATGTAGGTAAGGACAATTATGCTTCCCAGATCACCAGCGAGGCAAAGGAATTTAAACGTCATAATTCCGAGTTGCGCAACTCTCTGAATGCGATTTTGAAGACCATCAGTGTGATCATAGTTCCTATGGGAATGCTGCTGTTTTATAAGCAGTATTATATTGCTGGAAACGGAATCAGAGATGCAGTAGTTAATATGGTAGCAGCTGTCCTCGGAATGATCCCGGAGGGACTGGTGCTCCTTACCAGCGTGGCGCTGACGCTTGGTGCGCTGACGTTAACCCGTAAGAATACCCTGGTGCAGGAATTGTATTGTATTGAGACTCTGGCGAGAGTGGATACCCTCTGTCTGGATAAAACCGGAACCATCACAGCCGGTACTATGTGCGTGGAACAGGTACAGCCCTATGTGGAAGGGATGGAGATCAAGGCTCCGGAAGCAGAAAATGAGAATATAAGCGAAAGTACAATAAATGGAACAGCGAATCAAGCTCAGAAAGTTCCAGAAATGGCAGCTGCAGAGGCGCAGTCTGAAGTATCCGTGGTTGCGGCACAATTGCAGATAGGAGTTGTTATGGGAACTACTGAACAGCTGTCAGCACAAGATTCACAGGGCAATGTCAATACTGATTTAGCCATCAGCGGCGCCCAGCCAGAATTGACCATGGGTGAGATCGAACGTGTCATGGCAAACATGATGTCCGTTTTAAAGGACAAGAACGCCACCGCAGATGCACTCCACAAACGCTTCTCCAGAAGAACGGACATGCCGGTAGATCATTGCATTCCGTTTTCCTCAGATCGCAAATACAGCGGTGTAGCCTTTAAAACAGAAGGAACTTATCTGATGGGTGCTGCCCAGTTCCTTTTCCCGGATGGAAATGAAAACTTGATCAAGCAGTGTGCTGCTTATGGAAAAGAAGGCTTACGTGTTCTGGTGTTGGCGCATAGCCCAAACCTGAATCGGGAGAATGAGCTTCCGGAAGGGTTAAAGCCGGTTGCGTTATTTATGCTTACTGACATTATCAGGGATAATGCCCCTGAAACCCTGGCATTTTTCAAAGACCAGGGCGTAGATCTGAAAGTGATCTCCGGTGATGATCCTGTGACTGTTTCTGCCATTGCAAAAAAAGCAGGCCTGGAGAATGCAGATAAATATATTGATGCCACCACTATCACCACACCGGAGGATATGGAGCGTGCCGTTGCAGAGTGTTCCGTATTCGGCCGTGTAACTCCGCAGCAGAAGAAAGAGATGGTGCTTGCCCTTCAGAAACAGAAGCATACAGTTGCCATGACCGGTGACGGTGTGAACGATGTTCTGGCACTGAAAGAGGCAGACTGCAGCGTGGTTATGGCAGAGGGAAGTGATGCTGCCAAGAACATTGCAAATGTAGTGCTCATGGATTCCAATTTTGCCGCTATGCCGGAAATTGTGAACCAGGGACGCCGTGTGGTGAACAACATCCGTACCGCAGCCTCCATGTTCCTGATCAAAACTATTTTCTCTGTGCTGCTGTGTCTGATCACTATTTTCTGGGGCGATAGCTATCCGTTTGAGCCAATTCAGATGTCCCTGATCAGTGCCTGCGCAGTGGGTATCCCAACCTTCCTGCTCGCCCAGGAAAACAACTTCAACAAGATTGAGAGTGGTTTTCTGCGTTATGTATTTATGAATGCATTCCCAGCAGCAGTCACCATTACGGGATGTGTATTTACCATTATGCTGGTCTGCCAGAACGTTTACCATAGCAATGTAATGCTGAGTACAGCCTGTTTCCTGGTAACCGGATGGAACTACATGGCAGCTTTGAAGACGGTATACGCGCCTCTAAGCAGGTACAGGAAAATCATTATTTATGGTATGCAGTTCATTTTTTTCTTCGCAGCCGTATGTGTGCAGAACCTGCTGGCACTTGGCTCCCTGGAATTCGGAATGATCATCCTGGTATTTATCCTGATGACCTTCTCTCCGGTTGTAATCGAAGTTATCACAGAATGGTGCAGATCTTTGTATAACAAGGCACATGAGAAGGAAAAGAAAGGAATTATTTCTCTGTTTTTGGAGAAAGTGCAGAAATAATGACTGACCTGGTCTTGAGTGGTAATCAAAAATAATACTTCAGGCTGAATTTATAAAGAAATGCAAAAAATGCTTCATCGCTTGTTATGGCGATGAGGCATTTTTTTAACACGTTCTAAAAGCCGGGCTGATTGCTTCTGCCGGGTATGGAAAAACAGGGCTTCGTTATAGTTTTACAAAGTTTGGTTTCCGATCTTTAAATACTGTATAATATTTAAATCCACATTCTTTCAGCACCTGCGCGGCCCTATCAAAAGCGTATCCTATTTTATCCGGCGTATGCGCGTCAGCACCAATGGTGATGATTTCGCCCCCTAGTTCTTTATAACGTCGGATGATATCCGTACATGGGTTTGGCTCTCCAAGACCGTAGTGATAACCGCCAGTGTTGATTTCCAGTCCTACATTTGTGTCTGTCAGTTTTTTCAGAATCGCATCCAGAATGTTCCGATATTTTTTATAAGAATAAAACTGGTTTTTGTTTGGACCATAGCGGACAATATAATCCAGATGTCCATAAGTGTCCATTTCATGAAATGCATCCAGATTCTCCAGAATGGATTCAAAATATTCAAGATAAGCCTTTTCCTCGTCCCTGTCCTGGAAAAATTCCGGGTAGTAGGGGTCAGCACCGTGGACTACGTGAGAAGAACCAATCACGAAATCGAAAGGATATTCTTTTAAAAGATTGTGAAAATATTGTTTAAGATGAAGCTGCAAACCGATCTCAATACCGAAATGGATGTGAATCTGATTCTTGTAAGTCTCTTTCAGTTCGTTGAGTTTAGTGTAATAGGCGGGAATATCTAGGGCAAATTCCAGGTCATCCGGAGTTGGTGGATAGTCTGGATCCAGATGCTCTGTAAAGCAGATTCCCTTAAACCCCAGTGCAATGGCCTGGCGGATCATATCCGCAGTGGGAGTGCCGGAATCTGCGGAAAATTCAGAATGCATGTGGCAGTCCCACAAAACTCCGGGAGAGTTGGAAAGTATTTTCATAATAACCTCCTTATAAATTATAAACCAAGAAAAGTATTTTAAAAATATATTTTCTGTAAATATAAAGATATATTTTATGGATAAGTGTACAGCGAAGGAACATGTGAAAAAAATTCTTCCTACACGAAAAAGAAAGGAAAAAACGTGCATAAATGCTGCCAATGTGTCATAAAAGGGACTTAATTGTCTCATTTGAGAGCAGTATATCATATCAGAGAATATTTGTGGCAATTTGCCTGTTATTTTTTTGAAAATAGGCTTGAATTTTTGTTCGGAATTAGGTACAATACGCTATAGGTTGATGTTTCTTTCACAAAGATTGAAGCACTCACATAATTTTTACCATTTAATTCATAGGAGGAATTTATCATGGCAGTAAAAGTTGCAATTAATGGTTTTGGACGTATTGGTCGTCTTGCATTCCGTCAGATGTTCGGTGCAGAAGGATTTGAAATCGTTGCTATCAACGACTTAACATCTCCTAAAATGCTCGCTCACTTATTAAAATATGATTCAACTCAGGGAAGATATGCTCTTGCAGATACAGTAGTAGCTGGAGAGGATTCCATCACAGTTGACGGAAAAGAAATCAAAATTTATGCAAAAGCTAACGCTGCTGAGCTTCCATGGGGAGAGATCGGTGTAGACGTAGTTCTTGAGTGTACTGGATTCTATACATCCAAAGACAAAGCTCAGGCTCATATCGATGCAGGTGCTAAACACGTTATCATTTCCGCTCCGGCAGGAAACGACCTTAAGACAATCGTTTACAATGTAAACCATGAGACTCTTACAAAAGAGGATCACATCATTTCCGCAGCTTCCTGTACAACAAACTGCTTAGCTCCAATGGCTAAAGCACTTAATGACCTTGCTGCAATCAAATCCGGTATCATGTGCACAATCCACGCTTACACAGGCGATCAGATGACACTTGACGGACCGCAGAGAAAAGGCGATCTGAGAAGATCCCGTGCAGCTGCAGTTAACATCGTTCCGAACAGCACAGGTGCTGCTAAAGCAATCGGTCTTGTTATCCCAGAACTGAACGGCAAACTGATCGGTTCCGCACAGCGTGTTCCAACCCCAACAGGTTCTACTACAATCCTTACAGCAGTTGTTGAAGGAAATGTAACTAAAGAGCAGATCAACGCAGCTATGAAAGCAGCTTCTAACGAGTCCTTCGGATACAACGAAGATGAGATCGTTTCCAGCGATATCGTTGGTATGAGATTTGGTTCTCTGTTCGATGCTACTCAGACAATGGTTCTTCCACTTGAGAATGGCACAACAGAGGTTCAGGTTGTTTCCTGGTATGATAATGAGAACTCCTACACAAGCCAGATGGTTCGTACAATCAAACACTTTGGCAAACTGCTTAACGCTTAATCAGAAGCAGAGTAGGGTTTTCGAATGCTGACAAGCTATGGCTTGACAGCATATGAATAAGACTCAGAGAAGGGTCCGGTCTGAATAGGACCGGACCCTTTTGTCTGTATAAAAAGTTAAATTTTATAAGGAGGCATAACAAGATGCTGAATAAGAAATCTGTTGATGACATCAACGTAAAAGGCAAAAGAGTCCTCGTAAGATGTGACTTCAATGTACCTCTGCAGGACGGTAAGATTACAGATGAGAACCGTCTGGTAGCAGCTCTTCCTACAATCAAGAAGCTTGTTGCAGATGGTGGAAAGATTATCCTTTGCTCTCACCTTGGAAAACCGAAAGGAGAGCCGAAACCGGAGCTTTCTCTTGCACCTGTTGCAAAACGTCTCACAGAACTTCTCGGACAGGAAGTGAAATTCGTTCCAAGCCCGGTTGTTGTAGATGACACTGTAAAAGCAGCAGTAGCTGACATGAAAGACGGCGAGATCATTCTTCTTGAGAACACTCGTTATCGTGCAGAAGAGACTAAGAACGGTGATGAATTCAGCAAGGAACTTGCTTCTCTTTGTGACGTATTTGTAAACGATGCATTTGGTACCGCTCACAGAGCACATTGCTCTAACGTTGGTGTTACCAAATATGTAGATACAGCTGTTGTTGGATATCTGATGCAGAAAGAAATCGATTTCCTCGGAAACGCTGTAAACAATCCTGACAGACCATTCGTAGCTATCCTTGGCGGCGCTAAGGTTTCCAGCAAGATTTCTGTTATCAACAACCTTCTTGACAAGGTAGATACTCTGATCATCGGTGGTGGAATGTCCTACACATTCTCCAAGGCTATGGGTGGACATATCGGAAGATCCCTTTGCGAGGATGATTATCTTCAGTATGCATTAGACATGATGAAGAAAGCAGAAGATAAAGGCGTTAAGCTTCTTCTTCCTGTAGATAACAGAATCGGAGATGACTTCTCCAACGACTGCAACATCCAGGTCGTAAAACGTGGCGAAATCCCGGATGGATGGGAAGGAATGGACATCGGACCAGAGACAGAGAAACTTTTCGCTGACGCTGTAAAAGATGCCAAGACAGTTGTTTGGAACGGACCGATGGGCTGTTTCGAAATGCCGAACTTCGCTCATGGCACAGAGGCTGTTGCCAAAGCTCTTGCTGATACAGATGCTACCACTATCATCGGTGGTGGTGATTCCGCTGCAGCTGTTAACATCCTCGGCTATGGTGACAAGATGACACACATCTCCACAGGTGGCGGTGCGTCTCTTGAATTCCTTGAAGGAAAAGAGTTACCAGGTGTAGCAGCAGCTAACGATAAATAAATAGAGCACTTAATGAAAGCAAGCTGTAAGCGCAGCTTGAATTATGTGCGAATTTGGTTCGAAGGAACTTAATGAGAGCAAGCCAACGGCGCAGACCAGCTGACTTTCATATATGGTGATGTCGCCTGCCGGCGACATGTCCGTTTAGTGAATCGAACTTCCTTATCACACAAAAGGAGATATATAAAATGTCTAGAAAGAAAATTATTGCCGGAAACTGGAAAATGAACATGACTCCAAGTGAGGCAGTTAAATTAGTTGAAACTTTAAAACCATTAGTAGCTAATGATGACGTCGACGTAGTATTCTGCGTACCGGCTATTGATATTCTTCCTGTAGTTGAGGCTGCAAAAGGCTCCAACATCCAGGTTGGTGCTGAGAACATGTACTTTGAGGAGAAAGGTGCTTTCACAGGCGAGATTTCCCCGAACATGCTTACAGACGCTGGTGTTAAATACGTAGTTCTCGGACACTCTGAGAGAAGAGAGTACTTCGCTGAGACAAGCGAAACTGTAAACAAAAAAATGCTTAAAGCATTTGAGCATGGAATTACTCCAATTATGTGCTGTGGAGAGACTCTTGATCAGAGAGAGCAGGGCGTAACTATGGATTTCATCCGTCAGCAGGTTAAAGTTGGTTTCCAGAATGTTACAGCTGATCAGGCTAAAACAGCCGTTATCGCTTACGAGCCAATCTGGGCTATCGGAACTGGTAAAACAGCTACAACTGAGCAGGCTCAGGAAGTTTGCGCAGGAATCCGTGCTTGCATCGCTGAGATCTATGATGAGGCAACTGCAGCAGCAATCCGCATCCAGTACGGCGGATCTGTAAACGCTAAGACAGCTCCGGAGTTATTTGCTCAGGCAGACATCGACGGCGGTCTTGTAGGCGGTGCATCCCTGAAACCAGAGTTCGGCGATATCGTTAACTATAACAAATAATAAAATAATAGCTATTTTTTAGCTAATGTGTCCAAGCGAGAAGTAATTAAACGCCCCTAAACACAAGGATGATTGGTAAATATTACCAATTGAATTGTGGGTAGGGGCGTTTTATAATTTACCTACTATCACCTTTTGGTATCACTTTTGGAAGGAAAAATCACTGTCATTCAAAAAAGTGATAATTGCTACAGGGGAGGAAGTAAATGGCGAAGAACTATGAGGGCAGAAAAGAAAATGGTGAGGGCAATGTAAGAAAACTGCCAAGCGGAAAATATGAATGTGTAGTACAAAGCAAATACATTAATCCAAAGACCGGGAAACCAAAAAGAATTAAACGAGTGGGAGAAACAGAAAAGGCAGCCCGTGAAAAAGCAAAGCTGGATCTTGTCGCCTGGGAGAAGGAAATTGAGAGAGGCAGAGATACAAAGATTAATAAAGCCAAGACCTTTGGCGAATATATGTCTGAATATATTGAGACGGAGGTAAAGCCCAATATAACTGGAAGCGGCTATCATACATATATTAATAACATGAACCGGAATTTCTTTGATTTTCCAATATCAAAGTACCAGCTTCATATGCTGAATGCTGTGGAATTTGAACGGTATTTTGATACAATATTAGAATTAAAGAGTAAGAAAACCTGCTTTCTGCCGATGCAGCTATGTAAACGCTGTTGTAAATGGCTGGTTGATCGGAGCTTGCTTAAAGAGAATTATGCTGCCCAGGTGAGAATAAAAAAGGAAATTTCTGATGAATACGACAAGAAAAGAGAAGATGATATCAAAAATCGTAAAGAAGTATTCACGCCAGAAGACATTCAGAAATTTTATTATGCCTACAAAAATAATATGGGACAGTATCCGGTTGTTGTATTATTTCTATTGGAAACAGGGCTTAGAATCGGAGAATTTGCCGCTTTGAGAAATGACAATGTGGATCTAGAGAATAACAAGATTCATATTGTAGAGGCACGATCTGTTCGTTTTAAGGATAATGATAAGGAAAAAGGGATAGAATATTACACAAAAGTTCCCAAGAATGGAGAAGCCAGGTTCATAATGATGTCGGATCTATGTCGGGAATGTGTATTGTATATGATGGAGCAGACCCGACTTAAATGTAAAGACAATCCGGATGACTTGCTCTATCCAACATTTGCTAATGGTAAGAGACGTTCAAATGCTTCTATGGAAGTGTGTTTTAAGGAATTATGTGACAAGCTTAATATTGACAGAGATGTGCATCTCACTAAAGGCGGTCAGATGAAAGGGCTGTGTCTTCATTCACTCAGACACACTGCAGATACCATGGCGAATACTGCAAAAAATGCAAATGTAGTGAATACTGCATTAAAAATGGGGCATAAGGCAATCAGTGTAGAGAATGTGTACACACATGCTACAGAGGAAGCACTTAGTAGTGTTATGACACCATCCCAGGCCGTTCTTGAGGAATACAAAAAAGATTCCGATGCTCAGAGCAAGGAAGAAGAATTGTATAAAATGTATCTCAAATTAAAAGAAAAATTCGAATGAGGATAAGGTGCCTTATGGAAGTTACATGGAAATTAGGCAATACATATTTAAAAATCCAGGATTGTGAGTCGGGTTGGGATTTCACAATTCTGGATCTTTTTATTTTCATAAATTGGTGTAGGATAGGCAAAAGCAATGAAATTAGGTATCGTTATTATGAGGCCGATTTCATAAATGTCCATATAAGTTGTTAAATGCCTTTAAATGCTGATAGCTAGAGCATTTAGCGGATTTTCGACTTGGATAAAACTCTATATAAATTCATGTAATTTTTTGAAAAATGGCCCACTTTGTGGCCCACTAACTTTTGGTCGAAGTCCTAATATGGTAAGAAGAAGCGCTTGTATGAGTGCTTCTTTTTTTGATAAGTATTACAAAGAAAAATAGATGACGTTTAGGATGCAATATGATTATGCAACTGGAATTTGAAAGGTATAGTATATTGTGCCGTCTAATAAATTTTGCTCTCATTTTCGTTCATGATCATAGGACTTTTTCTGCTCAAATCGTGTGCTGATGATATTGGTTTTTTGTATCAATATGGAATACGGAAACATAATAATTTTCTACAATGACAGTTTTCCTTTTCTTGTTGCTGTATCCTGAAAATAATCCGGTCAATGTTTCGGTTGTGTATATTCAAACATAAATCCATTCGTATTAAAAGTTTATCTGGTTATAACAGCAAGACAATTATAGTTATTTGATTCTAAATGTTTCGCATAAATTTCAGGAAAGCATTCTACAGATATTTTCCTTTTGCTTGTCACGGCAGAAACTGTACTTTTGCCTGAAATGCCTTAAAATCAAGGCTTTTGGGGAATGAGAATGGTATTTGTACCCCCATTGTACCCCTATTTTGCGCGAGTGTACCGCGACAACCTAAAAGCAAAGCTTTCGGGTTGGAATTTGTTAACCGGACTGTCCTCGATAAAAATGAATATGATTTGTGGTGAAAGAAGTTCCTGCGGGGAGGAGAGAAATGCTGGCAGGATGCTTTGGTGCAGATGGACCGATTTTGAAAAACTCTGTATCAATTTTCTTTACAGATAAACTTTGTTCATAGATTTATGGTATAATCAGTTTAAGCGCTTGAATAAAGCAGATGGTTATACCATGAATCTGTTTTGCGAAGAGGTCCATAAACTGGAGGCGGAATTTAAACAATGCCGGAAGCTGCTGAACGCTATCGGGGATGAGAACCGTCAGCACCTTATATTGGAGATTGTCGAGCAGACGCATCATCCGGGCTGCCATTCCTTGATATGAAAAAGATCACAAGGGAGTCACTTAAGAAAGACGAAAAACCTTCAATACGGTGACAGAACACAAAACCACGGGCAATACAAAAACGAGCCCTTGTCCCTGATTTATATACCAGATGAAAAGTAGTCAAGCAGAATAAAGGATAAGTATGTTGCCAGAGGTAGCTACCTGCTCACATATTCTGATGATGCCTCAAAAATTCTTATTATTAGTTGGGTGTCAATAGCATCTGAGATGTTGTTAGGTGCTTTGCGATTGGAGGATAAAGCACAATGGTAAAATTGGGTACGTTGAGGGAAATAACAGATTTAAGGAGTATATGGCTACACGAAGCATTAAATTTTACTCCTTGGGTAGCAGAGAATATTGATTTATTAGCAGATGCAGTAGGATTGGATATTACTGTTGAGGAGACAGAATCTTCAGTCGGAGATTTCAATGTTGATATCTATGCATCTGAAACAGGAACAGATAGAAAAATTATCATTGAAAATCAATTAGAGGACACCGACCATGACCATCTTGGAAAATTGATTACTTATGCATCCGGCAAAGGCGCAGATGTGGTTATTTGGGTAGTAAAGTATGCAAGAGAGGAACATAAGGCAGCAGTTGAGTGGCTTAATAACCATACAGATGATAAGATAGGCTTCTTCTTATGTGAAATAAAGCTGTTCCAGATAGGAGATTCTGATATTGCTCCATCATTTACAGTAGTGGAAAGACCGAATGATTGGACAAAGGAGATTAAGAAAACAACTGCTACAAATCCAACACAGCAGCAGAGACTGGAATATTGGCAGGCGTTCAATGATTATGCCTTTCAGAACGCAGAATTTAACAAAGCGTTTAATAAGAGAAAACCAACGACAGATCATTGGATGGATTTTAGTATTGGATCATCATCTTGTCATATCGCAGTATCTCAAATCCAAAAAAGAAATGCGATTGATGTTGAATTGTACATAAATGATGATAAGGAACTTTTCAGAAATTTGCTGTTACATAAAGATGAGACTGAATCAGTGATGGGATTTGCTCTTGACTGGCGGGAGCTGCCGGAAAGAAAAGCAAGCCGCATCATTATAGAAAAAGAAGTGAAGTTTGATGATCGTACCACGTGGTCACAGCAATTTGAGTATATTATGGATGTTTGCCTGAAGATGAAAAAGGCATTTAAAAAGTTTTTGTAGGGAGAATGATAAAATGTTTTTGTTAAAGAAAATAGTAGTTGAGAATCATCAAAATACTGTTTTAGATGTTACTTTTTTGGACAATCAACAAAAAGAACAAGAACAACCGTTTTCTACACTGATTTTGGGAGAAAATGGGACTGGAAAAAGTTTTTTGCTTAAAACTATAGCGGATATTTTTATCTTCTTAGATAAAATGCCGATATCAAAGAGAAAACCGAGATTTAGGTATGAAAAGTTTTATGTGGAATACTATTTAGACAATCATTGGTATGAGGTCAATAGAATTTCAGGAAGAGAAATTCTTTGTAAATGCGATAATGAGGATATAGATTTTCATGATATAAAGTTGCCATCGAGCATTTTAGCGGTTGCGTTTATGGTAAACGACAAATTTTTATTCGTGGACGATGTTAAACAAGAAGATGGTATTTATAAATATTTGGGAGTTAGAAAAACAAGTAACGCTACTTACACGAGTTCGGTATGTGATCGTGTTATTGAATGTGTAACACAAATAATTAATGATGGTCTCCTGAAAGAAATGAGCACAGTACTGTCAGTGTTACATTTTGATAAAATTTTAGATATTGCATTTAGTAATAGTTCAGAAGGAAAGAATGCCTTAGTAAAGGAAATTAAAGTTGACTGTTCTAAAGAGGAAAAGAAGGTTTTTGAGGAGCAGTTTATTGGGCGTGATAAGGTAAGTAATTTGTTGAAAAGAAGACAGATTATTCCTTCTCAGATTTTTTTCTATAAGAATGGCGAAAAAATTGATTTTGAATCTTGTAGCTCTGGTGAAAAACATATGATTTTTGCTTTGTCTGGAATTATGAATAACATTAGCAAAAATTCTTTGGTATTAATAGATGAACCAGAAATAAGTTTACATCCGGAATGGCAAATAAAATATATTTCATTGTTGAAAAAAGTATTTAAAAATTATTCAGGATGTCATTTTATACTTGCTAGTCATTCGCACTATTTAGTATCTGATTTACAAGAGGATACATCATCAGTAGTTACACTGAAAAAGAAAAATGAAAAAGCACCAGAGGCCGAATTATTACCGTATTCAACGTATGCGTGGTCAGCAGAAAATATAATTTATAATGTGTTTGGCTTAAGAACTACAAGAAATTACTATTTTGAAAGCGATTTACACAAATTATTGATGGGAATGCAAAAAACTGAAATGACGAAAGAAGATTTTGAGGAGGTTAAGAGACTTACAGATAAATTGAAGAAATATATCTATAATGATGAAGATCCATTGGATTTGATTGTAAAGCAGGCGGAGGGCTTTTTGAAATGTTCACACGAAAATTGGTAACGACAAATAAAGTACCTCAAGATTTATTAGATAAATTGAACAATAATTACATTAAACCAGGTGCTTGGGATATTAATGACGAGAATGTGAATAAATTTAAGGAAATAATGAAAAATGCATTGCAAGAATTACAGGACGGAAAGTGTGCATATTGTGAACTGCCTCTTGCTACCAGAAATCCCGAAATTGAGCATATAGCTCCTAAAGGAGGGATAAAGCGAGTAAAACATATTGAGTGTATGTTTTTACCGGAAAATCTTGTGTATGCATGTCATAATTGCAATTCAACAGAGTGTAAAGGCCAAAAAGATACAGTTGTAAAAAAGGAGGGTGACTACAGTAACTGGGAGTTTAATATAGTACATCCATATTTTGATGATCCGAGAGAATACTTTGATATTCCTTCTCTTGAAGATGGGAGTAAAGGTTTTATTCCAATACCTAAAGTAGATGCAGATTCATACCATACTAATAAAGCAAAAAACACAATAAAAATGTTCAGACTAGATAGTGAAAAGGTGCTTGAATTGGCTAAAGAATATATGACAAAAAGGCATAATGAAGAATTTAATTACATAATACAAAGCGTATCATCATATCGTCCAGAGCTACAATAAAAAATACGTAACTCGTCCAGTACTATAAAACGATAAAAATATTGGTAGTTGTATTGATTCATATTAAAATGAAATTTGTAAGGAAGGGATGGAAATGCTGAGAAAAGCATCATTAGATGGCAAAGATTCATGTTTGAGATTTCGTATGTCAGCAGAAGAAAAAGAACGGTTAGTTTCATATGCCGAAAGACATTATCAGACGATGAGCGGAGTCATTTGTCAGGCATAGGGTCTTCTTTAAGAGCAGGAAAAAGTAAAAAATCGTCCAAGTTGATTAGGTGTTTTTGGAATACCTTTCCTTTAGAGGCATGAAAGGCAAACATAAGTTTGAATCAAAATTATCTATATAGGCGTCATAGGCAGTGTATAATGCCATCTGCCGGAAAGAAAAGCAAGTCGTATCATTATAGAAAAAGAAGCGAAGTTTGATGGTCAGACCACTTGGTCACAGCAATTTGAGTACATTCTGGATGTTTGCCTAAAGATGAAAAAGGCATTTAAGAATTTTTTGTAGAGACGATAAAATCGCATTTTTATCAGTAGTCTGCACCCCCTAAACTGACTACAATTTGACTACTACACATGGAAGTGATTTACTCCGTTTTGCAGTATTTTGCAAAAAGCGTAGTCTATACGATGAAAATAAATGCTCTCGTCGAGTAGGGCAAAATACCCCAAAACTCGGCATTTCTTAGCATTTTGAGAGGAGAAAATATTATGATTAGAGTTTGTTTCGTATGCCATGGCAGAATCTGTACTTTTGTCTGAAATGCCTTAAAATCAAGGGCTTATGGGATGAGTAATGAAATCTGTACCCCTGTTATGCCCCCTATTTTGTTTGAGTAACGAGGAAAGCGACTATTAAGCTTTGTATGAATGGCTGTTTAACACAAATACTACGATACTTTAAAAATGAAACTTTAGGGGCTAAAGATTATATTAACCAGACTGTCCTCGATTAATTTGCATATAAAAATGTGAGAACTTTTAATTGAGTATAGAGTAAGTAAATGAATACTTGAAAGTATTCGCCCCTTCGAATATAATATAAAATAATGTGTTGTGCCTTAGTGGAGGAATATCAATGAAATACATTACAGCAAGTCAAGCTTCAAAACGATGGAATATTTCACAGAGAAGAGTACAAATATTGTGTGCGGAAGATAGAATACCAGGTGTTTTTAAGCTAGGAGAGGCATGGGCTATACCAGCGGATGCTGAAAAGCCAGAAGATCCAAGAAGAACAAAGAATAATAAAGAAGGATGAATGAAACATGAATGTAATAGATTTATTTTCAGGTGCAGGTGGACTGTCCTATGGGTTTGAGTCTGCTGGATTTAATGTTTTATTAGGAATAGATAATGATAAAAAAGCGTTAGAGACTTTCGAATTTAATCACAAGGGGGCAAAATCTATTTGTGGTGATATTACAAAAATCACCTATGAAGGAGATATTAAGCCCTTGATAGGGGATAAAAGCATAGATGTTATAATAGGAGGACCACCTTGCCAGGGAATGTCACTGTCTGGACCTCGAAAGTTTGATGATCCGAGAAATAAATTGTATCTTTCCTATATTCGTTTAGTAGAGGAAATAAAGCCTAAGGCATTTGTTATTGAGAATGTTCCGGGATTAGTAGGTTTATTTGGGGGGCAGATTAAAGATAGTATCATAGAAAAGTTTAAATTAATGGGGTATAACATTCAGTATAAGATTTTGTGTGCAGCGGATTATGGTGTACCTCAAAATAGAAAAAGAGTTGTTTTTGTTGGAATGAAAAAAGGGGAGTTTCATTATCCAACTCCCTTTGAAGAAAAGGTGACTTGCAGTATGGCACTGGATGATCTTCCACCATTAGAAGATGAGTTGGGTGAGGATAATGCTTCATATGCTACAGAACCGAGAAATGAGTATCAAAAACTGATGAGAATCAATTCTACATCTGTAAGAAACCATATTGCAGCAGCTCATTCAGATAAGGTAAAAAAAATAATTTCTCTTGTACCTGATGGTGGAAATTATAAAGATCTACCGGAAGAATATATTAATTCAAGGAATTTCCATGTAGCATGGACACGATTTGCGAGTAACAAACCTGCACCTACGATTGATACAGGACATAGACATCATTTTCATTATAAATATAATCGTGTGCCAACAGTTAGAGAATGTGCAAGATTGCAGTCGTTTCCAGATGATTTTATTTTCTTAGGAAATAAGACACAGCAGTTTAGACAAGTTGGAAATGCAGTTCCACCGCTAATGGCACAGGCAATTGCTGAAAAATTGAAGAAAGAATTGGAGGATATCTATGAGTGAATATAAAATTCCAGAAGAATATTATTTTCGAATTCACCATGTCAGACCTCGTTTCAAAGGTGATATTGAAAATGTGCTGATCTATATGGCGGAAGAAATTACAAGAGTAGGGGAACAGCCTACACATGAATTTATTAAAAAAATAAATGAAGCAATTTATAGATATCCAGGAAATGCCCATAGGGAACTGAAGACCATCAATAACTGGAGAACAGAGATATCAGCACTTTTTGGGTTTATTGAACATACAAACGAAACAGATAAACCAGGTAGAAGAGCTAAAGAATTGGCTGCTAATGAGGACTTGGTAGAGTGTTTTAAGGTGTTTTTATATAATTTTCAGTATCCAGGAGCCCATATCAAGCCAAAGAATGTATTGGAACAGATTGAGAATGGAATTCACTTTAAGCCGGCACAGTATATTTTAAAGATGTTGAAATTTGCTAACCGAGAGGGTGGTAATTCTGTTGGAATTACAAAATATGAAGCTTGCCATTGTATCTTTAATGATCTTCGCGTGACTAGAGATAATGAGGGGGTAGAGAAGACTTGGGAAAGGATACTTGTCAATCGACAGAATAAAGTGGAATATGATCAGACGGGAGACGTTGTTCGTTATGCTGGAGACATCCTTGATTATATGGAGATTGCTAACCTTCTTAAAACTTATGATAGTTATACCTATTATCTTAATACCCTGGAAGAAGAGGCCATTATCAAATTTATCGAATCCACAGAATGGTTCGGTGGGTATGATGAGATGATTGAGAAGAAGGCAGGCACTTTGGATGCTGTGAAGAAGTGTGTTAACAGTTGGTTCTCATATGTTAACCGAGATATTGAAGAGACTGATTTTTCAACTGATATTTTGGCGTATATTGCATCTGATGAAGATGAGTTAAAGAAACTTAAGGAGAATACTACAACTGATAGCATTGGAGGTCTTGCTGATCTCATTGAAAGAGAAAATGTTCTTGAAAAGAGAATTGCTACATATTATGACGGATTTACAACAAAGGACATTGGAGATATCGGTGAAAGTCTTGTGCATGGTCATGAATGTATGCGTATTAAGACTGGTGGTCGTGAAGATTTGATTCATTTGATAAAACGCATCCCTACACAGTTTGCTGTTGGGTATGATATAAGTTCTGTTGAATTGGATGAACGAAAGAGATACATTGAAGTAAAAACTACCATTAGTTCAAAACCATTGCATTTTAACAGAATTCATCTTACCAAAAATGAGTGGAATACTGCAAGTAGCACTCATGACAGATACTACGTATACAGACTGCTTCTTAGTAAGAATGATAGAAAGTTATTTTTACTGCAAGATCCTGTAGGTTTGTATAAGAAAGATTTGATTGATATGATACCTAGCGATGGTGCGGATATTACTTTCAATCCGTCCAAGGTAGGTCAATTTGAGGAGTTGTTAACATGGACAAATTAAAAGTTGCATCATTATTTTGCGGATGCGGAGGTACCGATGTAGGATTGCTTGGTGGCTTTGATTTTCTTGGTCAAAAGTATAATACAAACAATATGGAAATTGTGTATGCAAATGATATTGATGACAATGCCTGTAATATTTTTGAGGAAAACTTTGGAATAAAACCAGACAATAGAGATATTCGAGAGGTAAAATCAGAAGAAATTCCGGATTTTGATATTTTAACGGGGGGATTCCCTTGTCAATCGTTTTCGATAGTAGCACAGAATCCAAAGCGGTTAGGCGTGAAAGATGAACGTGGGAAGTTATTTTTTGAAATGTGCAGAATTCTTAGAGAAAAGCAACCTAAATGTTTTATTGCAGAGAATGTTAAAGGGTTACTTACTGCGAATAAGAGAAGTGCATTTCCACTTATAATGGAAGAGTTTGAGAAAAGTGGATATGATGTAACATACTCCATACTTAACGCAGCTGAGTATGGGGTTCCGCAGAAAAGGGAGAGGGTCATTATTGTTGGCTTTAGAAAGGATTTGAACATCCAGTTCTCTTTTCCAGATATTGCATTGAAGAAAGAAGATTTATATGAGCCACTTAGTTCAGTAATTGAAAAAACAGTGGATGAAAAATATTTCTTTAGCGAAAGAGCTGTTGCAGGAATGATGAGAAAACGTGAGTTTATGAACAAGGGGAGAGCTCAAGACATAGAGAAGCCTTGTAATACAGTAGGAGCACATTTGGCAAAAGTTTCATTAAATAGTACAGATCCTGTGCTAAAAATAGGCGAGAGATATAGAAGATTTACCCCAAGAGAGGTTGCACGAATTCAGAGCTTTCCAGAGAACTTTAAATTGGTAGGAAGTGAGACTGCTCAATATCGAGCTTTGGGAAATGCAATTCCTCCAGTTATGTTCTGGTATGTTGCTAATTCTGTGTGCAAGTATTTGAATTTGGAAAATGTATAATAGGTTACAAAATTAAAGGATTTTGCATATAAGTTTCGTTAATGTGAGTATTGCTTTAGAGAGCGGATAAAGCAAGTAAAAGTTTCCAGCTATGGTATCAGGTGTTCTAGAAAAGATATGCAATTATCTAATTTATATGATAATAAAAAGGAGAATTTGAATGGAACATACAGGACATATTCGAATTGACAGAAAGGTAATCCCATATCATTTAAAAGATAAGAAGGTACATTTAATTCCTAATAATACATATGCATGCTTAATACCTGGTGAAATTAGAGAAAAAGAAGTAATAAAGGGAGCAACTACAGGAAATAGAGAAGTTGCATTTGTAGGATGCCGTTATAACAATAATAGCCTTGGGTATAAAGCATTGGTGATATCAGATTGCAATACTGGCTTATATTCCGGAATAACAAAGTTTGATCGTATTTGTTTTGAAGGTAAGCCGGTTAATGTATTTGCAGGCCCGGGAAGGGCCTTTATATCAGAAAGTGGATTTGATATTTCAGAACGAATGAAGTCAATTACACCGAAAAAGTGGGAGGATATAAATATATCATCTCAAGTAGTTATCAATTCAGACAGAATTAATATAGGTGTTAATTTTAGCTTTTGGCACAATTTAAAATATGCTGAAACTTCAATGGGTGATGCAATACCTAAGTTTACATTAGAATTTCAAAAGGCAGTGAATATAAAAAGGCTTCCACAAATATATTTGATGGTATATGATTTCTTTTGCTTTTTAAATTTCTGTAGAAATATATATTTTGAAAAAATAACGCTTCAGATCAAAGAAAATGATAAATTTCGTACAAGTGCTACAGTTTATATTAATTCCGAAAATGATGATGATTATGATAGAAATGAAAATACTTCGATTATATCTCAAGATTGCAAATCTTATTTGCCTGAATTATTTAAGACTGTAGCGCTAAGACGAAATCAAAAAATATATGATAATTTTTACATCCCAAAGAATTCAAAAGAAGCATTGACGGTATCATATGAAAAATTTTTAGCTTGTGCGTTAAGTTTAGAGAGTGAATATGATCGTTTGTACCCAACCAAAAAGGAAGATAATAATTTATATGCTGATGTATATGAAGTTTTTCAAAATTCTGCAGATGAGTTGGAAATGCTATTTATAGCAATTAAAGAGAACAAATTAACATCGGAGGAATTCAAAAAATTATATTTTGGAAAGGTTGATAATGAGTATAATAGTCTTGTGAAAAATTTATCACAAACCAAAAAGAAAAAAATGAATGGATATTGTGAAAAAGTAAAAGAGGCATTGTCGAAGATAGATTATAGTCTTGCTGAAAAATATAAAAATGCATTGACAAATAACTTGGAATATATTCAACCTGTAGTTGACAAAATGAGTAGAGCAAACAAAGTTGAGTTTCCTTCGGTAAGTGAGGCTGGTAAAAAGTTCGCTGAGTTCAGAAATGGAATTGCACATGGTAATCCAAAAGAAATAGAGCCGCTTCATGTGGTTTTATATGAAGTCGCTAGAGCACTGATATATACTATGGTTCTGAAACAAGCAAACGCAGATGATGACAGCATAAAAAATGTAATAAATAAATTGTTCTAATTTTTATAATGCAATCATGTCTATCTAGAAAATGCTTTTACCTAGTAAGCGCTTAAATCTTGGGTAGCTTTACTGTCTACGTTTTTAAACTCATAATGATAGTAAATAGATTTTTACTACACTCCGCTTGATA